>ONLA01000079.1 GCA_900318495.1 uncultured Eubacteriales bacterium
CTTATATCCTCTTGTGTTAAAGGCTTTCAGATCATCGGGAGTCCGCGCGTTTATTTCCGCGGCAAAGCGAACCATCTCGCCCCTTGCCATCTTTGCGTAAACTCCTTTTTGAACAACCCTTCCGCCGCTCAGCTCGCCGAAAACAATGTTAATAAACCTGTCCCCGGGCTGAATATACTTTTCAACGCACCTCGAATATTCCTTTGACGCAAGATTTATAATAACTCTGTCGCCGGGCAAAACGCTGCGGTACAGCGAACTGCCCCAAAAATCATACAGGCTTTTGCATCCGCCGGGCGTTGCCTTAGCCTGCATTTCAAGACGGTAAGGCACAACGCCGTCCATCGGTTTAAGCACGCCGTAAAAGCCCGACAAAATCCGCAAATGTTCGTTAACGTAATCAAAATGCCTGCGCTCAAAAACATTCGCCGCCATATAGGTGTACTGAATCCCGTCATAAGCCAGAACCGCCGGAGTCAGGTTAGCTTTTAAGTTCATATTAGCAAAGCGTTCGTGGTTTTCCGCGGCAATTTTATCGCTGCAAGCCCAAAGCTTTTTCTGTTCCTCATAGGAAAGAGAGTTAATCCAGTCTTTAAGTCCGCAGGTTTTTTCGATAAACTCGGGCAAATCCGAACACAAAAAGGTGTCGTTGTCAATACGCATCTGCTTTGCCGGAGCAATAATCAGCCTCATTCAAGCTCACCGAGCATCTGAGCAGGATTGTCAGCCGCCTTAACCTTGCCGAACGCTTTCTCAATTACGCCGTTTTCGTCAATAAGGTAGGTAGTGCGCACAACGCCCATGCTAACCTTACCGTAAAGCTTCTTTTCCTTCCAAACGTCATAAGCCTGAATAACGGTTTTTTCGGTGTCGGAAAGCAGCGTGAACGGCAAACCGTATTTTTCCTCAAACCGCTTGTGCGAAGCCACGGTGTCCTTGCTTATGCCGATAACAGCCGCGCCTTTTTCGCGAAACTGCGGATACAGCTCGCCGAACGCGCACGCCTGTTTTGTACAGCCTGCCGTCATATCCTTCGGATAAAAATATAAAATAACCTTTTGCCCCTTAAAATCCGACAGCGATTTTTCCTCGCCGTTCTGGTCGGGCAAAGTGAAGTCAGGCGCTTTTGTGCCAACCTCCAGCATAGTAATTACCTCCGTTTCAGCGTTCTTCCTTTAAAATATAAGGCTGACGCTTTTTAGTTTCAAGATAAATTTTTGAAATGTAAAGTCCCACAATTCCAAGGCAAAGCTGAATCAGTCCGCCGATAAAAATCATAATTGAAACCATCGAAGGCCAGCCCGAAACAGGGTCGCCCCAAATCAGCGCGCGGATTACAATAAGCACCAGGAAGATAAACGCGACAATGCACATAATAATCCCCAGAAATGACGAAAGATACAGCGGCACCACCGAGTAGGCGAGGATGCCCTCGATTGAATAAGAAAACAGCTTCCAGAACGACCATTTTGTCGAGCCTGCGCTTCTTTCCACGTTTTCGTATGAAATCCAGTAGGTATCAAAGCCCACCCAGCTGAAAATCCCCTTTGAAAAACGGTTGTATTCTCGGTCGGCAATAATCGCGTTAACCATCATCCGCGACATCATTCTGTAATCCCTTGCGCCGTCGCGAATTTCGGTGTCGGACAGCTTGTTGATAATATGGTAAAAAAGTTTTGCGAACGCCGAACGGATTTTCGGTTCGCCCTCGCGCGTTTTGCGCCTTGTGGCAACGCAGTGGTATTTTGTGTCAGGCTTGTTCAATATATTAAACATTTCCGGCAGCAGCGACGGCGGATCCTGCAAATCAACGTCCATTGTCGCGATAAAATCGCCCTTAGCCATTTCAAGACCTGCCAAAATTCCGGCTTCCTTTCCGAAATTTCGTGAAAATGAACGGTACCTTACGTTTTCATCAAGCTTGTTAAGATCGCGCAGAATATCAAGCGTTTTGTCGGTGCTTCCGTCGTCAACAAAGCAAAACTCAATTTCCGCGTCAATTTGGTCTTTAACCGCCATAACGGCGTCGTAAAAAATCGGAATTGTTTTTTCCTCGTTGTAGCACGGTACAACTAACGATAACAACTTCATCAAATTTCCTCTTTTCTGATTAATACAGCTATTGTAACATATAAAGTAATTTTCCGCAAGAGAAAAAGGAACGGTTAACCGCTCCTTAAAAATCCTCTCTTAAATGTTTTTTTACCGCTGCAAAGGTTTCGCTGCTGATAACGTGTTCAATCTTGCACGCATCCGCAACGGCGCGTTCCTC
>ONLA01000076.1 GCA_900318495.1 uncultured Eubacteriales bacterium
AAGGCTGAACCCTGTTTTAATGTGGAATTTCAGTCGGGACGACGGAACAAAAGAATAACGGCAACACCGCACAATTCAAGCCGTGCGCCTTGAATTGTGCGGTGTTGCCTATAATCTTTATTTATCGAGGATGTGCTGAATTACGTAATGGCAGAGCTGGGTAAAATCGCCCTCGGAGTGCGCGTCGTCGTTTGTCACCGCGAAAAGGTTTAGCTTTTTTTCGGGGTGGATGTACGCCATTGCGTGGTAGGTGGTAAAGTAACCGTAGTGGAACGCTCCGCCCATGCCGTCGGGAATTAGTCCGTAGCCGTATACAAGGTCGTCCTCGGGTGAATAGTCGGCAATCATTGCGTCTACGCTTTTTGCCGAGAGGAGCTTGTTGGTTCTAAGCGAGGTAAGCCAAACGTCCATATCGTCCGCGTTTGATATGATGTCGCCGAGTCCCATGGTTATGCCGACATACACCGTTTTGGCGTCAACCGTGGGCTTTGCAAGGTTGGGCAGATTTTTCCAATCGACATCGTCGATAAAGGTCGAGCTTTTCATTCCCAGCGGTTCAAAAAAGCTTTCGCGGACAAAGGCGTTGTATTTTTTACCGGAAACAATTTCTACAATTCTCGCAAGCAAAAAGTAGTTTGAGTTTGAATAGGTGAAGGTGCTGTCGGGCTTAAAGGTCAGCGGCTGTTCCAAAAGCCAGCTTTCAAGCGCCTTTTGGTTTTGCTCAACCGTAGCGTCGTTAGTGACGGTTTTGCTCAGTTCGCCTGCGGGCAGTTCGGTGTAGACGTTGTCGATGTAATCAGCGTCATAAAACTCGGCGATGCCCGAACGCATACTCAACAGGTTTTTAACCGTGAGGTCTTTGCCGTATTTGTAGCCGGGAAAATATTTTTCGAGCTTATCGTCAACGCTCAGCCTGCCTTTTTCCTGAAGCAGCATTATTGACGCCGCCGCAAACTGCTTTGAAACAGAACCGATGCAAAACTGTGTGCCGGGCTTTATTTCTTCGCCGGTGGAGGAGTCCTTCTTTCCCAATGCAACTTCGCAAATGGTTTCGCCGTTTTCGGTGATGCGGACAACTCCGCTGAAATTCATTTGTTTAAGACTGTTTTCCAATTGCTTTTGTTCCTCGCTGTAATCTTTTTTTGCCTCTGTTGCTTGCCCGGCTGTGCTTGCGGCGGTTGTATCAGCCGAGGATTGTGAAGCTTCGCTGTTTGTGCTTTGATTGGCGGAGCACGCTGACGTGCCGGCGAGTATAACGGCAAACAGCATTAAAGAAATAAACTTTTTCATTTGTCAACCTCTGAATTTTGAGATTCGATATTTATTATTCTATATAAAACTTACATTATTGTCAAACACTATGTGCGAAAAAATTTTTAAAAAAAGTACGCAACGCGAAAAATCTGTCCCGGTTTTGTCACAGTCGGTCTGTTATACTATAGTCACAGTCAAGGGAACAACAGATTGACGAAAACAAAATTAACTTAAAGGGGAAATAAAAATGAAAAAGAACAACATCAAAACAAGAGTAATCGGAACAGTACTTGCAACAATCTGCGCGCTTTCGGCAGGCGCGGCTATCACAGCGGTAAGCGCGAACGCGGCAGCAGCGCCGGCAACGGTATCGGCAAGCGTTAAGGCTAAGGCTTGCAAAATGACCTTCAAGGGCGGCACATCCTACGGTTATGACTGGGACTACAGAGCAGACAGCACAGCCGCAAAAATAAGCTGCACCTACGATTTTAAGACAAAGGCCTACACCTACAGAGCGGTTGGTCAGTACGCCGGAGTCACAAACGCGGTTATCAAGTACGCTACACAGGACGGCAAGTGGCACAATGTTCCTGTTCGCTTCACCGTTGACAAGGGCTTGAACGTAACAGGTCAGCAGACAGGCAAAGAATTTGTCACCAACAACAGATACGCATAATTCAAAAAATAACAGCGAAATGCTTTTACATAAATTCACAATAATCTCTCTAAGAATCTCTCCAAAATAATCTCCTCAAAAAACACGGAAGTCAAAAACGGCTTCCGTGTTTTTATACTAATTCCTGATAGAAAGTAGACTTATATTTTGCGAGGATATTTTTCGCAAGACAAGGCGAAGGACGCGGCAAGGCTGGCGCCTTGCAAAATCTTTGATTTTGGGCACCGCACCCATACAACGGAGGCGCCTTGCAAGGATGACAACGCAGTATTGCGGAAAATAGACCGCAAAGATTGGCTGCTTTTTATTAGGTATTAGTATTACGTCGCGTAATTGATTTCGGCTTGATTGACAGCGGCCGCGTTTCGCGGGGCAGTGCGAAAACAACAAAGCCGAAAAAATTACCGGAGAATTAAGGCAACACCGCATAATTCAGGTGTGCGGATTGCCTTAATGTGCCGTTTGATACAAAAATATAAACAAAACATCTTTTATTTCGGTTAAATATCTGTTATAATTGTATTGCAAATTTTTTGAAAAGAGGTTTTTACAATGAAAATATCTGTTATAATTGTATTGCAATTTTTTTGAAAAGAGGTTTTTACAATGAAAAAAAGTTTAGGTTCTTATCCCGCTGTTTATCCGATGCCGGTGCTTATGGTTGCGGCTTACGACGAAAACGGCAAGGTTAACGTGATGAATGCGGCTTGGGGTATGATTTGTCAGATGGACAAAATCGCGCTGTTCATTAACAGGAATCACAAGACAACACAGAACATTCTTAAAACAAAGGCTTTTACCGTAAGCATTGCCGACAAGGCTCACATGGACGTTGCCGACTTTTTCGGAATTGCTACGGGCAACAAAATGGACGATAAGTTTGAGCGCACAGGCTATCACGCCGTTAAGAGCGGGCTTGTGAACGCTCCGGTTATCGAGGAGTTCCCCGTTGTTATGGAGTGCGAGCTTGCTGAGGTTGTTGACACCGAAAATATGCACGCGGTTGTCGGCAAAATTGTTGACACAAAAGCCGAGGAGGGCTTGCTTGACGAAAAAGGCAAGGTGGAGGTCGAAAAGCTTGAAGCGCTGATTTTTGACCAGTTTAAAAACGGCTACTATGTTACAGGTGAAAAGGCAGGCAAGGCTTGGAATGCCGGCAAGGATTTAATGAAGTAATATGCTCGGTGAATTATTTAAAAAGGAAGAAAAAAAGGTTGAATATATCGAGCTGATTTACGACCTGATATTTGTTTATATTATCGGCCGCAACAACTCGCTTTTGTCGGCGGTTGAAAACGGCTTTATCCCGGGCGGCGTGTACCTTACATATTTTCTTACCACGCTTATCGCGCTTCACATTTGGTATCTTACGACGGTTTTTATTAACCGCTACGGTTCAAAATCGGTTGCTGAATACGTCGGAATCTTTATCAATATGTATCTGCTGTATTATATGGCTGACGGAACGCGCGTCGGATGGCAGAGCTATTACACAAAGTACAACGTTGCGTGGGGGCTTATTCTTGTAAACCTGGCGGTGCAGTATTTTATAAAGCTAAAGCAGGCGGAAAAGCTTACGCCGTGGAAAACCGCGCACATCAAATTCAGTATGGGAATGCTGCTTGCTGAGGCGGTGATTGTGTTCGCTTCGGTTCCGCTGTACAGCCTTACGGGGATTCCGCTGTCTCCGCTGGCGCTTTTGCTCGGTCTGGCTTCGGCGTTTTTCCGCAGAGATTTAGATAAGCTGATGAGCGTTGATTTTGCCCACCTGACCGAACGCGTAATGCTTTATGTTGTGTTTACCTTCGGCGAGATGATAATCAGCATATCGGGTTATTTTGGCGGCGGCTTTAATTTGCGCAGCGTGTATTTTTCTCTTATGGCGTTTTTGATTGTGGCAGGGCTGTTTTTGATTTACGGATATTTTTACGACCACATTATCGACCGCGAGCAGGACACAACGGGCGGCGGTTATATGCTGCTGCACATCTTTTTGATTACCGTGCTGAACAACATTTCGGTCGCGCTTGAATTTATGCGCGAGCCGGAGGTTGACGCGGTGCCGAAAAATATTTTTCTCGCGGCGTCGTTTATTGTTTACTACATCTTTCTTTTCAGCCTTGAAAAATACGCCTACGGATGCAAAAAGCCGAGTCCCAAGTTTTGGGCGCTTATAATCGGGGTTTCGGTTGCGTTTGCCGCGCTTATAGCGCTGTCGTATACCCGCAGCGACCTGAGCATAGCCGTGACGGTGTGCTATATTTACGCAATGTTCGCGGTTTGCGTAATTTACAGCAGGCGGCACAAAAGAAAGGTTGAGGAAGATGCTTAGCGAAGAAATCAGGGAAAGGCTTTTTGAGCTGAGGGACGCGGAGTACCGCGATTTTCAATGCAAGCTTATTCCGACAGTTGACAGGGATTATTTTATCGGAGTGCGCACGCCCGCGCTTCGCGCGCTTGCCTCGGAGCTTTCAAAGCGGAGAGATACCGGTGATTTTTTGGCTGAGCTTCCGCACAAAAGCTTTGACGAAAACCAGCTTCACGCGTTTATTATTTCGCTTATTAAGGATTATGACGCCTGCCTTGCGGCGGTGAATGAATTTTTGCCGTATGTTGACAACTGGGCAACCTGCGACCAAATGTCGCCCAAGGTGTTTAAAAAACACAGGGACAGGCTGATTGACAGCGTTAAGGGCTGGATGTCGGACGGCAAAACCTATACTGTGCGCTTCGGAACCGGTATGCTGATGCAGCATTATCTTGACGGTGATTTTAAGCCCGAATACCTTGAGCTTGCGGCAAAAATACGTTCGGACGAGTATTACGTCAATATGATGACGGCGTGGTTTTTCGCGACCGCGCTGGCAAAGCAGTACGGCGCGGCGCTGCCGTATATTGAGCAAAGACGGCTTGACGCGTGGACGCACAACAAGGCGATTCAAAAGGCGGTTGAAAGCCGCAGAATTACCGTTGAACAAAAGAAGTATTTAAGGCAACACCGCACAACTCAAGGCGCACGGCTTGCTTGAATATTATTCCGTCAGCTTGCCCAAAAAATCTCGGCAAGGCGTCAGCCTTACCTTGATTTATTTGTACAACCTGACGATTGCCTAAAAAAACCTGAAAACCGGCAAAGACTCCGGTTCTCAGGGTAAAGAGTAAGAGAGGTCATTCTTTTTTGCTTTGCTTCTTTTGCTTTTTCTTTTTTGATTTCTCTGTTTTTTCTTCTGCTTCCTCATTTTTGCCTTTCGGTTTTAAAAAAAGTTCAAGTCCCATTTCATAAAGCTTAATGTCAACATCAAGAATGCTTTTTCTTTCTATGATTCCGCGAATAATGACAACGTCGCGCAGGTTTCGCGGATACAGCTCGGGGTAGCCGCTCATTTTAAGAACACGGTTGGTTTCTTCAACATTTAAAGTCAGGCCGTAGCAGAGCATTATCAGTTTGTCGCGTCCGGGATTAAGCTTGGTGCCTTTCATAATTTGATAAGCGTAGGTGCGGTCCATATGGGAGCGTTCGATTACTTCGGCCTTTTTGAGTTTTTTTGTAATAAGATAGTATTCGATCAGGTCAGCCGCCGAGTCAAAAAACAGTTCGTTTTGGTTTTCTTTTAAGTACCGGTCAACCGACGGCGAGCTTTTTAGGCTTTTTAGTAAATCTGATGTAGTCTTTTTCATAATTAATCCTTCTTTCTAACGGTGTAATATGAATAATAATGAAAGATACAGGCTGTGGCAGTGCACAAAGGTGCGCGACCTCAGCGAAACAATGTCGGTTGTGAAAAATGTGCACACAGACCGTTTAATGATTAAGAAAATTTCGGCTCCGGAAAACTTTGATGTAATGAGCCGCGTAGCGCTTATTTCGCATAAGAACATAATGCAGGTTTATGACTGCACGCTGTATAAGGGCGTGTGTATGAGCCTGTGCGAATATGTGGACGGAATAACGCTGGAAACCGCCGTGGAGTACCACAGCACATACGACGAAATAAAGGCGGAGGATATTATGCTTCAGGTTTGCTCCGGGCTTACCGAGCTTCATAATAACCATATTATCCACCGAGACATCAATCCGTCAAACGTTATGATTACGCGCGACGGCACGGTAAAAATAATAGATTTTAACATTACGCGTGTTGAAAAGGAGAACGCTTCAAAGGACACCACAATATTCGGAACGTTGGGCTACACCGCGCCCGAGCAGTTCGGCTTTGCCCAGACAAACGAGCGCTCCGACGTTTACTCCTGCGGCGTTCTGCTGAATTATTTGCTCACGGGCAGGCTTCCCGACGAGCAGATTTACCACGGCAGACTCGGCGACATTGTAAGAGTATGTACGCAAATCGACAGCGAAAAGCGGTATGAAAGCGCTCAGCAGCTTTCCGAGGTGCTCAGCGGCAAGCGCTTTTCAAAGGAACGCAAACTGCGTCCAATACCGGGCTTCCGCAGCGGAAAAATCTTTCCCAAGATAATAACAGTTATCGGATATGTGCTGTACGCGGTGGCCGCAATTAATTACATAGGCCACATTGCAGGCTATTTTAACGGCGGCTACCAGTCAATCGGAAACTACATGGTTAGGATAAATCTTGTTTCCTTGACGCTTCTTGTGTTTTGGTCGGCAGTGCCGTATATTTTTATCGGCGATGTTTTTAACCTTTCACACTATATCTTACCGAAGTATCCCGGAGCAGGCAAGGTGATAACAAAAATAATCGGATTCTCAAGCATTGCGGCAGGCTTTTACCTCATATTTAGTATATCATAAAAATTTAATAATGTGTATGCTGTCAGCATACCAAAAATAAAAACAAACCGTGTATCATTAGGGTACACGGTTTGCTTTTTGCGGTGAGTTCAGATTATTTCCTGGTCAAGACCGTCAAACTCTGCCGATGAGAAAAATTCGCCGAGGGTTATCCCTAAGCCGTCGCAAAATTTTTTGACGGTGATTACGGAAATATCTTTTCGCTTGCTGTCAAGCATACTGTATGCCGTGGAAGGGGTTACACCCGACAGGTTGGCAAGTCCGTTGGTGGTTAAGCCTCTTTCCCGGCAAAGATTTTTAAAGCGCAGCGCTACGGCTTCTTTAACACTCATTACATCACCTCAAATATATTTTAAATTTTTTTACGATATTGCGTATACGCACTTGCGTATATTAATAGAGTGTGATATAATGTTTATAAAATTTTATTTGTAAGGGTGGTTAAATTTTGTCTAAGTGTAATAACTGCGGATTTGAAATGGGAGAATTAAATGAATGTCCAAAGTGCGGAAAATTTAAAGAAAGTGTTTTGGAATGTCCTTCCTGCGGAGCGAAGATTTCACCAATGGACGGTATTTGCCCGTATTGTCAAACCGAAATATCTTTCAAAAAATCAGGGAAACGCTTTGATGACTTTATTAAAGAGTTGAATGAAGCGGATAAAAATGTTAACGGCAGTTACTTGAGAAAGATAAAGATAATAGAGAATTATCAGGTTGCAAATGAGCGTTCGGAAATATTGAATTTTTTGTACTATGCCTTAGAAAGAATCAGCGCGATTACCAACGAAGGCTTGGCAGGGTATAACTGGCGGCTTGTGAAGCTGTGGTATTCAAAGGCGAAAGCCGCTGCTGAAAAAGCCAAGGTTGTTATGCCCAATGATAA
>ONLA01000075.1 GCA_900318495.1 uncultured Eubacteriales bacterium
AGGACGCGGCAAGGCTGGCGCCTTGCAAGGACGACAACGCAGTATTGCGGAAAATAGACCGCAAAGATTGGCTACTTTTTATTAGGTATTAGTATAACAACGATTTTCTTTTGTTTTGAACGTGTGAATTTTATTGTACATTTGTAACGAAAAAACAACTTAATAATCTACAGTCAAAATCCGGCGTTTCTATTGAAAAAAACGTCGGATTTTATTATAATGTATACTGGAAATAAATTTCCGGAATTTTGAGGAGGGAACATCCATTGGAAAAACTATTTCACCTTAAGGAACACGGAACCAATGTCAGAACAGAAATAATTGCGGGTATCACAACATTTCTGACAATGGCTTACATCATTTTCCTTAATCCTACCGTTATCGGTCATGAAACTACAGGTATGGCGGACACGGCTGTTGTCACAGCTACCTGCGTAGGCGCGGCTATAGGCACATGGCTTATCGGCTGGCTTTCAAACTACCCCATGGCTCAGGCTCCGGGCTTGGGACTCAACGCGGTATTTGCCTACACGCTGTGTTTGCAGTTCAAGCTTTCGGCTCCGGCTGCATTGGCTGCGGTATTTATCGGCGGCGTTTTCTTTATCCTGCTGACTGTAACAGGCGCGAGAAAAGCTATTGTAGAGGCAATTCCTTTCAGCCTGAAAAAAGCTATTTCTGCCGGTATCGGACTGTTTATCGCAATGATAGGCTTCAGCAATTCGGGCATTGTTGTGGCAGGCTCGGGCACGCTTGTTGACCTTGCCAGCTTTACCGAGCCGACTGTGATTCTCGCTCTGTTTGGGCTGATTATCACAACAATTCTTGTAATTCAAAAGGTTAAAGCCGGAATTTTTATCGGAATGATTGCTACAGCGGTTGTCGGAAACATTTGTCAGTTTGTTTTCAACATTGATATGGGAATCACCGCTCCCACAAGCTGGGCGCCCACCGTTGACTTTTCAATGTTCGGCAAGTGCTTTACAGGCTTCGGCGAGCTTTTCAGCGCACCGATCGCGTCTATCCTTGCCGTACTTATCACACTTCTTCTTGTTGATATGTTCGACACAATCGGAACACTTATCGGCGCTGCCGACAAGGCAGGTTACCTTGACGAAAACGGCAACCTTCCCGGAATTGAAAGAGCTATGCTTGCCGACGCGCTCGCTACTTCAATCGGCGCAGTCTTCGGTACTTCAACCGTTACAACATATGTTGAGTCAACCTCGGGTATCGCAGCCGGCGGACGCACAGGTCTTACATCAACAGTTACGGGCGCTTGCTTCGCGCTTGCGCTGGTTGCATCTCCGCTGGTAGGACTTGTTCCTTCGGCGGCTACATCTCCGATTCTTATCATCGTAGGAATTATGATGTGCGCTTCTCTTAAGGATATCGACTGGGGCGATCTTGAAATTGCTTTCCCGTGCTTCTTTACTCTTGTAGGTATGCCGTTCTTCTGGTCAATCACCGACGGTATCGCGTTTGGCTTTATCAGCTTTGTTATTGTTAAGGTTGCAAGAGCTAAGTTCAAAGAAGTTCATCCTCTTATGTACACAGTAGTAGCGCTGTTTATTCTTATGTATGTGCTGGCAGGCTTGCAGGCACTTGGCAAAATTTAATAACAAATAAATCAAAACGGCCGCCGCTAACGCGACGGCTGTTTGTAAATAATCCGACTGTAACGGAGATAATAGTATGAAATACTGCAAAAAATGCGGAAGATCAATTAAACGCGGAATGAGCTTTTGCCCTTATTGCTTCGGCGAAAGTATGAAAGCCAAATCCGCAAAGCAGAACAGCGAAAATCCTTTGAAGGCAGAAATCAATACGCCCTCAGTAAGCAAAAGGCGGAAAAGCAAAAAGCTGCTTGTATTGGCAATTGTTTTGTCATCGGTAATTGTATTGGGAGCGCTGTTTGTGGTGCTTGATTACACGGGAGTAATTCCGACCGGCTTTTTCGGCGGGCACAGATACTCCGAACACTATATTGACGACGACGGCGACGCAAGAGTACGCGACACTGACGAAAAAATAATTACCGAAACCGTTGAAGCGGAAAACAGAGGGGAATCAGATTAACAATGCAAAGACTAATACCTTCCAAATACCGTTTTATAAGCGGAAGTGTTTTAAAGCTGATTGCGGTCGTCACCATGCTTATTGACCATATCGGACTGTACTTTCTTAAGGATTCTCAAATTGTGCTTATTCCGTTTGAGGACGAACCGTTCACGCTTTATGTTCTTATGAGAAGCATAGGCAGGGTCGCGTTTCCTCTTTTCGCTTTTCTGCTGGCAGAGGGTTTTATTCACACAAAAAGCAGATTAAAGTACGGCATAAGCCTTGCGGTGCTCGCGCTTGTGTCGGAGCTGCCGTGGAATCTTGTTCACACAGGAACTTTGTTTTATTCTAAACAAAACGTTATGTTTACTCTGCTCGCGGGCTTTCTTGCGCTGTGCGCTGCCGAAGGGCTGAAAAATAAGCCTGTGCTTCTTGTGCTGTGCCTCGCCGCGCTTACAGCAGCCGTGTTTACACTCGATTTTGACTACGGTTCGCAGGGCTATTGCTTTATTCTGGTTATGTACTATTTGCGCGAATACGCCGCTGCAAGGGCATTGGCAGGAATATGCATTTTGCCCAGCCGGTGGGTAGGAGGCTTCGCGTTTTTGCCGGTTGCTTTTTATAACGGCAAACGCGGATTCATCAACGGCAGGGTGTTAAAGTACGCGTTTTACGCATTTTATCCGGTGCATTTGTTTGTAATTTATTTAATATATTATCACGCTTAAAAATGAAGTGTATTATACTAATACCTAATAAAAAGTAGCCAATCTTTGCGGTCTATTTTCCGCAATACTGCGTTGTCGTCCTTGCAAGGCGCCAGCCTTGCCGCGTCCTT
>ONLA01000074.1 GCA_900318495.1 uncultured Eubacteriales bacterium
TCATTGTTTTATCTAACATACTGAAACACCTCCCGATTCTCTCATATTATTATACTACATCCCCCAAAAATAATCAAGTATTTTATTTCGCGTTCATAAGGCCGGATTAAATATTATCGCCGGTGTTTCGCGAGAAATAATAGAAATACCAAAAGCTGTGAGGGCAATAATATTGACGCTGGTTTTATGCGCGCGGTTTTCAAGGCAGGGCTGAAATACAAAACCTGCGTTAAACAATCCGTGTTCCGCATTCCGCGCAGAACATACTGTCGCTTGCGAGCCTTGCGCCGCAGGCAGGGCAAAGCTTAGCCATACCGCAGCCGCACCTTTTACAGAATTTGGCGCCGCTTCTGTTTTCGGTTCCGCAATTTGAGCAGACAACCCTTGCGCCGTCAAGACAGTCCGCGTGGCCTTCTCGTACGGGTCATAAGCCGCGCCCAAGCCTGAAGTATCTGCCAAAAACCAGCCTGTTTTGCTTTCGCCGAGCTTTTGCGACCACAGACCTTCCCCGGCAGCAACATTAAGCGTACCGTTTTCTGCTTCAAACCTTGCGGTTACGGCAACACGCTGACCGTGAGCTTCTAAAAAGCTTCTCTTGCCTGCCTGCAGCACATATCCGCCGCTGTAAGACGCAAGCTGTGTTTCGGTTTCTTTATCACTCCTGAGAAAAGCCGCAATTTTTGACGAAACAGATTCCGGGGAGTAATTGCCGGTAATTTCAAACGTTTTTATTTTTACTGCCATAGCTGCCGCTCCTTTATTATTTGAGTTTGAACAAGACGGGATGACGCGCGTTTCAAATCGTAGTATAAGTATTATAAACCAAAACTTTGCTAATGTAAACATATATTTTTGCGTAAAAACAGCCGCGAACCTGCGGCTGTTTTTTGATTTGCTCAGAGAGCGATTATGTACTTGTCGTAGCCTTCCCAGCTTGAAACATATCTTGAAAGGATAGCGGCGTCCTGACCGTTTACCTTTCCGTCACGGTTAAGGTCGGCGGCGTCCATACTTTTTACCAAAACATTATAGCCGTTCCAGCCTGATACATAACGCGCAAGGATAGCGCTGTCCTGTCCGTCAACCTTTCCGTCGCAGTTCACGTCGCCGCACAATTCAGCCTTGTCCGGATTGACGCCGCTGCCCTGAAAATACATCTCTTTTTCAGAAGAAAAATAATCATAGCTGTTTTCAACCGTTTTTTTGTTATATACAGGCTCTAAATCATCGACTTCAATATTTTCATTCAGAGTCGCGATGTAATACTTTTCGCCGTCGATAAGCTTGTATTCATCCTCGCTGAAATCATAAACATCGCTCGAAAAAGCTACCAGATACTGTTTTCCTCTAACATCCTCATATACTTCATATTCACATTGATCAGCTACAAAACCATCCGCGAACTTAACAGGCTGATCGCTATAATTATCAGTTGTGAAGCCTATGCTGTCAAACTCCTTCTCAGTATATATATTGAAGTCAACAAGAACATAATAGCCTATATCCTCATTAAACTCCAGCTCACATACTTCATAGGATACCTTATCAAAAAAGTAGTCGCGGTATTTATTGTAAACGAAAACCTTGTTTTTATCCCTCGGATCGGTGATTTTTGTTCCTTCACTCAGCCAGCGTTCAAAATCGTAATCCTTATCGAAGTATTTTATAAACCTTGGCGTTTCTTTGGGGTCAAAAACAAAGCTGAAATCAAAGCCTTCGCCGAATTCATCACTGCTTACCTTAAAGGTATTAACGTTGTCGGGCTCTGAATCGTAATCGTCATCGAAATAATAAAAATCGCCGTCATCATCATAGAACACTTTTTTAATAATGTAACAGCTCTTTTCTTCCGAGTATGGTTCTTCCCATGCGCAGACATACAAGCCGTCGGGATCCGATTCGCGGTAAACGACAGGATAATAATTTGTTTCGTCCTCGGAATAATCAGCAGGATCGCCCTCAAAAGCTTCTATAGTGTCATAATCCTCTTCTGTCTCGTACAGGAATTTGTATTCGGAATTATCAAATTCCTCCGCTGATAACTTAACAGGTGTAAAGGATTCATCCTTTATATAAATATTATTTTTTTCATCATATACAACACGGGTAACAATATAGCCTTCGTAATCTTCAAAGGGCAGCTCGGTTTCGTAATCGTCCTCCACGGCATAAATTCCGCCGGGATCCTTTTCGCTGTACGCCTGATACACTCTATAACCGAGATTTTCCAAATATGGCAGATATTCCAGCTTTTCGGGCTGGGGAGTTAAAACATAGTGAAAACCCGAGTTTTCTAATTTATCGGCAGGCAAGTATAATTCCTCAAAAGAGCTGTCATATATATACGCGTTGTACTCGCTTATGAATTTTAGCTTTGAAACAATCAAAATCCGACCGCTATCGTCATACTGATATTGAACAGTGTACACTCCTCCGGGATCGCTGTCACAGGTTACAATATAACCCAGCCTCGGCTCGTCTATGATGTGCGGATTTTCAAGGTATACCTTTTTATATACTTGTTCATATTCAACGTGGTTTTTCTTTTCAAACTTATCATAAGAGCTTCCCCCGGCGTTCATAAGCCCGGAAGCGTCTTCCCTTGACGTGTTTTTAAAAGCTACGGCGCTTTCCAACGCGTCAATTTTTAATGTAACAGTGTCCGATACATTAAGAACACCGTTGTCAGCGTCGGCAAATTCAATTCCGTAATCCTCGCCGTATTCGCTTCCCTTGACATAAAGTGTGCCGCTGCCTGTAATATTAAGGCTTGTTTCGTATGTGTGACCGTCAACATAAATTGTGCCAAGCTCACAGCTGCCCTCAACGTTCAGCTTGAAGTCATCTCCCATACAAACCACGTAAAGCATACCATCGGGCATTTTCAAATCCTTGACAGTCAGCGTATTAGTTTTAAGATCATAATAAGCGTTGTCCAATTCATCGTTATATGCTGTATTCAAATAGAAAACAGTATAATCGTTGTCAGCGTAGAATGTCACCTCGGGCGTTAAACTGTCAAAATAATAATCCGTATTCGGACCTGTTGTCGCCGCCAGCGCAGTAAGAGGCGCAACCGTAGTTAACATTACTGCCGCAAGTATAACCGCTATAATTTTTTTCATTTAATACATCTCCTTTTTGCATATTATATGTAGTACTTTTATTATACAACAAAAATTATTTTTTGTAAAGAAAAATTTAAATTTTATATAACTTAAAATATTGTGCTGAATAAATCGTATTTTTGTATATTC
>ONLA01000071.1 GCA_900318495.1 uncultured Eubacteriales bacterium
ACAAAGCGCTTTTCATATTGTAAAATGAATAATGCCGGTGTAAAACTAAATAATATGTCTTCGTAGCTCAGCCGGATAGAGCGTCCGCCTCCTAAGCGGAAGGCCGTGGGTTCGAATCCCGCCGAGGACGCCACGTCGTCGCAAACGTTCGCTCGTTTGCGACATTTTCTTTGTATAGAAAATGCCGCAAAGCACGCTTTGTTGCTCCTCCTTTCCCCACCGAGATTGCATCTCGTCGGAGACCCCGCCGGTGCCGTTTTTGATGAATTTTCATCGAAAGCGGCTTTTCTCTTTTTACGGCTTCCGCTTATCCATATCGTGCTAACAAAAGTATGCGGTAATCTAACAGCAGGGAAAATTTCCCAAAAGCTCCTTTTTCAGGCAAGGGAGATATACAAATATAATATAGAGCCTGTGGTGAAACCATCAGCCTTTAATTTTGCATTTTTAGTGACTTTGCGCTATTGACAAAGGAACCTTCATAACAGATTTTATTTTTAAGCTGTAACTCGGCTTCAAAACAATAAGTTATGTTTCAAAATATAATATTGTAATTGACAATTGAGATGAAAAGTATTATAATTTTTACCAAAGAATAGATTATTTTACCAAAAAATACATTGACAGGAGGTTCATTATGAAATTTATAAAAAAATCTGTTGCTGTGTTGCTCTGCGTTGCTATACTTGCCGGGATTGTAACTGTGGCAACAATAACAGCCGGCGCGGTAACGCTTTACTGGCCTGTTCCGGGGCACAAGGGATTATCACGTGACTTTGCCGCGCACGGCTATGAAGCTATCGACATTTGCGACGGAGGAATTAACGGCGCGGACGTTATTGCCGCAATCGGCGGTGAGGTCATCGGTATTTGGAAATGTCCTTATAACCATCTGAACCGGGAAGTTGAATACAATTACGGCGTACCGTATGTTGACCCGGAATATGACGCGTACGGTCCGGCTTGTTGTCACGGCAACGGTCACGGTTTGCTTATTCAGGGCGACGACGGAAGATACTACAACTATGCGCATATGCAGTCCGGAAGTATTCCCGGCGAAGTTTATTACGGTGCAAGAGTTAATGCGGGTCAGCGCTTAGGAAAGGTCGGATGTACAGGTAACGCGACGGGTCCTCACCTTCATTTCAGAATAAGCGGTCAAAAATACGCAGACCACTATAACCCGATGAACGAAAGCTACACCGATAATCCTCCTGCCCCTCTGGGTATTGATATGGGCAATGATTTTTACGGCCTTATTTTGAATGCTCCGGCATGGAAAACAATCGGTCAGCTTGATAACTGTAACGTTGCGTTTGTGGGAGAAAAAACCACAACATACGATAAAACCCTTTGGCATTTTCAAAAGCTTAACAACGACAACGCGTATAAGATTTCATCGCTGATTAACGGCAGAGTGCTTGACGTAGCCGACGCAAGCTCCGCAGACGGCGCAAACGTTTGGACATACACTTTCCATGACCACCCTGCTCAGTATTGGTATTATAAGGTTGTCAACGGCCACGGCGTTTTTGTTTCCGGATGCAGCGACAAGTATCTTGACGCACAGGGCGGTTCCACAGCGGAAGGCAATAATGTTCAAATGTGGACGTCAAACAATACCGATGCTCAAAGTTTTACCGTTTACCAGGTTACACAAAACGCCTGCGGCTTGGATTACACAATCAGCGCAAAGAGCGATGCCATCGACAAGGGAGCTTCAACACAAATAACCGTAGGCGGCAAAATTTCGTATGTTTATAATTATAAATTCCACGTAATCAATCCCAAGGGCGAGGAATCGGTAATTGACAACGGCTGCAACCCGGTTCTCGATTTTAAGCCTCAGGGCGAAGGTCAGTTTACGGTTTATGCCGAGATAAAGAATCCTTACTTTACTCAGAAGGGTTCTTCAACAAGCCGGTGTGTAAAAATTGATGTAGGCTGCAGTCATGTTACAACAGACAAATTTGTCCCTGCTGACAAAGAAGGCGGTCAGGGTTATGTTTTGCGCACCTGCACAAAGTGCGGCGAAACCTTTAAGGAAAATTATTCGGACTTTAAAGAAGGTTGGTATTACCCTGTAACCGGAGCTCTTCCCGATGTAATATCAAAGCAGTCAAAAGATTACACAATCAAGTACAAAAACTACTATGAAAAGATTCAAAAGGATTCGCCCGGAACCGGCTGGGTAAAAAAAGAGGTTGTAAAGAACGAATGGGTTAACAAAGGCGGAACATATGAATCCTTTAATGAGCTTCCAACCTCGGATTCCCGTGTTCTTGTAAGCTCTTGTTACTATCACTGGTGCATACCCGGCGGCGCAAAGGGCAGTGAAGGCAACTATGAGCAGTCAGGCAATTTCTCGCACTACGACTCCATAAGCCTGCCTAATGATTATATCCACGTTAAATGGCAGGGAGACGACAACGGACATCCCGTATATGTACTTGCCTGGTCTGACGGAAACGAAGTTTACTGTAAATCCGGAGAACAGTGTGACGGATCATGGGGATATCATGATTACCGGTGCAGAGCTTGGTATAAAAAATATGTATATCAGGACAGGGAAAAGGTTGAGCTTTACCGCTGGGTAAAGGAAAGCGACTGGACTGATTCAATTGACTCATCAGCAAAGGCTTATTCGGCTCGCTTTCAGCCCGTAAAGGCTGCCGTAAAGCCCGGCGATGTTACGCTTGACGGTGCTGTCACCATTAAGGATGCTACGGAAATTCAGTTTTACCTTGCTTATATAAAAACGCTGAGCAAAGAACAGCTTGAGGCTGCTGACGTTAACAAGGACAATGTTGTCAATATCACCGACGCAACTAATATTCAGCGTTATCTTGCGGGATATAACATAAAGCTCGGTTAGCATAATCAATCCGTGCGGAATATCCCACGCCGGCTCACACCTCTGTATATGCCGTTCGGCAAATGTCGGCAACTATCCATGAACCGGAATTTTATCTTCTTATTGACAAAGTGTTATACACATTATATAATGTATTTGTCGAAATTAATATATTTTTGTCGGGAGGTTACAATATGGTTGAGTTTGACGAAAAAATTATCAATGCTGAAAATCAAAAGATTAAAGAGGCATATACGGAATTGGGCGAGCTTTATTACAAGCTTTATAAAAACAATTATGATAAAGAGGCTGAGGCTTCCGTTTCAAAAATCAAAGCGGCTGAAAAAGCAATTGAAAGCCACAAAGCCGCAGTGCTGAAAGAAAACGGACTTATGCTCTGCAGGTATTGCGGCAGTCAAATTCAGGATATTTCGCGCTTCTGCAATTTTTGCGGAAAACCGGTCGGCGAACCTGCCGAAAGCGAAGAAGAACCCGAAGCCGTTCCCGAAATTGTTCCTGCCGCGGACTACGGTGAAGAACCCGAAGCTGTTCCCGAAGCTGCTCCTGCCGCTGATTACGGTGAAGAAGCGGAGGAAGCCGTGGCGGAGGCTGTTCAGGAGGAGCGCCCGGACGTTTGCCCCGAATGCGGCGAACCTGTTGAGCCTGATTTTGAATTTTGCACAAACTGCGGCTGCCGAATTAACGGTTCGTATGAAAAAATTCCGCTTCCCGGCGAAAATGAGCGCGTATGCAGGGTTTGCGGAAATCCGCTGAGCGATGATATGATTTTTTGCGATGAATGCGGAACACGCGTCGGCGGCGAAGTCAAGGATAAAGCCGTACAGACCCCGGCAGTAAAAAAGGTTTGTCCGAACTGCGGATTTTCCACCTTGGACAACGAGGTTAATTTTTGCGTGGAGTGCGGCGCGAGGCTTCGGTAATTTTATGGTTAATACTAATTCCTGATAGAAAGTAGACTAATATTTTGCGAGGATATTTTTCGCAAGACAAGGCGAAGGACGCGGCAAGGCTGGCGCCTTGCAAGGACGACAACGCAGTATTGCGGAAAATAGACCGCA
>ONLA01000070.1 GCA_900318495.1 uncultured Eubacteriales bacterium
TATAATTTAAAAGATGCAAGTAGCCATTGCGTTCAGATAAGTGAGCGGCAGGCCCTGTGCGATTGGGGTATGTGAACCATGTCAGGCGGGGAACCGAGCAGCATTAAGCGTTATTTCCGATGCGATACAGCCAGTCTGTCGTTCACTTATCTGTACGGTTGCCGTTTTCGGCTGGCGGCTTGCATTTTGTTTTGCAAGTATGCTTTCGCGGAGGTGAGCTTATGTATCAGGTGCTTTACCGCAAGTGGCGCCCGAAAACCTTTGACGATGTTTCCGGTCAGGAGCACATCACCACTACCCTTAAAAACGAGGTTCAGTCGGGCAGGCTTAACCACGCCTACCTGTTCACCGGCTCGCGCGGAACAGGCAAAACCACCTGCGCCAAAATTTTGTCAAAGGCGGTAAACTGCCTTAACCCAAGGGGCGGAAATCCCTGCGGCGAATGCGAGATTTGCCGCGGTATTGAAAACGGCAGTATACTCGATATTGTCGAGATGGACGCGGCGTCAAACAGAAAGATTGACGACATCCGCGACATTATCGACGAGGTGCAGTTCAAGCCCGCGAAAAGCCGCTACAGGGTTTATATTGTGGACGAGGTTCATATGCTCACCACCGAGGCGTTCAACGCGCTGCTGAAAACGCTTGAGGAACCGCCCGAGCACGTTATTTTCATCCTTGCCACAACCGAGGTTCACAAGCTTCCGCAAACTATTCTTTCGCGCTGCCAAAGGTTTGACTTCCACAGGATTCCTCCGCGCGATATCGCCGACAGACTGCTGTATGTCGCCAATATGGAAAAGGCGGAGCTTTCCGACAGCGCCGCAATGCTGATTGCAGGCGTTGCCGACGGAGCGCTCAGGGACGCGCTTTCGCTGCTCGACCGCTGTATGTCCGTTTCGGAACAAATTGACGACGGCGTGGTGAGGGCGGCGGCAGGGCTTGCCGGCAGGGAATATATTTATGAGCTTGCCGCCTGCGCGATAAATAAAAACACCGCGAGGGCGCTTGAAAAAATCGACGCGCTTTATTCCGAGGCTAAGGATATGGCAAGGCTGTGCGACGAGCTTATCGCGCACTTCCGCGCGTTGCTTCTGATTAAATCCGTCCGCGACCCGAGGGCAATTTTGGTGATGTCGGACGACGAGTTTGAACAGGCTCAAACCCAAAGCGATTACCTTTCGGTCGCCGATATTGTTTATTATATGGACGTGCTTTCGCGCGCGTATACCCGTATGGGCAAGAGCGCCGGAGACCGCACCGAGCTCGAAATGGCAATGGTCAAGCTCAGCTCGCCCGAGCTTGACGTCACAAACGAAGCTATGGCGGCGCGTGTGACAGCGCTTGAAAGGGCGGTTAAACGCGGAATCAGCGCTCAAAGTGCCGAAAAGCTTCCGCTTCCGGAAAGGCAGGAGGAAAGGCAGGAGGATAAGCCGAAGCCCGAACAGCCCAAGGTGGAAGCGCCACCTGAAAAAACCGCCGAAACCCCCGAACCAAAGCCGGAACAAGTTAAGGAAAAAGCGGCTGAGGAAAAGCGTGAGGAAAAGCGTGAGGAAAAACCCAAGTCCGCGCCGCAGCCGGTTTCCCAAAGCTCCGGCGTTGACGTTGAAGAAATATACCGCAACGCAAAGCCGTTTCCGAACTGGGTTGAGGTGGTTGAAAACCTAAAGCCCGTGTCGCGAACAATCGCGGCGGCGTTTTCGGGTTCGTCGGCGTATGAAAGCGGAAGCTACCTTTTGATAGACACCAATAATGAAATGGCGTTTGAGCTGCTGCGCAAAAGCAGTCAGCGCCAGCAAATCCGTCAGGTGATTACCGAAACCACCGGAAGGGTTTACAGGCTGGGACCTTACAGGCGCCCCGAAAAAAAACAGGAACAAACCGACCCGATGCAGCTGTTTAAAAATAAGTTAAAGGACAGCGGAGTTGAGGTTGTTGAAGAATAAAAGCGGCAACATATAATTAAGAAAAAACAGCTTAAAATATGAATACGGCGGCTTTGCCGCGGAAAGGAAGATTAAAATGAAGGCAAGATTACCAAAGGGCTACGGCAGCGGAGGAGCAAACAATATTCAGCAGCTCGCCCGTCAGGCGCAAAAGCTTCAGGACGATATGGAAGCGGCTTCCGCGGAGCTTGAGGCAAAGGAGTATGAGGCGACCGCGGGCGGCGGTGCGGTAAAAGTAACCGTAACCGGCAAAATGGAGCTGACAAAGGTTGAAATTCAGCCTGAGGTTGTGGATCCCGACGACGTTGAAATGCTCGCGGATTTGGTTATGGCTGCGGCAAACGAGGCGTTAAGAGCCGCCGCAAAGGAAAAGGAAGAAAAAATGGACAATATTTCCGGCGGACTTAACATTCCGGGAATGTTTTAATTATGGCTCAGTATAATGTAGCTCCGCTTGAAAATTTGGTAGAACAGTTTGAAAAAATGCCGGGTATCGGTCACAAAACCGCGCAAAGGCTTGCGTATTACGTGCTAAATCTGTCAAAAGCAGAAGCGGAGCAGCTTGCTCAGGCTGTCACCGACGCCCACAGCAAGATTCATTATTGCAGCCGCTGCTGCAATCTTACCGACAAGGAGCTTTGCCCGGTGTGCGCGTCCCCGGCACGCGACAATTCGGTGATTTGCGTGGTTGAAACTCCGCGCGACGCCACGGCGGTTGAAAATACCCACGAGTTCAGGGGAGTTTATCACGTGCTTCACGGCGCGATTTCTCCGCTAAACGACATCGGCCCCGACAACCTCACAATCAAGGAGCTGCTTCAAAGGCTCGGCGGAAGCGAGGTTTCCGAGGTGATTATGGCGACCAACCCCACGGTTGAGGGCGACGCGACCGCGCTGTATATTTCAAAGCTGTTAAAGCCGATGGGCGTAAAGGTAACGCGCCTTGCTTACGGAATTCCCGTGGGCGGCGACTTGGAATACGCCGACGAATACACGCTCGCAAGAGCGCTGGAAGGCAGGAATGAAATCTGATGGCTTCGCTCAAAACTATCGCGCAAAACAAAAAAGCGCGCCACGACTACTTTATCGAGGAAAGCTTTGAAGCCGGAATCGAGCTTTGCGGCACCGAGGTAAAGTCAATACGTCAGGGCAGGGTCAACCTTAAAGACAGCTGGTGTTCGATTGTGGACGGCGAAATTTTCGTAAACGGAATGCACATTTCGCCTTATGAGCACGGCAATATTTTTAACCGCGACCCGGTGCGTGTGCGCAAGCTTCTTATGCACAAAAAAGAGATTAACCGGCTTTACGGCACGATTAAGCAAACAGGCTATTCGCTGATTCCCGTCAGCCTCTACTTTAAGGACAGCCGCGTCAAGGTTCAGGTCGGCTTGTGCAAGGGCAAAAAGCTCTATGACAAGCGCGAGGATATGGCAAAACGCACGGCAAAGCGCGACATCGAACGCGCAATCAAGGAACAGGGCAGAGGATGAGTAGTGATTGGTGATTAGTGGTTAGTGATTAGTATCGGCCGGGCAGACAGCGCCGTTAAAAAAAGCGCTACCCTTCCCGACTGAATTAATTAACAAAAAGTTTTACTAACTGCTGCCTTAATAAAAACGGGGGTGTAAAGGTTTCGACGGGGAATGTAAACCCTGATAAGCGAGCGGCGGTGCGGAACCGCCATAAAATCCGCAGCTTAAAAATAACTGACAACAATAAAGTTGCATTAGCTGCTTAAAGCAGCTCGTTCCTGTGCGGAGCACCTCGGCCGCATAAGGAGCGTCGAACAGAGGTAAAGGTGAACGCGGAAGCGCTCTGAGCCGCGTCATCATTTAGGAGCTACCAAACCGCCGAGCCTGTCCGTGGGCGCGGCGGCAAGGGAATGACAGTACACTGACTGCGCTCGGAGAAAGTCTCGGCAAGCATTTTTCGGACAGGGGTTCGACTCCCCTCACCTCCACCA
>ONLA01000067.1 GCA_900318495.1 uncultured Eubacteriales bacterium
TTTCAATCTTAATAATAACCAATAAGAAAATGCAAATTATGTACAATTTGTCAGACACTCTCCCTGATTTTCGCTGTCAAATGTATAGTAAGGTAAAATAAAAAAGCGCACACATTTTAAATGCGTACGCTTTTTGGTTAAAATTTAATTAAACGGATATACGGAATGGGCACATAAACTGTGGCGCCGAACTCGTTTTCAATGAGATTTTCGCTGTCTAAATAATAGCATGCAGGAGAATAGTCGGTAATATTATCGGTTTGATGACCTTCACCGTCGGTAAGAATTACGCCTGCCGCGTTGTTGGGAACATTAACGGTATAAATCTGCTGACCGTAATCATTAATCTTGCAATCTGTCAGCTTTACGCCCGGCCATTCGGCGTCTTGATTGCCGTCTTCAAACCACGCGTACACATATACATTCTCCCAGTTAAGGCTGTTTTCAAACTTAAAGGAAACGGTAGAATACTCATTATAGGCGTAATGTTTCAGAACACACACGGTTTCGCCCATATCGTTTACGGTTGTTTTTTCTTCGTCGGGACAATAGATGTCAGGTTCTCCGGGAACGCAGTAGTACTGAGTGATGTAATCGGTTCTGTGTCCGTTGCCGTCGCTGAAGGTAATCTTGCGTGTGTAGAACGCGGGACTGACAATATATCCATCATTACTGCGCTCTACCTCGTGTGATTCAACCATATTGCCGTATTCGTCCCAGCCTTCCATAATAACCTTATCCCAGCCGAGTGAGTTGACAAAGCAGATTTCGGGATATAAGCCTCCGATATCCCATAAATCGTAATTCACAACATAACGGCTGTTGCTTTTATCATAGGAAACATAGATGGTGCCGAAATAATCGCTGAAAAACCGGGTATCGGTGCAGGGAACGGTGCGTTTTGTGCCGTCCTCACTGACAATCACAAGTGAAGCTGTATTATTCGGAAGATAAGCCATTTTGCCGTAAAAATCATCATCGGTTAATTTTGCCGGCAAAAGGTTGCCGTTTTTATCGCGCGCAATCAGCGTTACATCTCCCCAGCCGATTACATCGTAGAACGCCATATGACAAATGCTGTCGTCATATGGATCTGTTGTCTTTCCGGTGCCGCAGCTGTTGTTTTTGCGTTCAATGCCTGCCAGATAAAGCTGAATAAGTGTCGCGTCGTCAATATTAATCACGTTGTTTTGGTCGGCGTCGGCGGCAAACGAGTCAAAATTTTCCGGAACGGCAACGTCCGCCAAAAACTTTTGAACGGCGGTAACGTCGCTGATGTTGACGGTTTTGTTGCCGTCAGCGTCGCCGATGATGTAGTAACTACCGGCAGGCTCTTCAAGCGGGATCGGAACATATACTTCCTGTCCATAGCCGTTGTCGGTAGTTCTGCCCGCGTCCAAATAGTAACCGCCGCCTTCGGGATAAAAGTCGGTTATATCGGCGGTTTGTTGTCCCGCGCCGTTGTTAAGGACAATACCATCCGCGTCAACCGGAATGTCAATGCGGTAAACTTCGCATCCGTACTCGTCAATGCCTGACGGGCTTAGTTTTTTTCCCGGCCAGTCAACGGAAGAGTTGTAATCGCCGCTCCAGGAGTACATAAAAACTTCTCCCCAACCCAGGGTGTTGCGGAATTCCATGGTGTCCCGAGCAGGGAGAGCTTCGCCGGTTTTGCCGCTTGTCTCGGCAGCGGACGCAGGGATAACTGTCGCGCAGCCGAACACCAGTATGAATACCAGTATCAGCGAGATAATTTTGCGTGTTTTGTTCATACTTTAACCTCCTAAAATACCTAAAATATAAAAGTTTCGGTAAATAAATACCGATTTTGTCTATACAATAATAATTATACTTTTAACAGAATATTTTTTCAATCTGAATTATAACCAATTAGATAAGGTGAATTTTGTGTAATTTGTATGACGGCGCCGCTTTATATTAATATATTAATTATCACTTGTATAATTTAATCTTATGATGTATAATAACCTTAGGTATATCTTTTATTACCTGTGGCTATTTTTCTTTAACGGAATTTTACTGCCGCGGTACAGTATAAATAAAGGTGATAGAATGCGGCTTTTCATTAAGCGCGACAAGTCCCCGGACAGCACGGATTTTGTGATTTTCGGCGAGTCCGGAGAGGAAAGGTACAAAACTCTGCGAAAAAATACTGCGTCAAAAAAGAGCGTCAACCTTAGGATTGTTGACGCTTCGGGCAAAACCGCGGCAAAAATCCGCAAGTTTCCGTTCGCGCCCGCGAGTATCTTTTTCATAAGGCTTGAAAAAAGCCGGCTTACCTTTGTTGCCGTTCCGTCAAAAAACGGCTTGTATTCTTACTTTTACGGCAGCAACCGTCTTATAAGCGGCAACGTCGCGGCAAAAAACTTTTCGGTTATCGACGTTGACAAGTCGGTGGTGTTCAGCCACCGCCGCCGCATGGGGTATGCCGAGCTTGAAATTACCTGCGAAAAAAACGAGGCGTTCAGCGTTGCCGTTTCGGTGTGCGCAAACCTGATTAACACGGTTGAAAAGCACGAGCTGAAGCCGGCCTGAAAAAACAATTAAATACGGGAGGAATATTTATGAATAAATTACTGCAGCTTTTGGGAACAAATTCACAGTTCAGCAACGCGGAAATCGCGGCAATGCTCGGCGAACCGGAGGATTACATCGCCGCGCAAATCAAGGAATATGAAAAGGAAGGCATAATCAAGGGTTATCAGGCTGTTGTAAACTGGGAACAGCTTGACGACAACCGCCACGTTGAGGCGCTTATCGAGCTGAAGGTTACGCCCAAAAAGGAGAGAGGCTTTGACGAAATGGCGGAAATGTGTATGGCGTTTGAAGAGGTTGAAAGCGTTTACCTTATGGCAGGCGTTTATGACTTTGCGCTCATCGTTAAGGGCGAAACAATGCAGGACATCGCAATGTTCGTCGCCAAAAAGCTTTCCACGATTGACGGCGTGCTTTCAACAGGCACCCACTTTATTCTGCGCTGCTACAAGGACAGAGGTATGAAGCTGTTTTCGTCCGAGGACAGCGCCGACGAGAGGAGCTTAATCCTGTGATAGATTACGATAAATATCTTAACCGGAGCATCAGGAGCATAAGTCCGTCCGGCATCCGCAAGTTTTTCGACATTGCCAACGAGATGGACGATGTGATCTCGCTTTCAATCGGCGAGCCTGATTTTCAAACTCCGTGGCACATCCGCGACGAGGGAATCCGCAGCCTTATCAAGGGCAAAACCTGGTATTCGCCAAACCGCGGCTTTGCCGATTTGTTAAACGAAATTTCAAAATACTACGAGCGCCGCTTCGGCGTAAGCTACAGCCCTTCAAAGCAAACCATTGTTACCGTTGGCGGCAGCGAGGCTATCGACCTTGCGTTCCGCGTTATGGTCGAGCCCGGCGACGAGGTGATTATCCCTCAGCCGTCGTTTGTGTGTTACGAACCTCTTGCGGTAATGGCAGGCGGCGTGCCCGTGATTATCAACACAAAAAACGAGGACAGCTTCCGGCTTAAGGCGGCTGACCTGGAGGCGGCGATCACGCCCAAAACAAAGCTTTTGGTTCTGCCGTTTCCCAACAATCCCACCGGCGCGATTATGGAAAAGCGCGACCTTGAGGAAATCGCTCAGGTTGTGAAAAAGCACGACCTTATTGTGCTGTCCGACGAAATTTATTCCGAGCTTACATACGGCGGCAGAGACCATGTGTCTATCGCGTCAATCGACGGAATGTACGAGCGCACCATTGTAATCAACGGCTTTTCAAAATCCTACGCCATGACAGGCTGGAGGCTGGGCTACGCGCTCGGCCCCGCCGAAATAATCTCGCAGATGACAAAGCTTCACCAGTACGGAATTATGTCGGCTCCGACAACCGCGCAGTACGCCGCGATCGAGGCTCTCAAAAACGGCGGCCGCGACGTAAAGAAAATGCGCGACGAGTATGATATGCGCCGCAGGCTTGTGGTTGACGGCTTCAACGAAATGGGACTTAGCTGTTTTGAACCGCTGGGCGCCTTCTACGTGTTCCCGTGCATAAAGTCCACAGGGCTTTCGTCCGAGGAATTTTGCACCAGACTCATTATGGAAAAGCACGTCGCGGTTGTTCCGGGCACCGCGTTCGGCAAATGCGGCGACGGCTTTGTAAGGGTAAGCTACTCCTATTCGCTCAAGCACCTTAAAATCGCGCTCGGGCGAATCCGTGAATTTACTGAGGAACTGAAAAATGAAAGTAACGGTTAAGGCTCCGGCAAAGATCAACCTGTCGCTCGACGTTTTGGGAAAACGTCCCGACGGCTACCACAATATTTCAACGGTTATGCAGACGGTAAGCTTGTATGACACCGTGACCGTCACAGACAGCGACAGCGGCGAAGTGACCGTTTCGTGCGGTTACGAAGGCGTTCCCAACGACGAAAGCAACATTGCCGTCAAGGCGGCGTACAGGTTTTTCGACTACTGTAAAATGCCGCAAAAGGGCGTACATATTGAAATCGACAAGCAAATACCCACCCAAGCCGGACTCGCCGGAGGCAGCAGCGACGGCGCGGCGGTAATCTTCGCGCTGAACCTTCTTTTTTCCGCAAGCCTAAGTCCCGCGGATATGCGAGCCATTGCCGAACGCGTGGGCGCAGATGTTCCGTTTTGCGTCGAGGGCGGCACCAAGCTGTGCACAGGCACGGGCACCTCAATGCAAAAGCTGCCGAAGTTCCGCTGCAGTGACATTGTAATCTGCAAGCCTGACGCCGTCAGCGTTTCAACCGCAGAAGCTTATCAAAAGGTTGACGCGCTCGCTCCGCACCCGTGCTACACCGATGAAATGGTCAAGGCGCTTTACAGCCGCGATATGTTTATGATATCGACCACGATTTTTAACGATTTTGAGCTTGCGCTGCAAATTCCCGAGGTCAACGAAATTAAGAAAATTATGCTTAAAAACAAGGCGAGGGGAGCAGGAATGAGCGGCTCCGGCTCCGCTGTGTTCGCGATTTTTACTTCAACCCCCAAGGCGAAAAAATGCTTTGACGAGCTGAAACAAACCTATCCGCAAACCTTCTTATGCAAGCCCGTTGACACCGGCTGCTC
>ONLA01000066.1 GCA_900318495.1 uncultured Eubacteriales bacterium
GTGCTGTACTTTGACGTTGTTAAGGTTAGCGGACACTGGAAAATTGCCGAAATTAACACTTCAAAGTCTTCGCTTTACGATTATTAAGAACCTTGTGCACCGCGCCTTGGCGCGGTGTTTTTGCGTGCGGCTATTGAAAAATTCCGAACAATGGTTTATAATACTATCAATATCGCAAAAGGGAAAATTTATATGTGGAAAAAAATAGTTTTGATTATTGCCGTTGTATTGCTTTTGACCGGAATAGGCTTTTTGCTGTTTCCTCCGGTTTCGAATTATGTAGGTCAAATTAAGGCGAACGGCGTTATTGAAAAATACGAGGATGAGCTTGACAGCGCCGCCGACGAGCTGGTTGACGAAAGCGACGGCACCGTTGTTAAAACCTTTGAGGAAGCCAAAAAGCGCGGCTTGATTGACAGCGAAGGGCGTCCTGTTACCGGGTCGAACGGCGCCGTAAGGTTCACGGTAAGAACCGGAGGCGGAAGCTACAGCCCTGACCCCGGCAGGAGGATTGTTTTTAAGCCCGACCTAAACAAGCTGCTTCAGGACAGCCGGAAGTACAACAAGTCGATTCTTAACAACCAGGGCACAGTTGACGCGAACGATTACACCCACGCGGCGCTTAATATGTCGAAATACGGCTTTGGTAATGTTTACGCCTACATTTCGGCTCCGAGCATCGGAATGAGTCTGCCGGTTTATCTCGGCGCGAACGAGGAGATGATGGGCTACGGCGCGGCGCACCTGAACAACACCTCGCTGCCTTTGAACGAAAAAAACACAAACTGTGTTGTGGCAGGTCACACGGGATATGTTGGAAGAATTTTTTTTGACAATATCCGCAACCTGAAAAAAGGCGATTCGGTCAACGTTAAGAACTTTTGGGAGACAATTCATTACAAGGTGATTGACTACAAAAAGGTTGAGCCGAACCAGACCACCGACACCGTTATTCAGTACGGAAGAAAGCTTTTGACTCTTGTAACCTGCACTCAGCTTAACAACGGCAAGTACGGAAGATACATTGTAATTTGCGAGGCAAAATAAAAAACGAGCCGTCCGTTTGGGCGGCTTTTTGCATATTTTAAAAAATGCGGTCAACAATAGTAATACCAAATTCAGGAGGTAATGCTATGACAGACAAAGAATTGCTTTATGTTCAGGACGCGCTCGGCCACGAGCAGTATTTTCAAACGCAGTGCCGCGACGCTTCCGAAAAGCTGTGCGACGGCGAGCTGAAAAGCTTTGCGCAACAGCTTGAACAGCAGCACAAAACCGTTTTTGAGAACTTTTATAATCTGCTTTGAGGAGGGTGTTTATGGACGACAGAAGCTTAATGGAAAATATGCTTATGCTTGAAAAGGGAGCCTGCGATTTGTTTATGCACGGCAGCATTGAATCGTCATCTCAGGACGTTCACCAAGCCTTCACGGGCTCGCTCAACAGCGCAATCGAAATGCAAAATCAAATCTACGCCAAAATGCAGGCAAAGGGCTGGTATCCTGCCGAACAGGTTCAGCAGACCAAAATTAACGAAGTAAAAATGAAGTTTTCAAATCAGGCGCAGGGCTGAAAAAAGGGAGCGGTTTTTGCCGCTCCTTAATTTTTATAACAAAACTCTTTTGCTTTTTACGGGCTTTGCGCTGTTTGTCAACGAATACCGTTTGCACTTCAAAAGCTCCTGCCTGCCTTTTTCGCTGCGCGTGTATATTACGCGGAAATCCTTTGCCGTTTTGTTCAGCAGCGAGGCGAAAAATTCGGCGTTTTCCTTTTTGTTGCCCACGGCGGAAGGGCAGGCAAAGCTGCACACTCCGTCGCTGCCCTTACAAATAAGGTAGCGCGGATTGTCGATGGGCGATAGCATTTCGGACAGCGCGCGGTTAAACACGCTTTGCTCCTGCGCGGTCGCGTTTTCAAGCGCGACTGACGGAACAGCGGCGGAGTTTTGTATACACACGGGCTTGCAGCTTTTTGAGCTTAACGCTCCTGTTTGCTTTAACGTTTCGCACAGTGCCGCACTCAGGATTTTTATGTTTCCCTCCGCGGACGACATTGCGCGCGCTTTTTTCAGCCTTGACACAAATAACGGAACACCGGCTGCGGCGGTTGCCGCCGAAAGCAGCAGCCTGAGCCACAGCGGCAAAAACAGCATTATGTTAATTATTAACAGCAGCAGAATTGTTATAAGCAGTGCGCTGACAGCTCCCGAAGCGCTCTTGTCCGCAAACACAAGCGGAACCGATTCGGGGCGGGCGGTGTCGGCGATTTGCGGAGAATTGCCTGCGGCGGAAAACGCGGCGTTCCAGCGGCTTTTCATTGTTTCGCGGTCAGCCGCAAGGGAATACATTGCGCTGTTTATTCTTTGTATTCCGTTTTCGTCAAACGGAGGCTTTATAACGTCCAGACGGTCGGTGCCGCTTTCGATTACGTTGCTGCTGTAGGCAGGCGCGAGAAAGGTGTCAAAGCGGCGCGAAACGGTGTCCCAGTCGGCTCCGCCGGGCTGTGTGCCGTAGCTGCCGTCACGGTCGAGCGTTACAAGGTGGAAGATGTTCGACGCCTTGCCGGGGTCGGCTTTGTCGGTGCGTATGGCGCGTCCGCGCATTTGGTTTGACAGCATAAAGCTGCCCACAAAGCTTGCCAAAATCAGCGAGTTGATGCAGGGTGAGTCCCAGCCCTCGCCGAGCAGCGATTTTGTACCCGTGAGGATTTTGAAAAGTCCCTGCGAAAAGGCTTCGGTGACAAGCGCGACCTTGTTTTTGTTCGAGCCGGAAACGTTTACGCGGCTGTATTCCGGCGCGGCGGAGTGGGAGGAGGTAAAGCTGATGCTAAGGCTTTCGGCGATTTTTTTGACGGCTTCAAGCGAAGCGGTCGGGAGAATTACCCCGGCTCCCGTAAGCACCGCAAGCGACGGAACACCGCTTCGGCGCAGGTGCTCAAAGATTTGCACCGCGCCCATTGACGTGATTGGCTCGGCTGTGCCGATGCTGTTCATATACGACTGTCCGATGTAGTCGGTTAAAATCAGCATTCTCAGCTTTTCGCCGAGGTTTTTGTGCTCCTCGGCGGCAATGTCCGCAATGCTTTTAAGCTTGCCCAATGATGAAATCAAGGTTTTTTCGGCGAGCGAGGTGTCGGTGAAATTCACCCTGCCTCTGTGGATAAGCGAAGCGTTTTTCAGCTTGTTTTCAAGCGCCGCGCTTATTTCGCCGAACTGCTTGGGATTGCTGACGATAAGCTGACAAGCCTGTTCGGTTGTTTGGGGCGAAAGGCTTTTGGAGCAAGCCGCAATATCCGCCCTGAGCTTTGGCGGAAGATTGGCGTCAACCGACGGATTTTTGCGCAGGGCAAGCGCGAAAAGCGCGGTGAAGCCGTCGTAGTTTTCGTATAAAAAATCGGAATCCGCAGTGCTGTTTTGCGAAGTGTATTCCGAAACCGCCTGAGCGAAAAACATAGTGTCGGGCAGAGCCCTTACGGTTTGCTTCGCCTTTGAGCGCTGTTCAGTGAGCAGGGATTGCTCCTCTTTCGTGGGATAGCTGAAAATTACATAGTCCTGGTGCGGACACAGTGTTTTTTGAGCCACAAGGTGAGGCACAAATATTTCGTCGTCAATGTCGCCGCAAAGCGTGTGATAAGACTTCCATTCGGCGGGAGTGCTGTCGTATGGCGGCGTGGCTGTCAGCGAAATAAGCGTCACAGATTTTCCGAGCGCCTTTATGAAGGCTTCAAGGCTTTTTTGCCAGTCGCTGCGCAGGTGGTGCGCTTCGTCAAGGCAAATTGTGCGTATTCCGGCGTCTTTCACGGTCTCGATAAGGTTAAAGCCGGAAAAGTCGGCGGACTCGGCTTCTTCGCCGTTATCGTCCGAACAGCTGAGCTTTTGCTTGTTCCACGCGGCGTAAAGCGCCTGGTAGGTGACGGAGGTTATAAGCGACGGTGCTTTGAGGTCGTAGGAAATGTAACCCTCGCCGTTTTCGCCGTCGGGCAGAAAGCCTGCGGTAAAGCGTTCGCCCCACTGCTGACGTATTGTGACGGACGGCGACAGTACAAGCGCCGGCGAGCTTATGCCGCGTATAAGCTCAAGCCCCAAAATCGTCTTGCCGCTTCCCGGCGCGGCTACAATGTGGATTTTGCCGTCCTTTAGGTGTTTGCCGGCGTTTTGAAGAATTTTTGACTGATAATCGCGGAATGTTCCTTTGAATTTTACGTTGGAAAAGTCTTTCATAACGTCCTCCGTGTGTTTGATAATGCAATTATAACACATCCGGGCGGAAAAACAAGTGAACGTTGTGTTATTTGAAAAAGTGTGATATAATCAGCATATAAATTGTGTACGAGGTGACTGACTTATGTTAACGGGCAAAACAGTTTTGCTGGGTGTGACCGGCAGTATTTCCGCTTATAAAATTCCGAATTTGGCGAGCGCTTTGGTAAAGCTTCACGCGAATGTTGAGGTAATTATGACCAAAAACGCGACAGAATTTATTACACCGGTAACGTTTGAAACCCTAACGAAAAACCGCTGTCTTACCGAAACCTTTGACCGCGCCGACGTGAGCGAGGTTAAGCACATTGCGCTGGCTGAACGCGCCGACGTTATTTTGATTGCGCCTGCTTCCGCCAACATTATCGCAAAAATGGCGCACGGTATTGCGGACGATATGCTCAGCACTACTCTGCTTGCCGCAAGGTGCCCTGTTTTGGTATCTCCGGCGATGAATGTTAATATGTTCAACCACCCGTCAGTGCAGGATAATCTTAAAGTTTTGGAGAGGCGCGGAGTTACCGTTATTCCTCCCGACAGCGGATATTTGGCTTGCGGAGCGACGGGCGAGGGCAAGCTTCCGCCCGAACAGACCTTGCTTGATTATATACTCAGAGAAATCGCGAAGCAAAAGGATATGGCAGGCAAAAAGGTGCTTGTAACCGCCGGCCCCACGCGCGAAAGCCTTGACCCTGTGCGGTTTATTACCAATCACTCCACGGGCAAGATGGGCTACGCCGTCGCAAGGCAGGCTATGCTGCGCGGCGCGGACGTTACGCTGATTAGCGGCCCCGTGAGCATTGCTCCGCCGCCGTTCGTAAAGGTGGTAAATATTCAGAGCGCTCAGGAGCTTTTCG
>ONLA01000065.1 GCA_900318495.1 uncultured Eubacteriales bacterium
TGGTACAACAACCAACCCGACGGTTTGGTATACGCAGGTAAGGTTGCTTATAAATACAAAGGTACAATGCCCGATAACACAAGCATTGTGCTTAAAGACGGAACAAATGGGATTGCCGACTCTGCGTTTTACGACTGCACCGGGCTTGAAAGCGTAAACATTCCGAACAGCGTTACAAGTATCGGAAACTCTGCGTTTTCAGGCTGCACCGGGCTTACAAGCGTAACAATTTCCGACAGCGTTACAAGTATCGGAAACTCTGCGTTTGAGTACTGCACCGGGCTTACAAGCGTAACCATTCCCGGCAGTGTTACAAGTATCGGAGACATGGCGTTTTCGGGCTGTACAGGGCTTTCAAGCGTAACAATCGGCAACAGCGTTACAAGTATCGGAAGCGATGCGTTTTACGGCTGCACCGGGCTTACAAGCGTAACCATTCCCGACAGCGTTACAAGTATCGGAAGCTCTGCGTTTTACGACTGCACCGGGCTAAAAGGTGTGTATATTACAGACATAGCGGCATGGTGCAATATAAAATTTGACAGTAATAGTTCTAATCCGTTATATTATGCACAAAATCTTTATCTCAACAATCAGCTTGTCACAGACCTCGTAATTCCCGACAGCGTTACAAGTATCGGAGACTCTGCGTTTTACTGCTGCACCGGGCTTACAAGCGTAACCATTCCCGACAGCGTTACAAGTATCGGAAGGTATGCTTTTTACGGCTGCACCGGGCTTACAAGCGTAACCATTCCGAACAGCGTTACAAGTATCGGAGAGGGGGCGTTTTCCTACTGCACCGGGCTTACAAGCGTAACCATTCCCGACAGCGTTACAAGTATTGAATACGAAGCGTTTTACGGTTGCACCGGGCTGACAAGCATAGTCATTCCCGACAGCGTTACAAGTATCGGATACGGTGCATTTGACGACTGCGGCGAAGGATTGACAATTTACGGTTACAGCGGTTCGGCGGCTGAGGAATACGCGAAGAATAATAACATCAAGTTTGAAAGCATCGGAAAAGCTCCTGCCAAAGCCGGCGACACGGACGGCGACGGAGTGATAAACGGCAAGGACGCGGCTGTTTTGGCGCGATATACCTCGGGCTGGGACGGCTACGCCGACAAGGTAAACCTTGACGCCGCTGACATAAACGGCGACGGAAAGGTAAACGGACAGGATTCCGCGATTTTAATGCGCTACACCTCCGGCTGGGAAGGCTACGACAAGTATTTCAGTTAAATTTACATGTATATAACACAAGGGCATGGTTCAATCGAGCCGTGCCCTTGCTGCTTTCATTTAACGGAAATTTGAAAATTGAAAATGCAAAATTGAGGTTAAAAAGAAGTTTTTGAAATCATATACGGTCTTAATTCGCCCGCGAGGTACAGCGAGCCGCAGACGAGCACCGCGCCGCCGTTTTGCCGCGCGTTTTCAAGCGCGAGGTCAAAGGCTTTTTCCGCGTCCGCGCACGGAGTAACGTTTTTGCAGTACGGCTTGAATTTTCCGGCAAGCTCCTCTGCCCCGAGCGTTCGGGGATTGCTTACGCTGACCGCGAACACCGCTTCAAACAAGGGCGCAAGCAGCGAAATAGCTGTGTCGCAGTCCTTGTCGGCGAGCATACCCATTACGCAGTATATTTTTTTGCCGCGCAAAAACTGTTCAGCCGCCGCTTTAAGAGCCTGAGCGCCGTTCGGGTTGTGCGCTCCGTCGAGCAGCACCACGGGCTCACGGCACAAAAGCTCGAGCCTTGCGGGGTTTTGAGCCGCGAAAACTCCGTTTTTAATATCGGCGTCGGTAAGCTCTAAAATGTTGTTCAGGCGCAGATATTCAAGCGCGGCGATTGCGGTTTTGGCGTTCTCAATTTGATGACTTCCGGCAAGGTTCAGCCTAAGCTCAATGCCGTTTGCGGTGAACACGCTGCCGCCGAGGTCTTGACTGAGCACCCGAACCTCAACGCTGCCGCTTTCTATCAGCGGAACGGCGGCGTTTTTTGCCGCCCGGGCGATAACCCCGAACGCGCGGCTGTCCTGAGCCGAGGTAACGGCGGCGGAGCCGGGCTTGATTATTCCTGCCTTTTGCGCCGCGATTTCTTCAAGCGTGCTGCCGAGCACGGCGGTGTGGTCAAGCCCGATTGTTGTGATTACCGAGCACAGCGGCGGCTTGATTACGTTGGTGCAGTCAAGCAGTCCGCCCATACCGGTTTCGAGCACCACTACGTCACAGCTTTCGGCGGCGTGGATGTAAAACTCGAGCGCGTTAACATACTCAAACTCGGTTATAACCACGCCTTCGCCGCGCAGCTTCATAAGCACGGGATAGGTTTCCTCCACCGCTTTGGCAAGGGCTTCGCGGCTTATCATTTGGTTATTGATTTGGATTCGTTCGCGAAAATCGGTGATGTAGGGCGAAATAAACAGCCCTGTTTTGTAGCCTGCCGCCACAAGCACCGACGACAGCACCGCGCACACCGAGCCCTTGCCGTTTGTGCCGGCAACGTGAATGAACCTGAGCTTGTCCTGAGGATTGCCGAGCCGTTCAAGCAGCATCCGCATACGGTCAAGCCCCGGGCGCGACCCGAAAGTCAGCAGTGAATGTATTTTTTCGAGCGCCTCTTCATAGGTCATCAAATCAGCTCCCTGTAAATTTCGTTTTTCTTAAAGCCTGTTTCAGCCGCCGCGCGCTTTGCCGCTTCGGTCGACTTAACTCCTTCGGCAACAAGCGATTTTGCAAGCTTAACCGCCTGTTCAAGCGTGTATGATTTTTCTTCTTCGTCAGCGGTTTTGCCCTCGAGCACCAGCACAATTTCGCCGCGCACGCTGCCGTCCGCAAGGCTTTCGGCGGCGGCGGAGGTTGTTGTGCGAATAACCTCCTCGTGAAGCTTGGTGATTTCACGCACAATGGTAAGCCTGCGTTCGCCGAAGAACGCGTAAAAATCCCTGAGCGTTGCCGGAAGCTTGTGCGGAGCCTCGTAAAAAATCATTGTGCGGTGTTCGTTTTCAAGGCTTTTAAGGTGTTCGCCCCGGCTTTTTTTATTGACGCTCAAAAAGCCCTCAAAGGTGAAGCGTCCGGTGCTGAGCCCCGACACCGCCAGCGCCGCGATTAACGCGCTGGGACCGGGAATCACGACGGTTTTAATTCCGCGTTCTTCGCACAGCCTGATTAAATCCTCGCCGGGGTCTGAAATGCACGGCATACCGGCGTCGGTAACAACGGCGCAGCTTTCGCCCTGCTGAATACGGTCGCAGATTATCTCGCCGCGTTCGCGTTTGTTGTGCTCAAAATAGCTTATCATCGGCTTTTTAATGCCTAAATGATTTAGCAGCTTCATTGTTACGCGGGTATCCTCGGCGGCGATAAAATCGACCTCGCCCAGCGTTTGCGCCGCCCTCGGCGACAGGTCGGACAAATTGCCGATCGGCGTGCCCGTAACATATAAAATTCCGCTCATTCTACACCTCCGCGCTTTTGTAGCTTCCGTAAATATCCATCATCTCGGCTGAAAAACCGCCGTCGGCGCCTTCGATAAACAGCGTCGGCAGGGCTTCCATAAAGCCGCGCCTTCCGCCCTTTCTGCCCTCGATTAAAAACAGCTTCGGCGGCTTTGACGGGCGCTGCTGCACAAGCCGCAGGGCTTTTGGCTCAAGGTCAAACCGGCGCATACTTTCAAACACATCGGCAAGCCTTTCGGGGCGCTGGCACAGGCAAAACCTTCCGCCGAACTGCAAAAGCCGCGACGCCGATTCACACACATCATCAAGCGTGCAGCCGGTTTCGTGTCTTGCGATAAGCTTTTTTTCCCCGGGGTTCGGCACGCCCGTTCCGCTGAGCTTGTACGGCGGATTGCAGGCGACAAGGTCATATTTTCCGAATTCGAGCCTGCCCTTCAAGTCCCTTAAATCGGTGTTGACAATGTTCAGACTTTGCCCGGCGTTATTAAATTCCGCGCTTTTTTGGATTAATTCGCAGGCTTCGCTTTGAATTTCAACCGCGTCAACCTTTATGTTTTTGTTGTTTTTAAGCCACAAAAACGCGATTGTTCCGCAGCCCGAGCCGAGGTCAACGCGCAGCCTGCCTCCCCTGCGGTCTGCAAAATCGGCAAGCAAAATTGTGTCGGTGGAAAAATGGTAGCTTTTTGAAACGTATATTTCAAAGCCGCCGCCGAGCGGCTCACGGTGAATGTCCTGCATTGTATTTATCCTTTCGGTGTTTCATTGCCCTTATTATACAATAAAACCGCGGCATTATCAAGACCGCGGTTTGTTTATCCGGTTAGCCAAAAGTAACCGAAAATCAATAAAGGCGGCAAGGAACCCTTGCCGCCGTTTTTAATTTGATTATTCAGCCTGAGGAGCACCTACAGGACAAACATCAGCACATGAGCCGCAGTCAACGCAAGCGTCAGCGTCGATAACATACTTGCCGTCGCCCTCTGAAATAGCAGAGCAGGGACACTCGTCGGCGCAAGCACCGCACATGATGCATTCGTCATTAATTACATATGCCATAAATCTGACCTCCTTAAAAGATTTCAATTATATTTTAACATATATTTTAAAAATTGCAAGTGGTTTTTAAGAATTTTTATAATTTACGCGATTTACGCGCTTTAAGCTTAGGCAATACCGCATAATTCAGGTGTGCGGATTGCGCAGCAAGATTTTTCGTCAGGTTGTACAAATAAATCAAGGTAAGGCTGACGCCTTGCCGAGATTAGCTCCTCAATTTCCTTGCGGTTAACCTTGATGTAGCCGTCCTTGATAAGCTTGCACTCCTTAACGGTGAAGGTTTTGGGAGCCACGTCGTCGGGGGTGTTGTCGAGCTTGACCTTGAGGGTTCTGGCAATCAGGTTGTTTTCAACCACAAGTCCCCTGCCCTCGGGAGTTTTAACAATCGCGCCCACCTTCGGCGTGTGTTTAAGAAGGTCGGTGTAAGCCTCCTGCTCGTATTTTAAGCAGCACATAAGCCTGCCGCAGGTGCCCGAAATTTTAACGGGAGAAAGCGAAAGCCCCTGTTCCTTTGCCATTTTGATTGACACAGGCTGAAATTCGCCCATAAAGCGGTTGCAGCAAAACGGTCTGCCGCAGATTCCCAGTCCGCCGACCATCTTTGCCTCGTCGCGCACGCCGATTTGCCTGAGCTCGATTCGCGTGCGGAAAACCGACGCCAAATCCTTTACCAGCGCGCGGAAGTCAACCCTGCCGTCGGCGGTAAAGTAAAAGATGATTTTGCTGTTGTCAAAGGTGTATTCAACGTTTACAAGCTTCATTTCAAGCTTGTGAGCCGCGATTTTCTGTTCGCAGATTTTATACGCTTCCTTTTCGCGGAGCTTGTTTTCCGCAAGGTGGTTAAGGTCTTTTTCGGTAGCAATGCGGATAAGCGGTTTAAGCGGCTGCTTGATTTTTTCGTCGTCAACCTCCTTGTTGGAAGCGGCAACCTCACCGCATTCAAGTCCGCGCGCGGTTTCAACAATAACCATATCGCCCACGCTGAGCTCGTTGTCAAGGGGGTCAAAGTAATAAACCTTGCCCACTTCCTTGAACCTTACTCCTATTACCTCTGCCATGATATCCTCCTGAACTCTCCGCACAGCCGTGTTGTGAGGAGATTGATGTTAACGTTCTGTTTTATTTGCAAAGCCGAGCTGTCGCACAGCTCAATCATTTCTATCAGTTTAAATTTGGTGAACCTTGCCGCGAGCTTTTTTGCCGTTTCGCCGCCTGAGCGTACCTGTACGCCCGAAAGCATCACCAGCGCGTCGCGGAATATTTGTTTAAGCGCGGTAAAAATACCGTCGCGCAGCTCCTTGTCCTCAAGCGCCCTCAGCGCGAGCAAAAGCTCATATTCGTGCGCCGCGGTTATGCCCTCGGCGATTTTTTCCGCCGCTGACCGGGCGTTTTCGTCAACGCCTGCCTCGCCGCCCAGCCTGATTACCATACAGCGCGAGCGGATTGTGACAAGCAGCCTTTGGGCGTTTTCGCACAGCAAAATGAAGTACACGTTTTGAGGCGGTTCCTCAAAAAGCTTTAAAAATGTGTTTTGGCTGACGGTGCTCAGCCGTGTGTCCGCCTTGTCAAAAACATAAACCTTTGCCGCCGCGTCGTTTGGCTTGACGTAAGCGTCCTTTATTATTTCGCGCATACCTTCCGCGTCATAGGTTTTGCTTTTGTTTTTTGTCTGCGGATAAAAAATGTCGGGGTGCGCCTTGTTTTTTGCCTTAACGCAGTTTGGGCACTTTCCGCACGGACGGTTTTCGCCGCTGCCGCACACCGCATACATCGACATCAGCAGCGCAAGGCTTTGAGCCGCCTGCGAATCGCGGCTTTCGATTATTACCGCATGGGGAATTCTTCCGCCGGCGTCAAGCGAATTAAGCACGCCGCGCGTTTTTCGGTCAAGGTCAAAGCCGTCAAAATTCATCTGTTGTCAATCCTTACGATGTTTGTAACAACATCGCCCTTTTCGGTGATGTCGATGTAACCGTAGCTTGCGCCGTAGCCGTTGCAGCTGCCGGGGTTCATAATGTAAAGTCCGTCGTCGTATTCGTTCACGGCGCAGTGGGTGTGGCCGTAAAGCAGGATGTCGGCCTTTTCCTCCCTTGCCGCGCAAACCATATTGTAGGCAGTGAATTTTGCCTGATACATATGGCCGTGGGTGACAAACAGCTTTTTGCCGCCTACGGTTGCCGAAGCGGTCACCGGCAGGTCGCTTGACCAGTCGCAGTTTCCGCGCACGCCGATGAAGGTTTTGCCCGGAATTGTCCGTTTAAGGTATTCAAACTGTTCGGCGCCGTCGCCGCAAAAAACGATTACTTCGGCGTTTGGCTGGGCGTTTACGGCAAACAGCGCCGAGCGCATATCGCCGTGAATATCGGATAAAACTAAAATTCTCATAAAAACTCCGTGATAAATTTAAAAATCCGGCATAGTATATTGCGAGGTGGTTTTATGTCTGAAAATATTAACAAGCTGATTTCTCAGCTTTCTCAAAAATTAGGTACGTCGCCCGAACAGCTTTCCGACGCCGCGAAAAACGGCGATGTAAGCGGTATTCTTAAAAACAGCAATAATCCGCAGGCGGCGGAGGTAAGCCGTGTTTTAAACGACCCCGAACAAACAAAAAAGCTTTTGCAAAGCCCTCAGGCTCAGGCGCTTATGAAGATGCTCGGCGGCGAAAAATAACCACGCGAGGTGAAAAAGGATGCCCGATATGCAGGATCAAATCAACAAAATACTGAGCAATCCCGAAGCGATGAAGCAGGTGCAAAGCCTTGGCGAACAGCTTGGGCTGAACGTGAACTCTCCGCCCGCGCCCAAGCCCGAACCGGCTGCGCCGGCTTCAAACGCCGATTTGGCGCGCGTTATGAGCAGGCTGGCGCCGGTTATGGGCGCGGCTTCACCCGACAGCGAAACCGACGCCCTGTTAAACGCGCTCAGACCGTTTTTAAGCAGCGAAAAAGCGCGCAGGCTTGACAGCGCTCAGCGAATTATGAAGCTGATTAAGCTGATTCCGCTGATTAAAGACAGCGGTTTGTTTTTATAAACGACTTGCCGAGATTTTTCGGGCAAGCTGACGTAATAATATTCCGGCAAGCCGTGCGCCTTGAATTGTGCGGTGTTGCCTAAAATGCGCACGGCGCAAAATTTAGGAGGAAAATATGCCGAGCTTTGAAGAAGAAGCCTTTGCCCGGGCGCGGCAGCTTCACCGCAAGCCCGAACCCAAGCCCGAACCGCGTCCCAAGCCCGAACCAAAACCCGAACCAAAACCCGAACCTGAGCCTGAGCCAAAGCCCGTGCCCGAGCCAAAGCCCGAAAAGCCGAAGGCGCCGCTAAAGCCCGGGAACCTTATTGACACGCTGTTCCGCGACAGGGACAAAAGCCTGATTTTAATGCTTATGCTTTTGCTTGCCGATGAACAGGGCGACCCGTCGCTGCTTTTCACTCTGGCGTATCTTCTGATGTAATCAGCGGATTTGACCGCTGCCCTTAATAATATACTTGCTGCTTGTGAGCGACGAAAGTCCCATGGGACCGCGCGCGTGGAGCTTCTGGGTGGAAATTCCGATTTCCGCGCCGAGTCCGAACTCGCCGCCGTCGGTAAAGCGCGTTGAGGCGTTAACGTAAACCGCCGCCGAATCAACGCACGCGGTGAATTTTTCAGCCGCAGCGTAATCGCTTGTAACAATGCATTCACTGTGACCGGTGCTGTACTTCGCAAGGTGCTCAATAGCCTCGTCAAGGCTGTCAACAACCTTAACCGCAAGGATATAATCGAGGAATTCCCTTGCGTAATCGTCCTCGCAGGCAGGCACAACGTCCTCGCCCAAAATCGCGGCGGTGCGTTCGCAGCCGCGGATTTCAACGTTCTTTTTGTCAAGCTCCGCCTTGATAAGCGGCAAAGCGGCTTCGGCGATATCCTTGTGAACCAGCACGGTTTCGATTGCGTTGCAAACCGAAGGACGCGAGGTCTTTGCGTTATAAACTATAATTTTAGCCATATCCAAATCGGCTGACTTATCGACATAAACGTGGCAGTTGCCCACGCCTGTTTCAATTACGGGCACCTTGGCGTTATTGACAACGCTCTTAATCAGGCCTGCTCCTCCGCGCGGAATAAGCACGTCGAGGTACTCGGTAAGCTGCATAAGCTCTGTCGCGCTTTGGCGCGAGGTGTCGGTGATTAGCTGAACGCAGTCGCGCGGAAGTCCCGAACGCTCAATCGCGTTGCGCATTACTTCGGCAATAGCCTTGTTTGAGTTTATCGCTTCCTTGCCGCCTCTGAGAATAACCGCGCTGCCTGCTTTAAGGCACAGCGCCGCGGCGTCGGAGGTAACGTTGGGGCGCGCCTCGAAGATAATTCCGATTACGCCCATAGGCACGGTGATTTTCTCGATTTTCAAGCCGTTTTTAAGGGTTCTGCCCTCGAGGATTTTTCCTACCGGGTCAGCCTGGGCGGCAACCTCGGCAACTCCCTTTGCCATACCCTCGATTCTGCCGCGGTCAAGCTTCAGTCTGTCAATCAAGCTTTCGGTAAGCCCTGCCGCTCTTCCGTTTTCTATATCAATTTCGTTTGCTTCAATAATTTTGCCGCTGTTCTGAATCAGCGCCCCGGCGATTGCGTTAAGCGCGTCGTCCTTTTTTGCTCCTGCGGTCATCAAAACTCTCGACGCCGCCACGGCGTTTTGTCCTATAGCTTCAAGTGTGGTCATAAAAAAACCTTCCTTCTGTTATTTATGTTTATTAAAGAATAATATAAACTGTTACCGCAGCGCTTTATTCCTGAGCCAAAAATACCGTACCGGGGTTTTCGCCGTCGAAAACGTCGTACAAAAGCTCGGGCTTTTCGCCGTTGATAACATAGACCTCTATACCCCTTTTGGTGGCATAATCGGCAGCGTAAAGCTTTGTAATCATTCCGCCGGTGCCGCGGTTTGAGCCTGAGCCCGCCGCCATTTCGGTAATATCCTTGGTGATTTTTGCAACGACCTCAATTTTCGAAGCCTTGGGGTTTGTGCGCGGATTAGAGTCGTAAAGGCCGTCAATATCGGTCAGAATAATCAGCCTGTCTGCCGCTACGATCCTTGACACTATCGCCGACAGCATATCGTTATCGCCGAAGTTATTGCCGTCGAGCTCGTCGGTGGCGACGGTATCGTTTTCGTTGATTATGGGAATAACATCCATATCGAGCAGCGAATCAATAGTATTAAGCACGTTTTCACGCTTGCGGGTGGTTTCAACTGTGTCGGCGGTCAGCAAAATCTGAGCCACGTTATGGTTATATTCGCCGAACAGCTTGTCGTACATGAACATCAGCTCGCACTGTCCCAGCGCCGCCAAGGCCTGCTTCTTTTTGGTTTCGTCAGGGCGCCGCGAAAGCCCCATTTTTCCCATTCCTACGCCGATTGCGCCCGACGACACAAGCAAAACGTCCTCGCCGCTGTTATGCAAATCGCTCAGCACCTTGCAAAGGTGCTCAATGCGCCTGTAATTTATTTTTCCGTTTTCATATGTAAGGGTGGAGGTTCCCACCTTAATTACCGTTCTTCTCCTTGTCATACGCACACCTGTTTCCGCATAAAATTCCATTCTCAATTATACCACACCCCTCCCCAAACTTCAAGTATTTTATTTCGCGTTTTTCAGGTCGCGTACTTGACGTTTGATTTATGGTAACGTTT
>ONLA01000060.1 GCA_900318495.1 uncultured Eubacteriales bacterium
AAAACTTTAGTTAATATCCGACGCTAAGTACGCGAATTGGGTGAAGCGTCACGCTTCCCAGTTGTGCCATACGTTTTGAATGTCGTCGTTGTCCTCGAACATATCGAGCATCTTCTGCATTTTTGTCGCAGTTTCCTCGTCCTCGAGCTTTGTGTAGGTGCCGGGCACCATTTCAAGCTCTGCGGAAGCGAAGGTGTAGCCGAGCTTTTCGAGGTCGTCGCGAACCGCGCTGAAATCGTCGGGCTCGGTATAGATTGTAAAGATGTCGTCGTCCGCCTCAAAGTCGGAGGCTCCGCACTCGAGCGCGTCGGTCATTACGGTGTCCTCGTCCTTTTCAAGATCCTCGCGCTCAATAACAAGCACGCCCTTTTGCGAGAACATAAAGCTTACGCAGCCCTGCGTGCCCATATTGCCGCCGAACTTGTCGAAGTAATGTCTAACCTCGCCTGCGGTGCGGTTGCGGTTGTCGGTAAGAGCCTCAACAATTACCGCTACGCCGCTGGGACCGTAGCCCTCATAGGTTACTGCCTCGTAGTTTGCGGAATCGGTGTCGTTGGCTGCCTTTTTGATAATGCGTTCAATATTGTCGTTGGGCACGTTTGCCGCCTTTGCCTTGGCAATTGTGTCCCTGAGCTTTGAGTTAACGTTGGGATCGGCGCTGCCGCCTGTCTTGATGGCCACAATCAGCTCTCTGCCGATTTTGGTGAATACCTTTGCGCGAGCCGCGTCGTTTTTGCCCTTTTTCTGTTTAATGGTGCTCCATTTGTTATGTCCTGACATTAAATCATCCCTTTTTTTGATTTCTATCTGTATCAGTATACCACAACAGCGGTTTGCAGTAAACAAAAGTTACAAATTCGTAACATTTTGATAAGTAGAGTAAAACACTTATAAATGTAATGCAAAATTGCTAACGCGAAGTGTTTTTATGTACTATAATTATGAATAACATTTTTGTATAGTTAGTCTGCTTTATCAACAAACAGATGTTTTTTTTGATATATAAATTTTTCTATTATTTTATATTCTATAATTAATCACAAAAATATCATTGTTCAGATTTTTCTTTTTGACAATCCTGTGGATTTATAGTAATATATAAAAGATAGTATATTAAATAGATAAGTATATTATAGAATTATTTAAATTAAGAAAGTTGGGTACAAATGAGCAAATTGGTAATTTTTACCGCGCCGGTTTATAACATTAAAAAAAGTTATCTTGATAAAGTGTTTAAATCCTTTATGAATCAAACATATGAAAATTGGGAACTGATATTTGTTGATGACGGTTCAAAAAAAGAAACTGCGGATTATCTTGATTTACTTGCTTCAAAGGACAACAGAATTAAAGTTATTCATCAAAAAAACGCAGGAGTTGTGGAAGCGCGCCGAACAGGATTTAGAGCAATGAAAAACGCGGATTACGCCGCAACAGTTGATCCTGATGATTATTTACCGAATGACGCAATAGAATTATTGGTTAACGCTGCCGAAAAGCACCATGCGGATTTGGTAATCGGCGAAGCTCAGAAGGTTTTGGGAAATAAAAAGCTCAAGTATAAACCGAATGATTACTTCCCCGAGGAAAGAGCTTTTTCTAAAAGTGAAATAATTAATGAATTACTCATTTCGTATTTTGGATTAAACAGAATACCGGTAACAGTATGGGGAAAGCTGTATAGCAAAAAATTTATTCCGATACTTGCCGAGGGTGAAATAGTAAACACTTTTATTGCCACGGATTCCAACGCTTCGCTGAATGTTATTCCTCACAGTGAAAAAGCCGTTTACATAAACAAATCTGTTTACTGCTACAGAACAGGCGGCGGCACTTCAAAATTCAGAGCTGATTATATTGATGAAGTACTTAACTATTACAGATACAGACTGCCTTTTATTGATAAATATTTAAAGGATTTTTCAAAATCAGGCTTGAGCGCGTATGATTTTATTGCTCTGGAGTTAAAAAATGAAACGTGCTTTTATTTAAAGAGCTATTTGAATTTAAAAACAGCATCTAATGAAGAGGCTGTTAAAATGATAAAAGCCTTAATTGAAACACCTGAGATTGCGGAAGCTTTTGAAAATCATGAATACGGCAAAAGAAATTATGAATATAATCTGGCAATGAAGAACAAGGACAGCGGTAAGGTTCTCGAAATACTCAAAAAAGAGGTAGACGAAGAAAATAAAAAGAATAGATTAAAAAATATTGTCAAAAAGATTGTTGAAAAGGTGTAACACAATGAAATATGATTATCTGATAGTCGGAGCAGGCTTGTTTGGAGCGGTTTTAGCTCAACAGCTTACAGTTGCAAATAAAAAAGTTTTGGTGATTGAGCGCCGAAATCATATTGCCGGAAATATTTATACCGAAGATATAAACGGAATAGCGGTGCATAAGTACGGGGCACATATTTTTCATACAAATGATAAAACCGCATGGGATTACGTTAACAGATTTGCCGAGTTCAACCGGTATACCAATTCGCCGATCGCTAATTATAAAGGCGAAATTTATTCTTTGCCGTTTAATATGTACACCTTTAATAAAATGTGGGGGGTAATAACTCCTCAGGAAGCAGCTGATTATATTCAAAAAGAAAAGAATGACTCAAAAATCCAAAATCCTGAAAATCTTGAGGAACAAGCTATATCGTTAGTCGGTAAACAAATATATGAAAAGCTGATAAAAGGATATACCGAGAAACAGTGGGGAAGAGATTGCAAAGAATTGCCGGCTTTTATTATCAAAAGGCTACCTTTAAGGTTTAATTATGATAATAATTATTTTAACGCGCTTTATCAGGGAATTCCCGTATCGGGATATACTGATATGATCAACAGAATGTTGGAAAAAACTACAGTTTTGTGCAACACCGATTTTTTTGACGATAAAGAAAAGTATTTAGATATTGCCGACAAAGTGATATTTACCGGAACAATAGACTCATACTATAATTATTGTTACGGTCACCTGCAATACAGAACGGTTAAGTTTGAAACCGAACAGAAAAAATGTGACAATTATCAGGGAAACAGCGTCGTTAACTATACCGACCGTGAAACACCATGGACAAGAATAATCGAGCACAAGTGGTTCAATTTCGGCAAAGATAAAAACGGAAATGCTGTTCATGGTACGATAATCTCAAAAGAGTATAGCACCGAATGGACTCCGGGAGAGGAACCGTATTATCCTATTAATGACGAAAAGAATACTGAATTGTACAGAAAGTATAAAGAATTGTCAGATAACGAAGATAAAATAATTTTCGGGGGCAGATTGGGCGAATATAAATATTATGATATGGACACTACGGTAATCTCTGCTCTGAAATTAGCTGAAAGATTGATTAACCAATAACAAAAATAAATGCAGTTTAAAGAGATGCAGGCATGTCAAAATGTCTGCGTCTTTTTGTTAGAGTATAAGTTAAGGACTGCATTAAAAGCAATAATGGCATTAATACTACTATCTAATAAAAAGCTTTAACATCTGCCGTGTAAAATTTCGCATAACTGCGTTGTCGTCCTTGCAAGGCGTCAGCCTTGCGGCGTCCTCCGCTTTGTTTTGATGAAAAAAGACACCTTGTTAGGTGTCTTTTTAATGGAGCGGATGACGGTTGTTTTATTTGCGGAAAACTCCTGCCCCGCCTGTTGCTTCCGCTTTCTGTTGGTTAACTTCCTTCAAAGCCCTCCCTAAAAACAGTCCCCGGACTGTTTTTGCCCGTCGCTGACGGGCACGGTCGCCTTCGAGCCCCGTCATCCGCGTTTGGTTTGATGAAAAAAAAGACACCTTGTTAGGTGTCTTTTTAATGGAGCGGATGACGGGGCTCGAACCCGCTACCTCCACCTTGGCAAGGTGGCGCTCTACCAGATGAGCTACATCCGCATATTATTGGTGCCTCCGGACGGAATCGAACCATCGACACAGGGATTTTCAGTCCCTTGCTCTACCGACTGAGCTACAGAGGCAAATTTGGCGACCCGGAACGGGTTCGAACCGTCGACCTCTAGCGTGACAGGCTAGCGTTCTAACCAACTGAACTACCGGGCCATTTGGTGGGAACAATAGGGCTCGAACCTATGACCCTCTGCTTGTAAGGCAGATGCTCTCCCAGCTGAGCTATGCTCCCACATAATGCCTATGTCGCTTCGTCGCTATTGCTTTTCGCTTCGCCGTATCTCTCAGCGACGTGTATTATGATATCATACTACGGCGAAAATGTCAATACTTTTTTTAAAATTTTCTCAAAAAAATTTTTTTCGCGAAAAACGCGGTATTTATCAGGAATTTTTCTCGGTTATAAGGGCTTCCAAATCGTCCTTGGTGAACACATATTTTTTGTTGCAGAACTGGCAGACTGCCTCTGCCTCGCCCTTTTCGTCCGTCATTGAACGGATATCGTTATCGCTCATTGTCATAAAGTAGCGCTCGAGCTTTTCGCGCGAACAACCGCAGGTATAGTTAACGGGATATTCATCGAGCACCTCGACCTCGAAGCCTTCGAGCGCGGTTTTGCAGATATCAAGTATACTCATTCCCTTTGCGAGCATAGTTGTGACCGGTTCAAGCTTTGACACGTTTTTCTCGAGCCTGTCGATTGTGTCCTCAAACGCGCCGGGAAGCAGCTGAATAATCAAGCCGCCCGAAAGCAGAACCTCGCCGTCCTCCTTATCAACCAAAACGCCGAGCGCGCAAACCGTGGGAATCTGTTCGCTTACGGCAAAATAGTTTGTTATGTCCTCGGCGATTTCGCCGCTTACAAGCTCAACCTGACCTATGTAAGGGTCGCCCGTGCCGTAGTCGCGCAGCACGCTGAGCGTGCCGTTTTTGCCAACAGCCTTTGCCACATTGATTTTTCCGTTGTTATAATATTCGGTGGCAGCCTGCGGATTTTCAACGTATCCGCGGACGTTTCCCCTGCTGTCGGCAACTGCGACAACCGCTCCCATTTCGCCGTCGCCGAGCACCCTGAGGTTGATGAACGCGTCGTTTTGCTTCAGCATATTGCCCATCATTGACGCGGCGCACAAAAGCCTGCCCAGCGCGGCTGTTGAGCTGCGGCTGAGGTTATGCAGCTTTTTGGCGGTAAAGACAATGTCGGAAGCGTCGATAGCCGTTGCCATCACAGCTCCGTCGCTTGTTATGCAGCGTATAATTTTATCCATAATATCTTCCTTATCTATTCTTCGCTGTTGCGTGATTTTATCATTCTTGCGACGTAAACAGCCCTTTGCCCGTCAGGCTTTGGCGGTTCAAAAGCAAAATCGCCGTAGACCGCCTCAACCTCAAAGCCTGCGCATTTAAGCGCTTCGGCAAGCTGAGCGTGAGTGTACGCGCGCTCCGAAAAGCTTTCGGAGTGCCTGTAATAAACGCCGCCGTCCTCCTCAAAAAAGTCGAGGTCAATTTCGACAATATTATTTTCCGTGAGAGTGTTCTGCCACGCGCAGAAAACCCTGTCATTCTCAATTATAAAAGCGTTGTTGCCGAGCACATTGGTGTGTTTATAAACAGTGTTGACGTCAAACACAAAAAGTCCTCCGCTGTTCATAAACAGCCCTACCCTGTCAAACGCCGTTTTCAGCGTTTCGTAATCCGTAATATGATTTATGCTGTCGAGCGTGCAAACGCAGGTATCGACCGTGCCGTAAAGGTCAAGCTCCTGCATTTTTTGGTTTAAAAACAAAATTTGAAACCCTTGGGCAAGGCTTTTTTGCATTGCCTCGCTGAGCATATCGACGCTTGCGTCAACTCCGTAAACGTCAACTCCGCGCTTTTTCAGCTCTATTGTAAGGCTGCCTGTTCCGCACGCCAAATCAAGCGTAAGCCCCGGGCAATGATTATGCCTTTTTAAAAGCTCCAAAAGGTAATCGCAGCGGTCGCTGTAACGCGCGTCCTCCATCAAGCCGTCGTAAAATTCGGCAAACGACTGATAACCCGGCATTAGTCGTCCTCTTGGGCGGCGATGTTGTCGAGCACAAGCGTATAGCCGTATGTATCGTTATCAAACAGCGCGCGCTTTACCCTGCTGATTGTAGCGGTTGAAGCGCCTGTTTCCTTGACAATTTCGGTGTACACCTTTTTTTCGGTCAGCATTTTTGCCACCACAAGCCTTTGCGACATCGCCTTAAGCTCGGCGCTGGTGCACAAGTCCTCAAAAAAGCGGTAACATTCCTCTTTATTTTTCAGCGACAGAATTGCGTCAAACAAAAAATCCGTCGAATCGTTTTTAAGCTTAGAATTCACAACTGTTCCTCCTGCAGGGTTGCACTTTATTTTCATACTCTAAAATTTTAACACATAAAAGTAAAAAAGTAAAGTGTTTTATTTCGCGTTTTTCACTTCGCGTACTTAACGTTGTATTATTGTTAACGATAAATGTTTCGCGAAAATGAATAGAAACATTTTACACTGTGAGGGCAATGGGAACAGCGTTTGGTATTATATGCTCTCTGACTTTTATATTCCGCCAATTGGTTTTACAAACAGAAATCGTCATCAGATAATACTAATTCCTGATAGAAAGTAGACTTATGGCAATACCGCATAATTCAGGTGTGCGGATTGCGCAGCAAGATTTTTCGTCAGGTTGTACAAATAAATCAAGGTAAGGCTGACGCCTTGCCGAGA
>ONLA01000059.1 GCA_900318495.1 uncultured Eubacteriales bacterium
TCTCGGCAAGGCGTCAGCCTTACCTTGATTTATTTGTACAACCTGACGAAAAATCTTGCTGCGCAATCCGCACACCTGAATTATGCGGTATTGCCTAAACCAAATCGGGGCAGGCTCAAAAGTGAAAGAGCCTGCCCTTTTTATTAGGTATTAGTATTATGTGGTTGAGCAGCCTGTTAACGTTGTTCCTTTAAATACATTGACACTAACTGCTGATTTTAGTATAATATTATTGTAAAAATGTATATACTAACGCAGATTCGCACGGCTTTATTTCATTGTGTTTTAAGTGTACGGTTTGCTGTGTAAGGACAAAAGGCAGGGTGAAGGATATGCGCGGCGGCGCGGCAAAATTATTTCGCGATATTTACGGTTATGAATACAGTGTTTACGCGTTCGCGCCCGGACGTGTGAATTTAATAGGCGAGCATACGGACTACAACGGCGGCTTTGTTTTTCCGTGCGCGCTGAACCTTGGAATCGAAGGCGCGGCGCGGCTGAGAAACGATAATATTCTTCGATTTTACTCCGCGAATTTCCCGGATGACGGAATTATTCAGGTCGAAACCGCATCACTCCGCAACGGCGGATGGGCGGCGTATCCGCTTGCCGTTATAAGCGCTTTTTCGGCGATGGGCTATAACATAAACAGCGGCGCCGATTTCGTTTTCCGCGGTAATTTGCCGGACGGCTCGGGACTTTCATCATCGGCGGCTCTTGAGGTGCTCACAGGGCTGCTGCTCAGGGAGCTTTACGGTTTCTCCGTAACAGCGCAGGAGCTTGCGGTTTTCGGACAGTTTGCCGAAAACCGTTTTATCGGCGTAAACTGCGGTGTAATGGATCAGTTCGCAAGCGCAATGGGGAAGAAGGGCAGCGCGGTTTTGCTAAACAGCTCAACTCTGTCTTACTCTTACGCTCCGCTGGATTCCGTAAACACCGCGCTGGTGCTTGTTAACAGCGGCGTTAAACATTCGCTCGCTTCCTCTGCCTACAACGACCGCAGACGTGAATGTGAGTCAGCTCTTGCCGATATTAACGGCGTCAAAAAAACTCCCTCGCTTTGCGCGTTAGGCGCTGAGGAATTTGAGATGTATAAGGACGCTGTTAAAAGTCCTGTATGCAGAAAACGGGCTAAGCACGCCGTGTATGAGAACCAAAGGACAATTGACGCGGCTCAGGCGCTTAAAAACGGCGATTTAAAGGGTTTCGGCAGGCTAATGAACGAATCGCATCTGTCGCTTCAAAACGATTACGAAGTGTCGTGCGCGGAGCTTGATTTTCTCGCGCGGTCAGCGTGGGAAACGACCGGTGTTTACGGCGCGAGGATGACCGGCGGAGGCTTTGGGGGATGCACCGTTAACCTTGTTAAAAAAGAATTTGCGGAAAGCTTTGCTGTTGATATAAAGCAAAAATATAAAGAAAAATTCGGAACGGAAGCAAGTGTGTACGCAGTTGAACCCGGCTGCGGAGCACATTTATACTAATTCCTGATAGAAAGTAGACTTATATTTTGCGAGGATATTTTTCGCAAGACAAGGCGAAGGACGCGGCAAGGCTGGCGCCTTGCAAGGATTTATTAGGTATTAGTATTAATTGATAAAAACGAGGTGCGCAATGTTTAAATGGATTGAAAGCTTGCTATGCTACGGACTGAAAACAGGACTGATTGAGGATGAAGAAAAAATTTACACGCGCAATCTCCTGCTCGACGTAATGCGCGAGGACAGCTTTGAGCAGGCTCAAGCGGTTGAAAACGCGGAGCTTCACGAAATTTTGGAAGCGCTCAGCGCAATTGCGGTCAGGCGCGGCATAATTACTGATTCGGCGGAAAACCGCGATATTTTTGACACAAAGCTTATGAATTGTCTGACTCCGAGACCGCGCGAGGTTCGCGCAAAGTTTTCGGAGCTGTACAGCGAAAGTCCGAAAGCCGCAACCGACAGCTTTTACCGTTTCAGCGGCGACGTTAATTATATTCGCCGGGATCGCGTAAAAAAGGACAGGCGCTGGAAGGTTCCGAGCGAATACGGCGAAATTGACATTTCGATCAACCTGTCAAAGCCCGAAAAGGATCCGCGCGACATTGCCGCCGCAGGCAAAGCCAAGTCAAGCGCGTATCCCAAGTGTCAGCTCTGCGCCGAAAACGAGGGCTACGCCGGAAGAATCGGTCATCCTGCAAGGGCAAATCACCGTGTTATTCCGTTGACGCTTGCCGGCGACAGCTTCTTTTTTCAGTATTCGCCCTATGTTTATTACAACGAACACTGCATTGTGTTTAACTCCGCTCATGTCCCAATGGCAATCAACAGGCACGCGTTTGAGCGTCTGTTTGATTTTGTAACGCAGTTTCCGCATTACTTTATCGGTTCAAACGCCGATTTGCCGATTGTCGGCGGTTCAATATTAAGCCACGACCATTTTCAGGGAGGCCGCTATGAGTTTGCCATGGAGCGCGCCGTGATTGAGGAAAGCTTTACCGTGAAAGGCTTTGAAGATATTGACTGCGGAATCGTGAAGTGGCCCCTGTCGGTTATAAGAATCAGCGGAGAAAAACCCGTCAAGCTTACCGAACTTGCCGCGCGTATTCTTGACAAATGGCGTGGTTATACCGACGAAAAAGCCTGTGTATACGCCGAAACCGGAGGAGTGCCGCACAACACAATCACGCCGATTGCGCGCCGCCGCGGAAAGCTTTACGAGATGGACTTGTGCCTGCGCAACAACCTTACTACGGAACAATACCCCATGGGACTTTATCATCCGCATCCCGAACGTCATCACATAAAGAAAGAAAACATCGGACTTATCGAGGTAATGGGACTTGCCGTGCTTCCGGCAAGGCTTAACCGCGAGCTTACCTTGCTCGAGGAATTTATCGCTGAAAAAAAGGACTTCTGCCAAAACGCGGAAATCCGAAAGCACGCCGCCTGGGCGGAAAATTTTGCTTCGCGGCTTGCCGGAAGAAGCCGCGAAGAAATCCGCGCGGCAATTGAGCGGGAAACCGGCAGGGTGTTTGTTTCGGTTCTCGAGGACGCCGGAGTTTTTAAGCGCGATGAACAGGGCAGGCAGGCATTCAGGAGGTTTACAGCCGAAATATGATTATCAATAAAACGGGGAGACTTCAATGCCTCCCCGTTTTATTATTATACAACCGCTTCAATAAAATACAGCCTTGCCGCAAAATCAGGAAAAATCCTTACCTTGTCGTTAAAGCCTGTGCCCGAATATGCCGGGCTAAGTGCCACGCCTGTGTGCATAAGCAGACTTCCCGAAGCTGTCACGCTGTCGGTTTCGCCGTTCATATTCACATATTTTGCAATCATATTGTGAACCAGCGAATCCTGACGGACGTGAACCGGCGCGACGGTGTTAATAAGGCTTCCAAACAGCTTAATGTCAACGCGCGTGGGAATGTTATACAATTTGTATTGCCTGTCCGGGTCAAGTCCCCGGGCAAAAAACCTGTGAGTCTGGGTGTTCGGCGTCATAAGCTCCTGAAGAAGCAGACCTACCGCGTGCTTTTTGTCGTGCGAAACGCAAATCCACTCGCGAATATTACCCGTAGTCACACGGTAAAACTGACCGAACTGCAAAATCCTGCGCCAGCGCTTGTAAAGCTTTATTTCTTCCTTGATTTGGTTAATCTTCCTTGCCCTGAGGTCGCGCACGTCATACTCATAGCCGAGCACTCCGAACGCCGCTACCGCAAACCGTGTTTCAAGCGGAGTTGAACGCAGAGTTTGGTGATTGGGGCTGCCGCTTATATGCGCGCCGACGCAGCACTGGGGATAACCGTAGCTGTAGCCCTCCTGAATGTCGGCGCGGCAAATTGCGTCGGTGTTGTCGCTGCCCCAAATCTGCGGAAAATAGCACAGCATACCAAGGTCAAATCGGTTTCCTCCCGAGGCGCAGCCCTCAAAAAGAATGTGCGGAAAAGCTCTTGCCAGCTCACCCGTTACGCGGTAAAGTCCGCAAATGTACCTGTGCGCGGACTCGCCGCGTCTGCGCGGAGTCAGGCAGGGGGAGAACGCGTCGGAAAAAATCCTGTTCATATCCCATTTCACATAGCTTATGTTTGCCGAGGAGAAAACCTCGGTCATTTTTTTAATCAGAAAATCCTGAACCTCAGGATTTGCCAAATCGAGAATACGCTGGTTTCTGCCCTCGGAATGAAGCCTGCCCGGAGTTTCCATTGCCCAGCCGGGATGTTCGGCGTAAAGCCTGCTGTCAACGCTTACCATTTCGGGTTCAACCCAGATTCCGAAGTCCATTCCAAGCGCGTTTATCTTATCGGCAATGCCTTTAAGACCGCCGGGCAGCTTTTGGGTATTGGCGTCCCAGTCGCCCAGGGCTTTTTGATCGCTGTTACGTTCTCCGAACCAGCCGTCATCCATAACAAACAGCTCGATTCCAAGCTCTTTTGCTGCCTTTGCCATCAAAACAAGGCTTTTCTCATTAATATTAAAATAGCATGCTTCCCAGCTGTTCAAAAGCACCGGGCGCGGCTTGTGCTTCCATTCACCGCGTACAATGTGGTTGCGCACAAACCTGTGCATATTTTCGCTCTGTCCCGAAAAACCTCCTGCAGAATAGGTCATTACCGCCTCGGGAGCCTCAAAAGTCTCGCCGCTTTTTAAAATATAACGGAAGCCTGTGGGCTGAATTCCCGATACTATCCTCGTTTTGCCGTACGCGTTTACCTCAACGGCGGAATAGTGGCTGCCGCTGTAAATCAGGTTAAAGCCGTAAACGCTGCCCGAGGTTTCGTTTGCTTCGGGCGAGTGAACCATAAAGAACGGATTCGCGCGGTTTGAAGAGCAGCCGGTTCGCGATTCAATTACAAATTTTCCGGCGTTAAGGCTCGACACGCACTTGTTCATCTCGCGCGCCCAAGCGCCGTGAAACGACGTAACCTGCGCTCCGCTGAAAGGAATATCAATTTGCGTGCTAAGCAGACGCTCAATTTCAATTTCTCCGCTGCCGTTGTTTACAAGCCTTGCGCTGCGCGTTATTACGTCGCAGCCCGGGAATACTCGGTAATAAAGCTCAAGTGTCAGCTCTTCGTCTTTGAGCTTTACGCACAGCCGCTCGCCTTTGCCGTTCGCGTAGTAGGCGGAAGGCAGGGTTTTAAAGCCGAGCTCCCTGTTGTCAATAGTGTAGCTGTCATACAAAAAGTCGGTGCTGCGGCTGCCGTCGGGAAGAACAAGCTCCAAAAACGGCTCGCGCACGTCTCCGTGCCCCTGCGCGGACATCTCTAGGCACATATCCTCAAGCATAACCTGCGGATAATCCTTGGAATAAACTATGCTGTTTCCCTGCTCGAACTCGTGCTTTTCGCGGAACACCCCGCAGTCCTCCGCGCTTGATAGCGGAATCCTGCCGCCGTAGTACAGGTGCTCAAGGTGCCCCGATTCCGTCACGGAAAAAACATAGCTTGTGTTTTTTGTTTCAAGCAAAAACGCCGGACGTTTTCCGCTTAATATTTTAATCAATTAAATCACCGTTATTTCCTGTTCTTGTGGTTTTTCTCAATCGTGCCCATAACCTTTTTCTCGTTATAGAAGCCCAGTAAAATCGCGCCGAGAGAGCAGAACGCCACCGCCGTAAAGCCGACTATCGTCATACCTGTAACCGACGCGGTAATGTCGTTGCTGCCGGCGTTTTGCGTTGTACCGATGATCGCGAGGGATGTGAACACCAGCATAGCCAGCGACTGACCGAACTTCATCGAGAAGGTGCGTGCCGCAAAGAACATTCCTTCGCGGTTTTCGCCTGTTTCATAACCGTCCGCCTCGGCAACGTCGGCAACGATTGACTGCGGAATAATGCCCAGCAGAGCCATCGGGAACGCCGCGATAACGCAAATCAATACGCCGTAAACAATGCCCGGGATAACCGTTGTTCCGATTATGCCGATAAGCCCGGTTATTACATAAGCCAGCGCAAGTCCCAAAAAGCCGGAAATAACAAGCTTTTTCTTGCCGAATTTTTTAACAAGCTTCGGAACAACGGGATAAAACGCCGCCGAAAGAATTGTCATTCCTCCGAGGAAAATCATGGTATACGATTCGTCAAGTTTCATCGAAACCTTTACAAAGAATGGCAGACCGGTCTGGAACAAAGTAAGTCCGACCCAGTACATTATGTCGGAAAACACAAAGGTGCGGAAGTTTCCGTTTTTGAACGTTGCGGCAAGCGACTTAAACATATTCGACTTTGACGGCTTTGTGTCTACAAAATCCTTTTCTTTCAGGCAGAAGGTGGGTATAAGCATACAAACGCAGGAAATCACAGCCAGCGCGATAAAGCAAATGCGGTAGCTCCACGCAAAGCCCACGCTTCCGCGCAAGAGTCCGGCAAGCGCGAACGGGGTGTAGGCGAGCATTGTTCCCGCGAAAAAGGTGAGCGAAATCGCTGTTGAAATATACATACGGTCGTCCTGAGTTTTGCCGAATTCCGAAATCAGTGCGTTATACGGTGTGCAGTACATTGTCATAAACAGATAGAACAGTACTATGAAAACCGAAATCCACGCAACGTTCCACGAGCTTATCTCCTCAACGGGAGCGCAGAACAGCAGTACCGTTACAACCGAAAGCGGAACAGCGGCGTACTGCATAAAGGGAATACGTCTGCCGCGTTTGTTGGTGCTTCTGTCCGAAAGCGAGGCAATCAGAGGATCGGTAACAGCGTCGAACACACGCGACAGCGCGGTGATAAGCCCAAGAACGGTCAAAAATCCGCCTATTACCAATCCCGGCATAATGTACTGAATCGCGCCGCTGTTAATATCTGTTTGCGTGGGCAGGTAAAATGTTACAAACCACGCGCTTATTATTCCGCTAAGTGTAGACCAGCCGAGCTGACCTACAGCGAATATTCTCATTTGTCTTTTTGTTAAACGTTTCATTGTTTCCTCCCGGATAATCCGCAATTATTTTTTCAGCTGCATCGCGATTTCAACAGCCTTGTATGCGCCGTCATACAGTCCGATGGTTTTGTTGGTTTTTATCGCTTCGCACATCTCGCGCAGCAGGGTGTCCTCGTTAAGGAACATATCCGTCATTTGCAAAGTGTGCGCAACATCCTCACATTCAAGCGTGCCGTCGCCGTATTCTGCGGAATGAATCGCTCCCCATTTTTCGTGACCGCCTATTCGCTTCAAAAACAGCTTTGGAACAGGATAAAACGCAAGCTCGCTCGGCTTTGTCATAAGCACGTCGGCGGAGCGCATTAAAAGATTGGTGCAGTAAACCGCCTCAAAAATATTTTCGTGGCAAAACGCGTGAACTCCGCTGACCTCTCCGTCAATAGCCTTTGCGCAGAAGCTTTTGGTGTCCTCCCAGTTATCAAAATGGGTTTTGGTTATCACGTTAAGCCCGGGAACGTCGTGCTTTAACGCCTCCCAAACCTTTTTGTAATCGCCCACGTTTATGTACAGCGCGGCGCGGTTTTCTTTGATCGCAGGCATAAGGTGCTTTATAACCGCGGCAAACAGCTCGCGCTGAGCGCCCGCTCCGCCGATTGTCAGCAAAAAGCGCATTGGCTTTCCTTCTTCCTTGCGTTTAAGCCGCAGCGCGCAGTCCTTTTCAATGTTGAACACAAGCTCGTGGTCAATGTAGTGGCCTGTATATTTAAGGCTGTCGGCAGGCATGGGCTTCAAAACCTTTTTCTTATTCATTCCGTTCAAAATCCTGTAGCCGAAGTAGGATTGGCGCGTCTGAATAAGGTGAACCGAGCCCTCGGCAAGGTGAAGCGCCATCGGCCAGTTATCGGGAATAGCGTTCACCACATACTTCATTCCGGCGTGCAAAGCCGCCTGTGCAGGCCAAACGTGAGTTCCGATAACCGGAATATCCTTTGGAATGTTTTTAAAAACCGCAGCCATAAGCTCGGCGTTTTTCTGGTCGGCTGCGTTGTAGCTGAGCTGACGGAACCCTTCGTAATTCATCGGTTCCCAAACAAGCTTGTTAAACAGCCTGCTTTTTTGCGACAGCCTTGAGCCGAGCGAGTAAAGGTCGTTTTGAGCGCCGATAACCTTTGTGCAGGTTGTTTCGGGATACGAGTTTAAGTCCATCCAGTACGGCGTATAGCCCAGCGCGTGAGCGGCGGACGCCATTGCAATTGAAATTCTGTAGTGACCGAAGCCCATGCGGATGTTGCCCACAATAAGACTTTTTTCCGCGTCAAAGTCACATTCACCCGCGCCATCCGCAACGCGGATGTCTTTAACGCCGAGCGGCTCAAACAGACACGCATTTTTCTTTATGTGCACAGGATAACTTTTTGCGCTGTCGTCGCCGTATTTTTTTGCGTACCTTCTCTTGCCGCGAACAGCCTTGCGGTAGGATTTTTTGCTGATTTCGTTGCCGAAAATCACCTTTGAACGATCCTTCATACGTCCTCCTTTGTGTTGTATTAATTACAATAAATATTCCACAATTATATACTTAATATATAAAAAATGCCTA
>ONLA01000069.1 GCA_900318495.1 uncultured Eubacteriales bacterium
TAATTAAACAGTGCTTAATAATTTGGCGGCTCGGCTTAGGCTGAGCCGCTAAACATTTGCTATTTTTCTAATACAGAAGTTTAACGGCGGTCGAAATGTGTTATACTATAAAATTGAGGTAATATAAACTAACGATTTGGAGTGATAATATGAGCAACCTGAAAAGAACCGAGCTTGCCGAAGGCGTGCACTTCAACAGCGTAAGCGACAACCGCTTCAAGACTATGCTTATCGAGGCAAATTTTGTTGTGCCGCTCAGCGCCGAAACCGCGTCGGCAAACGCTCTGCTTATGTATGTTCTTTCGCGTTCGTGCAGTGAATATCCGACCAACCGCGCGCTTTGCAAAAAGCTAAGCTCGCTTTACGGCGCGGAGCTTTCCGCCGCTACGGGAACATCGGGTGACCGCCAGCTTTTGACTCTGACGGTAACCGGGCTTGACGACCGTTACGCGCTTGACGGAGAAAGCATTGCCGAACAGCTTTCGTCGCTGTTGTGCAAGGTAATCTTTGAGCCTAATATTGAAAACGAAGCGTTCCTTTCTAACGAAATTGAACAGGAGCGCCGCCAGCTTCTTGACGACATCGACTCCGAGTTCAACGACAAGCGCACTTACGCAATCGGTCAGATGATTAAAAATATGTGCGAAAACGAAACCTTCGGAATCAGGCGCTTCGGCACCGCCGAACAGGTTAAGGCGCTTACCTCGGACGATTTGTACAAAGCGTGGAAAAGCATTTTGAAAAACGCGGAGGTTGAGCTTATGTACGTCGGCGACAGCGACCCCGAAAAAGCAAGGGCGGTTTTTGCCGGCGCGTTTAAGGAAATCAGCCGCGAGCCGAAAAAGACTGAAACCCTGGTTATCGCGTCAGCCGAAAAGGTTAAGCGAATCACCGAGGAAATGGACGTTTCGCAGTCGAAGTTTGTTATGGGCTTCCGCGGCGGACGCGCGTTCCCGGACAAAAGGGCGCTTGCGTCACAGCTTATGGCGGCGGTGCTCGGCGGCACGGCAACCTCAAAGCTGTTTTGCAACGTGCGCGAAAAGCAAAGCCTTTGCTACTACTGCGCGGCACGGTATAACAAAATCAAGGGAATAATGATAATCGACAGCGGCGTCGAGGGCGAAAACATCGAAAAGCTTGAGCGCGGAATAATGAAGGAAATCGAGGATATGCAAAACGGCAACATCACCGATTTTGAGCTTGAAGCCACAAAGCTCGCGGTAATCAACTCCTACTACTCCTCAAACGACACCGTGCGCGGCATAAATTCGTGGTATATGAACCGTATTTTCGACGGCGAAATCTGCTCGATCGAAGAAATGGCGGAAAAAATCAGCGCCATAACAAAGCAGGACGTAATTGAAGCCGCGAAGCTGCTGACACTCGACACAATTTACACATTGAAAAGTAAGTGAGGCGTTCTATGAATATTACTGAAATCAAGTCGCAAAGAGCAGGCGACAGCTATTATAAAATCGACCATCCTTCGGGGCTGACCGTCTTTGTTTATCCCAAGGAGGGCTACAACTCAGCCTACGCCATTATCGGCACAAAATACGGCAGTGTAAACACCTGCTTTTCGCTTGACGGAGGCGAAAAAATCACAGTGCCCGACGGCATTGCCCATTATCTTGAACACAAGCTTTTCGAGAGCGAGGACGGCGACGCGTTCGCGCGGTACGCAAAAACCGGCGCTTCGGCAAACGCCTACACAAGCTTTGAAAAAACCTGCTATCTGTTTTCGTGCACCGACAGGTTCGACGAAAGCTTCGAAATTTTGCTCGACTTTGTTCAAAGCCCCTACTTCACAGCCGAAACCGTAGCCAAGGAGCAGGGCATTATCGGTCAGGAAATCAAGATGTACGACGACAGCCCCGACTGGCGCGTTATGTTCAATATGCTCGAGAAAATGTATCACAACCACCCGGTGAAAATCGACATCGCCGGCACGGTTGAAAGCATTGCCGAAATCACCGCCGAAAAGCTTTATCAGTGCTACAACACCTTTTACAACCTTAACAATATGGCTCTTTGCGTGGCAGGCAACGTAACTGTTGATCAGGTGCTTAAAACCTGTGACAAAATGCTCAAGCCCTGCGAAAAGCACACAATTGAAAACTACTTTGAGGACGAGCCTTACGAAATTATCGAGCCTTATGTTGAGCAAAGCTTTCCGGTGTCGGTTCCGCTGTTTAACCTCGGCTTTAAGGAACGCGCCGACAGACCGCTCAACGAAAAGGAGCTTGCCTGCACCGACATCCTGCTCGAGCTTTTGGCGTCCTCAACAAGCGAGCTTTACCAAAAGCTTATGGATGAAAAGCTTATTAACACAAGCTTTTCCTTTGAGCTGTTTGAAGGCCCCGGCTACTGCTCGGTGATTTTCGGCGGCGAATCGCGCGCGCCGAAGCAGGCGGCTGAAATGATTAAGCAGTATATAGCGGACGTAAAGAAAAACGGACTTGACAGGGAGGAATTTGAAAGCGCCCGAAAGTCGGTTTACGGCGACGTTATTTCCTCGCTTAATTCCGTTGGCTCAATCGCCAACACGGTGACGGGCTATCATTTTAACGGCAACGAGCTGTTTAAGTATATTGACGAGGTGGCGGCGGCAACGTTTGACGACGTTCAAAACCGCCTTGCGCAAATGCTCGACGTAAACAACTGCACCCTTTCGGTAGTAAAAAACGGGGAGGAGTAAGATGAATTCCGATATTTTTCATGTTCAGTTCCCGTATTTGGGCTGGACGTTCACAATAAACCGCGTCGCGCTTCAAATCGGCAGCTTTAAAATTTACTGGTACGGCGTAATCATTATGTTCGGAATGCTGCTTGCCGTGCTTTACGCCTACAAAAGCTCAAAGCGCTACAACGTTGACCGCAGCAAGCTTTTTAACTGCGTGCTGGTCGGTTTAATCGGCGGAATAATCGGCGCGAGGCTGTACTTCTGCGTTTTCCGCTGGGAATATTATTCACAGCATTTGGGCGAAATTTTTGCCATACACGAGGGCGGACTCGCCATTTACGGCGGAATAATCGGCGCGCTTTTGGCAGGCCTTGCTGTCGCGAAAATTCAGAAGATGAAGTTTATGCCGATTCTCGACATTTCTATGATGGGATTTTTGCTCGGACAGGGAATAGGCCGCTGGGGCAACTTTATGAATCAGGAAGCCTTCGGCACGCCCACAGCTCTTCCGTGGGCTATGATGAGCGAGGGCACCGGCGGAGCTGCCGTTCACCCGTGCTTTTTGTATGAATCGCTGTGGTGTCTGCTCGGCTTCGGGCTGATTCACTTCTACAGCAAGCACCGCCAGCGCTACGCGGGCGAGGTGTTTTATATGTACCTGGTGTGGTACGGCTTTGAACGTATGATTGTCGAGGGACTTCGCACCGACAGCCTTTATCTGCCGTTCCAAATCGCAGGCTTCGACGTTCGCGTAAGTCAGGTGCTTTCGGGATTATTATTCGTTATCGGAATTATTCTTTTGATAAAGAACAGAAAAAAGGAGGACTCTTTCTATGCAAATTATCGACGGAAAAAAAGTGTCGGCACAGGTAAAGGAAAAAGTAAGGCTTGAAACACTTGAATTAATCGAAAAACACGGCGTAACCCCGGGCTTGGCGGTTGTTATCGTCGGCGACGACCCGGCTTCGCGCGTGTATGTAAATAACAAAAAGAAGGCTTGCGAGCTTGTGGGCTTTAAGTCCGAGGAATACGCGCTTCCTGCCGAAACAACCCAGGACGAGCTGCTTGCGCTGGTCGATACACTCAACCAAAAGGCGGACATAAACGGAATTTTGGTTCAGCTTCCGCTTCCCAAGCACCTTGACGACAAGGCGGTAATTGAGCGAATCAGCCCCCAAAAGGACGTTGACGCGTTCCACGCGGTTAACGTCGGAAAAATAATGCTCGGCGAATATGACTTCCTGCCCTGCACGCCTGCCGGAGTAATGGAAATGCTTCATTCCTATAACATCCCGGTAGAAGGCAGGGATTGCGTGGTAATCGGCAGAAGCAACATCGTCGGTAAGCCTATGGGAATGCTTTTGCTCCACGAAAACGGCACGGTTACAATTTGCCACAGCCGCACTAAAAACCTCGCGGAGGTATGCCGAAGAGCCGACATCCTTGTTGCCGCGGTCGGCATACCCAAGTTTGTAAAGGCGGATATGGTTAAGGAAGGCGCGGTTGTGATTGACGTAGGTATGGATCGCGACGAAAACGGCAAGCTCTGCGGTGACGTGGACTTTGAAAACGTAAAGGACAAGTGCTCCTACATAACCCCCGTGCCCGGCGGAGTCGGCCCCATGACAATCGCTACGCTGATGAAAAACACAATCAAGGCGTGCAAGCTTCAAAACGGAATTTTATAAAATTGAAAATTGAAAAACACTTCTGCTCCCGACTGTATTAGTATGGTTGATTTGATTATTTGTAAGGGTTCTATGTATTTTACAGAGAGAACATACAAAACCAAACGCCGTTCCCATTGCCCTCACAGCTT
>ONLA01000063.1 GCA_900318495.1 uncultured Eubacteriales bacterium
CTTGCCCAAAAAATCTCGGCAAGGCGTCAGCCTTACCTTGATTTATTTGTACAACCTGACGAAAAATCTTGCTGCGCAATCCGCACACCTGAATTATGCAGTATTGCCTTAATAATAACGCGGAAAGGAGCTGCCGGGTACAGCTCCTTTCGGCACATCATACGGTGCGGATTGTTACGCTCCGTAATCTGTTGTTATGCAACACTTCACTGGAGGACAGACAATGGCGGATAAAAGAGATTACTACGAGGTGCTTGGCGTCAGCAAGGGCGCGAGCGACGATGAAATAAAAAAGGCGTATCGTCAGAGCGCGAAAAAATATCACCCCGACCTTCACCCCGGAGACAAGGAATGCGAGGAGAAGTTTAAGGAGGTCAACGAGGCTTACGAGGTGCTCTCGGATTCCGAAAAAAAGGCGCGGTATGATCAGTTCGGTCATGCGGGCGTTGATCCCAACTTCGGCGCCGGCGCGGGCGGAGGAAGTCCTTTTGGCGGCGGAATTGATATTGACGACATATTTTCAAGCTTTTTCGGCGGCTTTGGCGGCAGACGCCCCGGCAACGCAAACGCGCCCATGCGCGGCAGCGATGTTGAGGCGAGCGTTACTATCAGCTTTGAAGAAGCCGCTAAGGGCTGCAAAAAAACAATAAGCTACAGCAGCGTTGTAACCTGCGGCGACTGTCACGGAACAGGCGCTCAGCCCGGAACCCAGCCGAAAACCTGTTCGGCATGCGGCGGCTCGGGACGTGTTACAATCAATCAAAGAACCCCGTTCGGCGTGGTTCAAACCCAGCGTTCCTGCGACGCGTGCCACGGCAAGGGCAAAATTGTGGAAAATCCGTGCCGCAAGTGTAACGGCTCGGGCAGACAGCGTAAAAACCGCACGGTTGACGTTACTATTCCCGCGGGCATCCGCGACCAGCAGATTCTGAATGTGGGCGGTCACGGCAACGCCGGACACAACAACGGTCCCGCAGGCGATTTGCACGTGTTTGTCAATGTAAGGGCGCACAGCATTTTTGAGCGCAGAGGCGACGACGTTTGGTGTGATATGCCGATTACATTTCCTCAGGCGGTGCTCGGCGCCGACGTTACGGTTCCCACGCTTGACGGCAAGGTAAAGTATACAATTCACGAAGGCACACAGCCCAATGATGTGTTCAAGCTTAAGGGCAGGGGAATTCCCCACCTCGGCGGACGCGGAAATGGCGACCAGTATGTAAGGGTTGTTGTGGAAATTCCAAAGAGCCTTAACAACAAGCAAAAGGAAATTATAAAGCAGTTTGAAAGCTCCACAACCGAAAAGAACTACGCAAAGCGCAGAAGCTTCTTTGACAAGCTGAAAAAGATGTTTAACGATTGATTGAGGACATATGAAAAGCTGGACTGAAATTAAAATCGCGGTGAACGCCGCGGATGTTGATAAAGCGGGCGATATTGCCAATGTTGTTGTGCCGAGCGGTATTTACATTGAGGACTATCAAAACCTTGAGCAGGAAGTTGACGATATCGCGCACATAGATTTAATAGACGACGATTTGCTTAACAAGGACAGAAGCAGGGCTTTTGTGCATATATATCTTGAGCCCGGCGTATCTCCGTCGGAGGCTGTTCAGTTTTTAAGCGAACGCTATAACAGCGAGGGCATTGAACACAGCATTGAGCTGTTGAACTGCGCCGAGGAGGACTGGCGCAACAACTGGAAAAAATATTACAAACCCATCGCGGCAGGCAAAAGTCTTATGATTGTTCCCGAATGGTACGAAAATTACGACGCCGGCGGAAGAATAAAGCTGACGATTGACCCGGGGCTCGCGTTCGGAACCGGTGGTCACGAAACAACAAGACTGTGCATTGAAATGTGCGAAAAGTATATTAAGCCGGGCAGCAAGGTGCTCGACGTAGGCTGCGGCAGCGGTATTCTGGGAATAGCCGCGCTGCTTTTGGGCGCCGATAAGGCGGTCGGCGTTGACATCGACGAGGTGGCGGTGAGAACCACACGCAGCAACGCGGCGCTTAACAAGGTTGAGGATCGCTTTGACGTGATTTGCGGCAGCTTTACCGAAAAGGTTGAGGGAAAATTTAACCTTGTGCTTGCCAACATTGTAGCCGACGCTATTATTTTTCTGTCGAAGGGCATACGCGATTTTATGGAGGATGACGCGGTTTATATTATGAGCGGAATCATCAACACGCGCGCCGGAGAGGTCAGGGCTGAGGTCGGCAAATACTTTGATATAATCGAGGAACACCTTGAAGGCGGCTGGGCTTGCTTTGCGGCTGTTAAGAAACAAAATTAAACCTTCCGCAAATTATCATACTTTTACTCTTGAATTTTAAAATGAATTGTGGTAAAGTGTTAGTAGTAAATTTTCGGAGGTATTTGTAATGAAAAAACCGGATAAAAGAGAAAGCATCAATCTGTTTTTCTCTGCGTTTCTTATTATCGCGTTCATAATTTGCGCTAACTTTTTCTCGCAGTTTACAAAAACAGTTCAAAATCCAATCGGACAAATTGTAACAATTGTGGTCTGCGCGGTGTTTGGTCTGCTGCTGTTTTACGCTACACGCGTAGGCGACGGCAAGGCTGTAAAGCGTTTTTCACCGCTTACACTTATTGTTCTTGTGCTCCCCACGCTCTACATAATCATCGCTTCAATTGCGACATTTATGCCGCTTCACGATGTTTTTGTTGAAAACAACAGCTTCACAATTGTTCCTTATCTTGCTTCCGTTGCGTTCGGCTACGGTATTCCCTACACATTCTTCAGCGGCTTTGAACAGGAAGCCGAAGAAGCGGCGGACGTTGACGAAGAAGCAAAAATTCTTGTCGGCGGCGTTGAGCAGGACATCCTCAGCGAAAACGAAAATTCAGACTCGCTTGATGACGAAAACGACATCATGGAGGATTATGAAGAGGAAACCTGACGCGTTTCGAAATATGTAAGAATCTACAGTCGGGGGACAGGCTTGAAAACAAGTCTTGTTTCCCGATTTTTTGTACAAAATTATGAAAGCAGGTATTTATTATGGGATGCAATCACGACTGTTCGTCATGCGGCAGCAATTGCTCGGGCTCCGAAAGTCTTTTGGAGGAGCTCAATCAGCTTAGCAAAGTAAAAAAAGTAATAGGCGTAGTGTCGGGTAAGGGCGGCGTAGGCAAAAGCCTTGTAACCTCGCTTATGGCGGTAACCTATAACAGACGCGGATTAAAAACCGCAATCCTTGACGCGGATATCACCGGTCCGTCTATTCCCAAGGCGTTCGGTATTTATGATAAGGCGATGGGCACGGAAGCCGGAATTTTGCCGGCTGTTACCGAAACCGGCATTGAGCTGATGTCAATCAACCTTCTTTTAAAGGAGGAAACCGACCCGGTTGTCTGGCGTTCGCCTATGATTGTCGGAACGGTAAAGCAGTTTTGGACAGACGTTATATGGAACGACGTTGATTATATGTTTGTTGATATGCCGCCGGGAACAGGCGACATTCCGCTCACGGTTTTTCAGAGCTTGCCGGTTGACGGTATTATCGTTGTGGCTTCTCCGCAGGAGCTTGTAGGTATGATTGTTGAAAAAGCGGTAAAAATGGCAGAGATGATGAATATTCCGATTTTAGGTCTTGTTGAAAATATGAGCTATTTCACCTGCCCTGACTGCGGTAAAAGCCATTCTGTATTCGGCGAAAGCCATATTGAGGAAATCGCGGCGAAATATAACACGCGCGTTCTCGCAAAGCTTCCGATTGACCCCGGACTCGCGGTTAAAATCGACAGGGGACAGATTGAAGCTTACGAAGGAAATTATCTTGACGAAGCGGCGGATACTATAGACGAAATTTTAAAATGATTACAATTTAAGGCAGCGGCAAGACCGTTGCCTTGTTTTTTTAGAAAAACTTTTATTTACCTGTTGATTTTGTAATCTGTATTATGATAATATTAAATTGTTATAATTAGGACTTGTTTAATAATAGACAAAACGCCCAACTGACAGAGCTTTTTCCGTCATTTATTAAACAAGCCCCAAAGTTACAGGGAGGATTTCAATGAAACGTTTATTCAAAAAACAGACGGCAGTTCTTTTGGCTGTTTGTATGCTTTTGTCAGCCTTTGCGGCTTCGGCAGGCGCGGCGCAAACACCTGAAAAATCCGAAGCGTCGGCCAACAAATACGGTTTAACCGCGAACATCAGTGACGGTGCGATTTTGCATACCTGGTGCTGGTCGTTCAACACCATCAAAGAAAACCTTAATTCAATTGCCGAAGCAGGGTTTTCCGCAATTCAGACCTCGCCGATTAACGAGGTGGTTGTCGGAGAAAACGGAGGTATGCAGCTTTACGGCAACGGAAAATGGTACTATCAGTATCAGCCCACAAACTACAAAATCGGCAACTATCAGCTTGGAACGCTCGATGAATTCAAGGCTATGTGCAGCGAAGCCCACAAGCTCGGCTTAAAGGTAATTGTAGACGCGGTTGTAAACCACTGTACTTCTGACTTCAATGCAATTTCAGACGACGTTAAGAATATACCCGGCGAAGCGTTTCATCCAAGGGTAGAAATCGAAAGCTGGAGCAACCGCTATCAGGTTACCCAGGGCAAGCTCACGGGACTTTATGATCTCAATACACAGAATCCCAATGTTCAGCAGGTAATACTCAATTACCTCAAGGAGTGTCTTGCGGCAGGAGCTGACGGCTTCCGCTTTGACGCCGCCAAGCACATTGAGCTTAACGACGACACCCCGGTTGACGGACATAATTTTGCCGGTGACTTTTGGAACGTTATCCTCAACAACGGCGCTGAGTTCCAGTACGGCGAGGTTTTGCAGGGTGACGGTGAAAGAATTGAGGCTTACGCAAAGCTTATGAACGTGACCGCCTCCAATTACGGCAAAAACCTTCGCGCCGAGCTTGCGGCAGGTACATTAAAGTTAAAGGCTGCCGGTAACTTTGCCGTTAACGATGTTGATAAGTCAAAGCTTGTTACATGGGTTGAATCCCACGATAACTACGCCGACGGTTCATACAAAACAATCAGCAATCAAATGGTAAAATACGGCTGGGCTGTAATCGGCGCCGGCGGCGACACAACTCCGCTGTTTTTCAGCCGTCCAAACAACAGCACCGCTTCAAAGCCGTGGGGTGACAACGTAATCGGCGCAAGAGGCGACGGAAACTATATGAGCGCCGAGGTTGCGGCGGTTAACCACTTTAGAAACGCGCTTGTCGGCGAGCCTGTAAGACGCTTGAATCTTAAAGACAGCAGCGGCAAAACCAACACCTCGGTTCTTATGGTTCAAAGGGGAACAAAGGGCGCGGTAATAATCAATTCTTCGCCGAACGATTTTATTGTTGACAACTCAACCACTGTTGCGGACGGCACATATACCGACGAGGTAAGCGGAACAACCTTCACTGTTTCCGGCGGCAGGATGTCAGGCATGGTAAAGGCAGGCTCAATCGCTGTAATTTACGACAAGCCCGAGCCCGAACAGGGCTATACCGTCGGCGATGTTAACGGCGACGGCAGTGTTAACGGCTCCGACGCTGCAATTCTTTCGCGTTATACCTCCGGATGGGAAGGCTACGAAAGCAGGATTGTAAATATGGACGCCGCCGACATTAACCGCGACGGCAAGGTAAACGGTATGGACGCGGCATTGCTCGCGCGCTACACCTCCGGCTGGGACGGCTATGACAAATATATTATTTTTATCGCTGTGTAAAACAAAACAATTATAATCAACGGGGACGGCTTAACGGCTGTCCCTGTTTCGTTGTTAAAATGCACAAATACAGCGCCGATATTTCTACTTGTAAGTGTATGTATATTAATGGTATAATGTAGTAAAAAATAATACTAAGGAGGTAAATTTTATGAAAAAAGCCAAACGGGCTCTATCGCTAATTTTGGCGGCGTCAATAATCATTACTGTTATGAGCGTCGGCATTGTAAGCGCGGGAGCGCTAAAAACTGACCATAGTAAGTATACCCCTTCGGCGGGTGTAGATACTTACAAGTATTATCTGGCAATGCCCGG
>ONLA01000056.1 GCA_900318495.1 uncultured Eubacteriales bacterium
GGCGACGGAATGCTTGTTAAGCGTCCGCTTGTTGTAACCGAAAACGAAATTATTACGGGCTTTAAGGAAGCGCAGTGGGCTTCGCTTTTGCTCTGAGTATACGGAGGTATAATAATGAAACGCAGCGGCTATATTTCATGGGACGAGTTTTTTATGGGCGTGGCACTGCTTGCGGCAAAGCGCAGCAAGGACCCCAACACCCAGGTCGGCGCGTGTATCGTCGATGAAAACAACATAATTCTTTCAACCGGCTACAACGGCTTTCCCTACGGCTGTTCCGACGACGACTATTCGTGGGAACGCACCGGCAGCGACACCAAGTACAGCTATGTGGTTCACGCCGAGCTTAACGCCATTTTGAACGCGAGCGGAAAGGATTTGCACGGCGCAAGGCTGTATGTTGACCTGTTTCCGTGCAACGAGTGCGCCAAGGCGATTATCCAGTCGGGAATAAGCGAGGTCGTGTACCTTTACGACAAGTACGCCGATTCGCCTCAGACCGTTGCTTCAAAGCGTATGCTCGCTTCCGCCGGAGTTAAGCTGACCCGGTACAAAAATCCGCACGACGAAATCATCCTCAATTTTAAGCGGTAACACTGTGCGCAAGAGCTAATTATATGAGCAAAATTTTGAATTGTGAATTTAAGGCAACACCGCACACCTGAATTATGCGGTATTGCCTAAAGTGTTTTATCAGGAAATAGTATAAATCAAAAATCCCAGTCGGGAATATAATCCTCACTTGCCGAGGAAAGGTCTTGGGTAAAGCCGTCGAGTCCGCTTAAAAACAGCTCGCGCTTTACCTTGTCGTATTCGCGCTTGGTTATTTTGCGGTTCAGCTTTTTGTCGTTTTTGGCTTCGCCCCACGGAACATACTGGCACATCAGGCTGAACATAACCTGATTTGGAAACAGCCTGCGCACAATGTCAATCACTCCAATGCTGTTGCGCGTGTGGGAAGGCAGAACAAGATGGCGCACGATTACGCCCTTTTGAATTATTCCGTCGCCGTCAAACTCGGGCAGGCCTGTTTGAAAAACCATCTCCTGAACAGCCGCCGACGCGGTTCGCACATAATCCGGAGCCTGTGAAAGCTGTACCGCGAGCCTGTCGTCGCTGTATTTAAAATCGGGAAGGTATACGTCCACAATTCCGCTGAGCATATCTAAGACTGTGGGCGAGGTGTAGCCGCCGCAGTTGTAAACCACCGGTATTTTAGGCTTGTAAAGCTCAAAGCTTTTTACCACCGCCGGAACAAAATGGTCGGCGGTCACAAGGTTAATGTTGTGGCATCCTGCGTCCTCAAGCCTTTTGTAGCAGTCGGCAAGCTCCGAAATTGTAAGCACGGTGCCCTTGCAAAGCGTTGAAATCTCATAATTCTGACAAAATTTGCACTTCATCGTGCAGCCCGAAAAAAACACGGTTCCGCTGCCGCGCGTTCCGCTTACGCACGGTTCCTCGCCGAAATGCGGCGCAACCCTGGCGACAACCGGCAGCGTCCCCATTTTGCAAAAGCCTTCGCCGGTGTGTTCGGTGCGGTATGCCGAGCATTGCCTCGGACAAATGTTACAAATCATAAATATCACCGCGTAAATTATACCATATTTACGTCAGTTTGAAAATACACAGGTGATGTTTTTTGATATTCTTACGCGTAATTTATATTTATTGCCGCCCCGATTTGCCGCTTTGCGGCAGGAGCGACGGTAAACACCTTGTATTTATGTTATAATGAAAAATCTGTTAAGTAATCCTCAATAATATCCTCCATATGGCAAAGCTCTACACCAAGCCCGTTTAACAAATCCGCGGCGGCTTCGGCGTCCGCCCTTGACACAAATACGCCGGGTATGTTTTTTACGGGCGCCTTGCCGATAAACGCCGCGATTCCGTAGCCGCCCGGCGGGGAATTTTCGTCTTCGGTTACTACGTACTCCGTCATTAATCTCCCTCTGGTTGTGAAAATTCTTCACAACCTATGATATATACTGAATTGCGCAAAGTCAAGTGAAACTTTTGTAATTTTGTCGTACGGTCTGACATTGTTTTGATACTATTTTGCAGGCTTGTAAATAAATTTGAGCCGGGGGTAAGGTTATTGCCGTCAGGCTTTGTTCAGGCAGTTTTTTGTCTGATAATTTGCCGTAAAATCTAATTTGAAAAGCACTTATACATAATACACAAAAAGGCAGGGCAAAATTTGTAGGTTACGGAAAACAATTATTCCGATATAGAAATATAATTAATGCTGAATTTGATAAAATAAAAATAACCATATTTGATTATTATATGGAATTTATACCCTTGACAAAAAGGGCTGTTTAGGAGTGATATATGTGAAATTCAAAAGAACGTTATCACTGCTGCTTTCCGCTTTAATGGTAACCGGTTCCTCGTCGTTCGCGGCATCCGCGGCGACCGCGCCAGAAGCAACAGGCGCTTACAGTAACCAGAATTACCTTGAAACCCAGGCAAGCGCGGCGTATAACGAAAAAGACCTCGGCTCGACCTACAGCAAGTCGTCCACAACGTGGAAGACATGGTCGCCCGACGCGTCATCGGTTAAGGTTAAGCTGTATGCCACCGGTTCCGACGGCGAAAAGGGCGCAAAATCGCTGGGCGAGCACGCAATGACCAAAAACTCAACCACAGGCGTGTGGTCGCTTACTCTTAACGGCGACTACAAAAACGTTTACTACACTTACCTTGTAAACGTTAAGGGCTCCACAAACGAAACCCAGGACGTTTACTCAAAGGCTGTCGGCGTTAACGGCAACCGTTCAATGGTAGTAGACCTCGATTCCACCGACCCCGAAGGCTGGAGCTCCGACAATCACGTTTTGTTTAACGGCGCTCAGGAAGCTGTTGTTTGGGAGGTTCACGTACGCGACTTCTCAATTTCCCAGACGTCCGGCGTCAGTGAGGACAACAAGGGCAAGTACCTCGGCTTTACCGAGGGCGGCACAACCCTCAGCGGCAAGGCAGGCGCGGTTTCAACAGCCGTTGACTATCTTGTTGAATCAGGCATCAACTGCGTTCAGATTATGCCCTCATACGACTTCGGCTCTGTTGACGAAGTAAAGGGCGGCTCCTCGAGCAACCGTAACTGGGGTTACGATCCCGTTAACTACAACGTTCCCGAGGGCAGCTATTCCTCAAACGCTTACGACGGTAACGTAAGAATTAAGGAATTCAAGCAAATGATTCAGGCTCTGCACGACAGAGGTATTTCGGTTGTAATGGACGTTGTTTACAACCACACCTATTCAAGCGGCGGATCCTGCTTTGAAAAAACAGCTCCCGGCTACTACTTCAGAATGAACTCCTCAAATTCATTCTCTAACGGCTCGGGCTGCGGCAACGAAACAGCTTCCGACAAGAAGATGTACAGAAAGTATATGATTGAGTCCTGTAAGTACTGGGCTGAGGAATATCATATCGACGGCTTCCGTTTTGACCTTATGGGCTTGCACGATGTTACCACAATGAACAACATCCGTACAGCTCTTGACGGCGTAACAGCCAATATGTCCTCCGGCAAATCAGGCAAGCAAATCCTGATGTACGGCGAGGCATGGACAGGCGGCACAACCCTTAACCCCGATTCTATCTACAGCTATCAGGGCACAGGTCTTTCACGCCTTGATTCACGCGTAGGCGCGTTCGGCGACCGTTTCCGTGATTCACTCAGAGGTAACAACGACCCCGGTTCCGCAAGCTTTGTAAAGGGCTATTTGCAGGGCGACGAAACAAAATCAAGCAACGTAGTTTTAGGCGTTCAGGGTAAGGTTTATTCGGCGGCAAGTCCGAAAGCGCCTTCCCAGGCGGTTGTTTACGGCGACTGCCACGATAACTACATACTATGGGATCAGCTGACAAAGGCGAGCGGCTCAACCTCCTACACAGGCACCACGCTCGCGACGCAAAACCAGGTGCGAATAGCAATGGCGCTGATGCTGACCTCCCAGGGCATACCGTTTATGACGGCAGGCTCCGAGTTCGGACGTACCAAGAAGGGCGACCACAACAGCTATAACGCGAGCGACGACGTCAACCAGATTGACTGGAACCGCATTAAGAACCTTTCAAGCCTGGCTAACTTCTATAAAGGTATGCTCCAAATCAGAAAGAACTATTCACCGCTCAAGGGCGCAAGCTTTAAGAATCCGTCGTTTACATCCTCTTACGGTTATGTAATCGGCTACACCTATTCAAACAACACGGCAGGCGAGTGGAACAAGCTGGCTGTTCTGGTTAACTCCCACGCGAGCGCTTCCTACAACATCAACCTCGGAAGCTCCAACTGGACAATCGTCGGCAATAACACCACCGCAGGCGTTAAGTCGCTGGGCACAGTTAGCGGCTCGACCTATTCTGTTCCCGCAAGAAGCGTAGTTGTATTGGTAGACAGCGCAAGCTTCGGCAACTTAAAGCTCAACGAAAGCTTCGGTTCTCTCACCGTTAACCATGTTGACAGCAAGGGCAACGTGCTCAAGACAAGCACATCCAAATACAGAGCAGGAAGCACATACCGCGCGCTTCCCGACACAACCCTTCTCTTTGACTACAACCTTACAAAGACAGAAGGCGCTACAACAGGCAAGGTTGAAGCGGACGGCAAGTACACGGTAACCTTTACCTATGCCGACAGCGGAGTTCCCTCCGGTTACATCAACGTTAACTATGTTGACCAGTCCGGCAAGGCTCTTAAGGACGCTGAAAAAACAAAGTATAAGGCAGGACAGACCTACGGTTATTCCGCGCCCGCAATCCAGGGCTATCAGCTTGACACAACAAAGTATCCGGCAAAGAGCTCAGGCACCTTCACAGGCGACGACTTAACACTTAACTTTGTTTACAAGCCCATTTCAACCACATCCACAACCGTTCACTACTACAATTCCAACAACTGGTCCAACGTAGTTTGCTACGGTTATGACGACAACGGCGAAGTTACCGGCACATGGACAACCTCGCCCGTAATGTCAAACGAAGGCTCCGGCTGGCTCAAAACAACAATCAACAAGCCCAGCCTCTATGTAATGTTCCATCCCAAGACCGGCGTAGGCCAGGAACCCGGCGAGAACCAGCCCGGTTACCTTGCAAGCGGCGAGGTTTGGATTCAGAACAAGGTTGTAACCTTCAACTCAACCATCGTTACAAGCCACATTGACATTAACACAGGTAAGCAGATCAGCTCAGATGTTACCGCGAACAAGACCAAGGTAACAAGCAACGAAAGCTACACAACAACAGCGCTTTCGGGCAGAACCGACGTAACGGCTCCTCCGAACGCGACAGGCAATTATCAGGCAGGCGTTGTTAACGTTGTATATCTGTACGGCGCGTCAGAAACACCCACACAGCCCACACAGCCTACGGATCCCACCGTTACACAGCCCACACAGCCTACAGAAACAAAGCCCACAGATCCTACTGTTACACAGCCCACACAGCCCACACAGCCCACAGTAACTCAGCCCACACAGCCCACAGTTCCCGTTGACCGTGTTCTTATCGGCGACGTAAACCTCGACGGCAGAGTAAAGGTAGATGACGCTACTCTCATTCAGAGAGCGGTTGGCAAGATTGTTACACTTTCGGCTACAGCTCAGATTGCGGCTGACTGCAACGGCGACGGCTTTGTTACAATCAAGGACTCAACCCTTATTCAGAAGTATATCGCAAGCTATCCTGACTCAGGCAAGGTTGGCAGATACACAGGCGATCCCGATCCCACACAGGCTCCCACCGAACCCACCAATCCTCAGCCTTACACCGAGCCCGAGCCCTATACTGAGCCCGAGCCTTACACCGAGCCCGAACCGTATACCGAGCCTTATACAGACCCGATCGGCGAAAGCGCAAGCTTCCAGTTCTCCGACGCTCTCGGTTGGGGCGACATTCACCTCTACGCTTGGGATGCCGATGGCAACGCTCTTACAGGCGAATGGCCCGGACAGGCAGGCGTTGAAGGCGCTCCCAACGATTACGGCGAAATGGTTTACACAATTAACGTTCCCGCAGGCGCGGTTGGCGTAATTGTAAACGGTAACGGTCAGCAGACCGACAACATCACCGACTTCAATCCCGGCGGCGGCGGATACTATGTATCAGCTTCCAAAACATCGGTAAACGAGTTTGGTTCGACAGTTTATGTTCCGATTCCGTGGGATAACGGCGGAGAAATTTCAGACGGCGGAAGCTTCCTGTTCTCCGACGCACTCGGCTGGGGCGATATTCACCTCTACGCTTGGGATGCCGATGGCAACGCCCTCACAGGCGAATGGCCGGGACAGGCAGGCGTTCAGGGTTCACCCAACGACTACGGTCAGATGGTTTACACAATCAACGTTCCCGAAGGCGCGGTAGGCGTAATTGTAAACGGTAACGGCAAGCAGACCGACAACATTACCGACTTCGCTCCGGGCGGCGGCGGATACTATGTAGACGGTTCAAAAACTTCATACAATGAATTCGGCGCGTTGGTTTATACTCCCATCCCCTGGGCTTAAACAATTAAGCTGAACGGAAATTTGATTTTCCGCTAATACTGCAATAAAATGAGGGCAGGCTCAAAACTCGAAATGAGTTGTTGAGCCTGTCCTTTTTGTGCCCGCCGGCATATGGTGTTTTCAAGGAACCACAACGAAAAAACAGCGCCGTTGATGAAGCTGACCGAAAAATAAAGCCTTTATATAGGCGCTCGAAAGTGCCCGCCGGCAAGTTGCGCTTTCAGTGAAACCGCAACGAAAAACAGCGCCGTTGATGAAGCTGACCGAAAAATAAAGCCTTTATATAGGCGCTCGAAAGTGCCCACCGGCACTAATTTTCCATTTGTTTGCCCAAAAAAGCCGCGGCGCTTTGAGCAAGCTTGATTTCGGCAGAGGTCGGAATTTTAAGTTCCTCGCCGCTTAGCATAACAACCGCGCCCATAACATCGCCCGATGAAATAATCGGATAAATCACAGCGGCGCAGTTTTGAACGCCCTCAATAGGAAGAACGTCGCCGAAGGTTTGCTGAGTGGCGGCGTAGCTTTTGCGCCCGGACATATAGCTGTCCAAAATAGGGCTGACGCGGCGCTCCAAAAATTCACGCTTCGAAATTCCCGCGGCGGCAATTACGTGATCGGTGTCGCAAATCAAAGTCGGCATCGAGCTGATCCGTGAAATTACATCCGCGTATTGTCCGGCAAATTCGCTCAGCTCGCCAACCGGCGAGTATTTTTTAAAAATAACCTCCCCGTCCGTAGCCGTGTAAATCTCCAGCGGGTCGCCGTCACTGATAACACGGACAGCAAACTTCTTATCCTTTGTGTTTTTACTTTGCTGATTTTGCTCTTTTTCAAGATTGGCGCTACCCATGTGCAGAATGTGGTCGATGTCGTCTTTTAGCTTGATATGAATGTGGTCTTCGTAAACCGTTATTTTTTCAATCAGCAGTTCAAGGTCGTTTTTCTCCAGCTTTTCCTTGTTCAGTATCTCGTCGAATAAGTCAATCGCAAGCTGTGCCGTCCGGTTTGCGCTGACAACGGTGTTGTGCTTGTCGTAGGTCATTTTAATTTGATTTTCAAGCCCTTCAATCCGTTCGTCGCACTCTGCAATCAGTTCATCGTATGTTTCCTGTATATCGTTTTCCTGATTTGGCTTTCTGGCAATGTCACGCGCGCATTGCCGT
>ONLA01000055.1 GCA_900318495.1 uncultured Eubacteriales bacterium
TATTATACAAGTATTATACAAGCTCTTGTTCGCTAAATTCTATTTTAGAATATTTTACACTAAATGTCAATTAAATTCACATAATTTTCATATACTTTTATTTCATTTCCCCGGTGCTTGAAAACGCAGTTGACTTATATGTATATTCGCAGATTTCGTTTATCTTGGCGCGAAGCGCGAGAAAATCGGCAAACGCCTCGGGCTTGCGGCGCGGATCGCGCAAAACAGCCGCCGGATGGAACATAGCTGTCATATAAACGCCGTTCTTTTCAAACCACATTCCGTGCTCGCGCGTAATTTTAAAGTCGGGCTTGATTATTCTGCAGGCGGCAATCCGTCCCAGGCATACAATTATTTTCGGGCGGATAAGCGCGGTCTGGTTGCGAAGCCAGCCGATGCACAGCTCCTGCTCCTCGGGCTTTGGGTCGCGGTTGCGGGGAGGACGGCACTTAACTATGTTTGTTATGTAAATGTTTGAGCTGCGGTCGAGATCTATGGCGCAAAGCATTTTGTCAAGCAAGATTCCTGCCTTTCCGACAAACGGTTCTCCCTGCAAATCCTCGTTTTCGCCGGGACCTTCGCCGATAAACATAACCTCGGAATCCGGATTACCCACTCCCGAAACAACATTGTGCCGTGTTTTGCAAAGCTCACATCTTTGGCAGTCTTTGCAGGCGGCGGTTAATTCTTCCCAATTGCTGTACATTTTTTCACCCTCAAAAATGACAAATTTCTTTTATACGGTTGAAAATATTATTTAATCGTAGTAAAATATAAATAACAACTCCGTGACACACGGAAAAATTATGAATGGTGGTATAACATTATGAAAATTATGGTAGAAACCTCTGCTCATCACGTTCATGTTTGCAGAGAAACACTCGACGTTCTTTACGGCAAGGATTATCAGCTTACCAACAAAAAAGACCTTTCACAGCCCGGTCAGTTTGCCTGTGCCGAGAAGGTTACCGTTGTAGGCCCCAGAGGCGAAATGAAGATGTCTATCCTCGGACCCGAAAGACCCGAGGATCAGGTTGAAGTAAGTCTTACCGACGCGAGAAAGCTCGGCTTGGTTGCCCCCATAAGAGAATCCGGTAAGGTTGACGGCACACCCGGCTGCAAGCTTGTAGGCCCCAACGGTGAGGTTGAGATTGCTCAGGGCGTTATCGCCGCGAAAAGACACATCCACTTTGACCCCAAAACAGCCGAGGAAAACGGCTTTAAGGATCAGCAGATTGTTTCGGTTAAGGTTGGCGAAGGCACAGGCAGAGAGACAATTTTCGGCGACGTAGTTATCCGCGTAAGCCCCAAATACGCTCCCGCTATGCACATTGACACCGATGAATCTAACGCGGCAGGTCTTGCCGGCACAGTTGACGGCGAGATTATTGTTTAATATTTTTGCCTGCGGATTGTGCGGTGTTGCCTTAAAAGCCGTAAGGGCACAGGGAACAACATTTTGCCGTTCCGCTGCTTTATAAACAATACAATTTTCCGGGAGGTGCAGGTCACCTCCCTTTTGTTTTGCCGTGTCAGAAGGACTATTCTTCGATTCCGTCGAGGAAGGTGTATACAAAATCCTTAAAGATAACCTCCCACGCTTTTTCGTTGTGTCCGTTTTCAAACAGTACGACCTCGTTCATCTGCTCATACGGGTATCCTACAGCGTTGAGAATTTCGTAAACCAGCTCGGTGCTGAAGAATATTCTTTGCTCCAGCGGATCGCCGCTGCCTGTGTAAATGTACAGATACGGCATATCGTCCTTTAGCTTGCTTTGCAGCCAGCTTGTCCAGCTTTGAGCCGAGTAAAGCATAAATGCGGGAGAAAACACGCCGGCAACTCTGAACAAATCGGGATGTTCAATGCAGGTGAAAAAGCTTTGCAGCCCTCCCGAGGAGCTTCCGCAGAACGCGGTGTATTCCTTGCCCTTTTTTACGGGAAAATGCTGCTCAACATGGGGCAGTACAGTGTTGACAACAAAGCTGTCGAACTGCTCGCCGAGAGGCTCGGTGAAGTTGTCCATTTCGTTCGCGGCGATAACTTCGCCGATTGACGCCGGCGTAAGCTCGTTGTCGCGGTTTTCGCCGCCGTTGTCAATTCCGACAATCACAACCTTGCCGACGCCCTTTTCAGCCGATTGTTTTACGGTATCAATAACCCTCCAGCAGCCCCAGACGGACTCGTCCTCGTAAAACAGGTTTTGACCGTCGGTCATATAAATTACGGGCATAGTTTCGCCCTCCTCGTGCTCGGGAACATAAACCCTTACGCGTCTGGGCGGCAGCTTGGGATACGGAAAATAAACATTGTGAAGCTTTTCCGGTACGGTCAAAGCAATCATCCTTTCAATTTTTTATTAGGTATTAGTATAACAAGGCGCGCCGTGAATTGAGCGGCGCTGACTGTACTATGGTGCTATTATCTCATAAAATCATTTTTGTTTCAACCGTATAAAGGCAATTTTTTTGCCAACACTTATAGCAGAGGTGATTTTATGAACGATATTGATATGTTAAACTGTATTTTGCAAAATGCCGAAATGGGCTGTCAGGGAATTACAAGCGTGCGAAGGCGTGTCAAGCACAAGGCGGTTGACAGCGTGCTTTGCAGCCAGCTTGTGCGCTACGGCAAGCTTTACAGCGCCGCCAACAGTATGCTTAAAAGCCGCGGAGTTGAGGCGCGCCACATCAACCCTGTCGCGAAAACCATGACAAGAATTGCCGCTCAGCGCGATTTGCAGCGCGACGCTTCGTCCTCGCACATTGCCGAAATGATGATTAAGGGCAATACAATGGGTGTTAACAAAATGGTACGTAACCTGCGCGATTATGACCGCGCGAACCCCAACATTACATTGCTTGCCAAAAAAATGCTCGACACCGAGGAGGAGCACATAAAGGAGCTAAGGGAGTTTGTTTAGTCCGTCACACCGGTATATTTAAACAAAACAGAGGCTGACAAAAAGTCAGTCTCTGCTTTGCTTATGAGGATGCTTTGAATATTAAACGGCTTTTCCGGTTTTTCCGGTTCCGGAGTTATGACCCGCAAGATACTTCTGAATACAGGTTACATCATTAACCGATACCATGCCGTCGCCGTTTGTGTCGGCGGCCTTTTGCTGTGCCGGTGTTAAGCTTTCGGACTTCGCGAGGAATTTCTGGATTTTGGTCGCGTCGTCGATAGTTACACTGCCGTCGCCGTTTACGTCGCCGGTGATTGTCTGATTACCGTGAGCCGGGGCAGGCGCGAGCAAAGCCTTAATCGGATAATTGTCGATTGAAACACCGTCTTTGCCGTCGGGATTCATTTCCATCATCTTTTGCATTAAGCCGGTAGCGTTTTTACTGTTTTCATACACACGTTCAATAATATCTTCTTTTACGTCCGCAACGTCGTTCCATTTTCCGTCGCTGTAAAGATAACTTTCACCTGCGTTTACAATTCCCTTTACCTCGGTTCTGTGCTCTCCGTCGAACATATTTGTCGCGAACGGAACAGTGTCCTTGTAGACCTTTTCTCCGTTATTTGTGTAATGAACAGTCAAAACAACCGAGTAGGTTTCGTTTTCTTTAAGGAAATACTCTCCCTTGAGGTCAATGTTATGATAACCGCCGAACTTGTGGTTTATGCTTCCTTGTTCAAGCAGCATGCCCGATTCGGGATTGCCGTCCTTAATGTTCTTGTAGATTTTATAATCCGCCGTTGCGTCCGGCTCATTGGTATAATAGGCGATTCTGTAAAGATATTCATCCTCCTCGGCGTCAAAAATGTTAGCCATTTTTGTTTCTGTGTCATAAGCCGCGGAGTCGTAAAAGCTTGTCATAAGTAAATTATACTGGTCATAGTTTGGGTTAGTGTATTTTACGGAATCGCTGCTGTCAAATTCAAAGCTTGCCGGGGTTTCAATGCTGTGGTCATAATATGACAGGTAAAAATATCCGCTGTCGTTAATTCCCCACTTGCCGGCGTTTGGATTGTCATAAATTTCGCCGCCGTAATTGTTCGGCTTTGCGGTAGCCTTGTCCTCCTCGGTAAGAGAGCCCTGCCAGTTTTTAACGATAAACGCTCCGTCGGCAGGCGGAGTTGTTCCCTTGACTTCCTTTCCCGATTTGAAATACCTTGTGAAGTTTTCTTTCGGATAACTGTCGTCGTATCCTACGATTGTAACCTCGTGATTTGCCATAAGATTTTTGCAGTTGTACATAGACCAGGTGTCGCGGCGCAGGTAATCTTCAAATGCCGCGCCGATTGTTATCGCGCGTCCGTGCGCAAGCTCGGATTTCAGAACATTAAGATTTTCTTCGCTGAAAACATAGTTGTCCTGAGCGTCCCTTGTTGAGGGAGAGGGAAGAAGATTGCAGCTTCTGAGAGCGGCGTTAGCGGTTGAATTGCTGCGGTACCGGGCGTTAACCGGAATTGACCAGTTGTCATCAGCCGAATAACCGCTGTCTGTATCGGAACGAAACTTGTTTATGCCGTTGTAGGTATAAGGATAATCGCCGTTTACCGCGACGCTTTCGTCAACGGGACCAAACCCTGAGGCAAAAAAGTTAAACGTATTTGCTCCCGAACCGCCGAAATTATAGCAGGCGTTTATGTATTCTTTGTCAGCGCCCTCAAGATCATAGCCTTCTCCTACCTGAGAGCTCCTTACCTTGCCTTTAACCACATCATCTGCGGTAATGCCGTGGTACAAAAACCACACAATCTGCTTTTCCGAAAAATTGATGTTGTTGTTCTGTTCCCCGGCGGCAACGCCTAAGCTGTTCGCGAAAAGATAGGAGCTTTCAGCCGCTCCGGCGGCGCCGAATGCCCAGCAGGTGCCGAAAGGATTTTGAAGCTTGGGCGGCGTTACATAATTTATTCCGTTATAATCCCTTAAATCCACCTTGTCCGGCAAAGCTTCCGCGGCAGAAGCTGTTAAACCCGACGCGGATACAGTTGAAATGACCGCCGATAAAGCTAAAACAATGCCAAGTGTTCTTTTTTTCATTTTGAATTCCTCCTCAATTACAGTAAGTGTTTATCTTATGTTCGGATTATAAACCGGTTATCTGAAGATAATCTCAAGATAATCACTTTTGTGAAAAATTACGTTGTGGTTCTTTAATCATTATAATTTGAGGCGGCACCAAAAATCAATCATACGGTTGTTTAAGCTTGTCAACGGTTTAGACGGTAATACCGCGGTTTGTTGAAAACAAAGGCAAATATCAACGTGAAAGCTAATTTTAAAAACGCTGTCAAATTATATATAAGTAAACGCTGCGCGGTTTGCGACGCTGAATTGTTTGGCATTGCCAAAAGCATTATTTTATGACATCTGATTGTTATTAATCAATAATTAAGCAAAGTGTACAAAAGCAAATATCGTTTATTGGAAATTATACCAATTTCAAAATACAAACTTTCGTAATATAATTAAATTAGGGCAATTTTGCAAGGCGCGCGCCGTGTAACGCGCGGCGGTGCCTTAGCTTTATATATGGAGGTAATTTTATGAGAAAAGTATTCAAGCTTACGTCACTGCTGCTCGCTTCGGTTCTGACCGTCGGCAGCGCTTCGGCTTTGACGGCGTCGGCTGCCGCAATGCCCGATCCGCAAAGCCGGTTCATTATCGGAGATGTTAACAGCGACGGAAAGGTAAACATCAGCGACGTTACCGAGATTCAGCGCTGGCTTGCTAACGCTAAGGAGCTTGGCGACACAGCCCTTGACGCGGCTGACGCAGACCAAAACGGCGAGGTTAAAATCGGCGACGCGACGCTTATTCAAAACTACTGCGCCGATGTTTACCGCAAGGACAGTGTGTGCGGACACGCTAAAAAGGACGGCAGGGTTCTTGATGTTTACACCTACAAAATCACCGATTCCTTAGGCTGGGGCAATTTTACCGCGGTTGTGCTGGACAGCCACGGCAGTATTCTTACGGATGTAAAGCATAATTATCCCGGAAAAGCTTTATTAGGCGATCCGGAATATGACCTTTTGGTGCCCGAGGACATTTCAAGTCTTTACATAGTCAGCGAGGACGGACAAAAACGGACAAAAGCGATTAAAGGTCTTAATCAAAAATCCTCAAGGTCATATCAAATTTATAATAACAACCCCGGCGGAGAGCCCGAATATATTTTATATGACACTGAACCGCACTGGGTAAACCCGGATGTTTACGGCAGCTTCAGATTTATTAACTCGCTGTTCTGGAACGAGGTTTACGTTTACGCGTATAACAGCGACGGCACTGTCGGAGCCGAATGGCCGGGCGAAAAGCTTGAAAACCCTCAAATCGACAATTACGGCGAGGAAGTTTTCACTGTTAACGCGGTAGAGGGCGCCGATGGATTTATTATTCACAACAACGCCGGAAAACAAACAGACATTATAACCGACACTACTCAAGCATATTATTTGATTGAGGATAAAACAACTACAGACAGCTACGGCAATAGTGTATATATTCCGTTTGTAGCTGAAGATCACGATTATTCCGAGCCCGACAGCAGCTTTAAATTTTATAATACACTCGGTTGGAATGATATTTACATTTATCAATTTAACAACCAAGGCACTGTAGGAGCCGAGTGGCCGGGCAAAAAGCTTACCGAGTTTGAATATAGCGATTACGGTTACGAAACATATACAGTTTATTTTGAAAACGGCGTTGAAGGATGCGTTATCAACAACGGCGCCGGACAGCAGACAGACAATATTTACGGCGGCGCTCCGGGATATTATTTGCTTGAAAGCGAACAGAACGTAAATGAATTCGGAACGAGTGTATATATTCCGCTTACTTATGAAAAGTTAAATCCCGCCGTTGCTCCCCGCTTCAAGTTTGCCAACTCGCTTAAGTGGAACGAGGTTTATATGTTTGCCTGCGACGGAGAAGGCAAAGCTATCGGCGGTGACTTCCCCGGAACAAAGCTTACAGACCGCGAAACCAACGATGACGGAATTGATATTTACAACGTAAAGGTTCCCAAGGGCGCGCAGGTTGTTTATTTCTCCGACGGCAAGGAAGCTCAAACAGCGGCAATCAGTAATTTTTCTCCTGCCGGCGGCAAATACAGTCTTTCATCTGACTTTACCATTACAGACAGCGACGGCAAGGTTAGATATCAACCGCTGGAAAACGGTTGGTCCTTAGGTATTACGTTTTTAAACTCACTCGGCTGGGACAAGGTTTATGCTTATAGCTATGACGAAAACTGTTCATATTCCGGAGAATGGCCGGGCGTGGAGCTTAAACCTGAATCAACTACAGATTTTGGTCAAGAGATTTATAGGATTAGCGATTTTTACCAGGGAGCCGAGTACATAATTCTTTCCGACGGTGAAGGACATCAGACACTGCCTATCGAATGTTCAAACGACGGAAGATCGGTCTATCTGATTGAGGAAATGACTGAAGTTGATGAATACGGAGTAACAGGCTATATTCCTCAGTATTTTCCGGATCTTTAATTTCCGTTCATATTTGATTCATAAGGCTGTGTAACGCGCGGCAATCCGCGACGCGTTTATTGCTAAAATCCAATACTAAAAAGGCGGCTCAAAACTCATAGAGAGTTAATTGAGCTGCCTTTTGTTTGGCAAAAAATATATATAAATATAAACGGAACAGTACGACCGGCAAATTATACTAATTCCTGATAGAAAGTAGACTTATATTTTGCGAGGATATTTTTCGCAAGACAAGGCGGAGGACGCGGCAAGGCTGGCGCCTTGCAAGGACGACTTTTATTAGGTATTAGTATTAATCGGCAGTGGCAAGATAATACTCTGATTTTGAAGCGTACATTGCCTTATCCGCTTTCTTTACAAGCTCCTCAACCGTATAGTCACGAAAATCCTCTGCACGCGCATAGCCTGCGGCTATTGTCAATACAAGATCGCGGTTGTTTTCCGACCACCTTGCGGTTTCCCTTTCCAAACGTGCGGGGATGTCTTCAACGCGCTTTCTTTCCATGATAGTAAATACTACAAATTCATCGCCGCCGGTTCGGTAGCACCTGCCGGCGTTGCCTATAACCTTTTCTATACATTTGGCGGCGCCGATAATCAGCTTGTCGCCTGCGTCATGCCCCATAGTATCGTTGACCGCCTTTAGTCCGTTGATGTCAAACACAAACACCGTAAAGCTTGGAGAAAGCTGTTTCGCCTTGCTGTACTTCTCAATATCTTTCTCATAAGCGTAGCGGCTGAACACTCCGCAAAGCACGTCCTTCATCAGCTGTTTGCGCTGGTTTTGTATGTGCTCATCCGCAGCCATCTTGTAAAATTCCGTGTAATGAATATACATCAGCGTTACGCCCATTGTCAGCGCGACATATGCCGTTCTGTATTCGCTGCCCAATATCTCCTGCAGCAAAACCCCTGTTATTACCAGCAGAAAAACCGAAATCATCGAAGCACGGTTACGTTTGCGGTATGACAGGCTGAACAACAGAAATTCGGCGGCTGTCAGTGCAATGACTACAGTGTAAATTCCAATGTAAAAGCCATACATCGAACCGTGCTTATAATTATTGTTTTCGTCGATTACTATCATCCACTGATTGAAGACGGCGATTATTTGAAATACTGTGTTGAAAGCGAGAACTGCTATCAGTGCCTTATAACAGTTGTTGCGCAGCTTCATTTGCGCAACAACAGCTCCTCCTGCCACGGGAGTAAGTATATAATCCAAGCACTTTACAAGCGAAAGCAGCCAAGTCGGAATGTTCGGGTTGCCGCTCAGTTGGATTCCGAGCCATTCAGCAAACAGCGACGCGGCAAGAACTGCGTATGTAAGATAGAAAAGGTTTTTGTCCTTTTTTGGTATCCAGCTGTTTTCGTGCACCAAAACACACAGCACGCCCAAAGCCATCCAACACAGCACCGATAAAACGGTATAAAAACTTAACATTACTTTGGCCCCATTCAAACATTTTTTGCTATATATGAACATAATGTGAGTAAACTATATATATAATATTATCTCATTTTCAGCGGAATTTTTCAAGACAGTGTTCCAGAATGGCACATTATAAATTATTATATACCGTATTATCATTTTTATAATGCATTTGTGTTTACGGTAAAAAATAATTCGTATTTTTTCCGGTTCCGGCGCATAACTAAAGGGGAAGCAAACGCCTCCCCCTTATTACTCAACAACCTTCGAGAACAAATATGAGGTTGTTTCGTTGTTATAGTTTAAGTTCAGGGTTAAAACTCCCCTGTTGTAGTCAAGCTTCATACTCTGACCGCTGTAATTGATGTCTACCGAGGTTTCGTTGAAGGTGAATTCTCCTTCGTTTTCAATTCCTCCGAGAATAATTTTGCATTTTCCGTTGCTTTCAAAGGTAAGGCTGAATTCCCTGCCTTCCTTAACAAGGTCGCTGTACGGTACTGTGCTGCTGCCGATAGTTACGGTTGTGGGAACCCACTTTCCGACAATCTCCGAGTTGTTGTCGTCGGAGCAGCCGGCAAAAACACACAGGCAAAGCACAGCGCAAAGCACCAGCGCGCTTATATTTTTTATCATAACATATCTCCAAAACAAAAGTATGCGTCTATTTTAACACTGCGGCGCGGTTTAGTCAATTATGGATATTAAACAAACTTTTGCGCGGAATTGCTTATGGTAATAGGGAAAACCTGTTTTTTACTGTTTTTTTGCAGGACGGGTGTAAAAAAACGCAATTATAATTGTAATTTAGAAAAACAAACTGTCTTTTTTGCAATATTTACAAAATTATAATTCAGAACAGGAGTTATTTGACTTGCAAATTACCGTACATAATGGTATAATAAGGCTTGTATATGGCTTATACCTATCTTAATTAAACTGTATATTAACAGCCGCGCCGCAAGGTACGGCAAGTACATAGATAAAGGAGTAGATTTTATGTCAACAAAAGCTTATTATCCGTTAAACGAAATCGGCAAGGGTAAAGTCGGTTTCTCAAAGACAAGAGCAATCATCGAGGCTGCCTTTTACGGCAACAACGTTGTTAAGGTAAACACCCTGAAGGAAGCCTATAACCTTGCTAAAAACTCACCCGGAACAATTGTTACCGATATGCCCGTTTACCGCGGCGAGGAGTTCGGCCTTGACGCCGACGCAAAGGTTCTTTTGTTCAACGACGGCGCAATTACAGGCCGTTATGCAACCGCGCGCCGCATTGCGGGCGAACCCGGAGTTGACTGCGAGGCTCTTGACAAGGTTGTTATGGACGCTGTTTACAGCGCGCGCTACAAAAAGCTTTATCACGCAACCTGCTTTGCCGGTCTTGATGAAGAATTTATGGTTAAGGTTCACCTTCTTATTCCCGAGGGTGAGGAAAACATTATGTATAACTGGATGCTCAACTTCCAGTATATGTCAGACAATTATGTAAAGATGTACAAAAGATCCAAGCCCATTGGCGACGGCAACGAGCCCGACATCTACATCTTCTCGGATCCCCAGTGGACTCCCGTTGAAAACCCCGGCGTAAGCTTTGACTGCCTTTCGGATCCCGCAAAGAAAACCCTTTGCTATTTTAACACCGAAACAAACTGCGCCGCTATTCTCGGTATGAGATACTTCGGCGAGCACAAAAAGGGTACGCTTACAATGGTTTGGGCTATGGCTAACCGCAACGGCTACGCTTCATGCCACGGCGGTCAAAAGGAATACACCCTTGCCGACGGCAGCAAGTATGTTGCTTCCGTTTACGGACTTTCGGGTTCGGGCAAGTCAACCCTTACACACGCAAAGCACGGCGGCAAGTATGATATAAAGGTTCTTCACGACGACGCCTTCATCATTAACACCGACACCTGCGCGTCAATCGCTATCGAGCCCACTTACTTTGACAAGACAGCCGACTATCCCACAGGCTGCCCCGACAACAAGTATCTGCTCACAGTTCAGAACTGTTCCGCTACTCTTGACGAGGACGGCAAGATTCAGATTGTTACCGAGGATATCAGAAACGGCAACGGCAGAGCTATTAAGTCAAAGCTTTGGTCACCCAACCGCGTTGACAAAATCGACGCTCCGGTTAACGCTATCTTCTGGATTATGAAGGATCCCACAATTCCTCCCGTTGTTAAGCTCAAGGGCGCTTCGCTTGCTTCGGTAATGGGCGCTACACTCGCGACAAAGAGATCCTCCGCCGAGCGTCTTGCACCCGGCGTTGACCCCAACAAGCTTGTTGTTGTTCCTTACGCTAATCCGTTCAGAACTTATCCTCTTGCCAACGACTACGCAAAGTTTAAGAAGCTTGTTGAGGAAAAGAACGTTGACTGCTACATTGTTAACACAGGCGACTTTATGGGCAAAAAGGTTCAGCCCAAGGACACCCTCGGAATCCTCGAGGCTATTGTTGAGGGCAAGGCTGAATTCAAAAAGTGGGGTCCCTTCTCCGACATCGAAATTATGGATTGGGAAGGCTTTGTTCCCGATATGAACGATTCCAAGTACATTCACCAGCTCAAGGCAAGAATGAACGACCGTGTAAATGAAATTAAGGCTTTCGCCACCGAAAAGGGCGGCTACGACAAGCTTCCCGACGACGCTCTTGAGGCAATCCAGAAGGTTGTTGACGAGCTCGCTCCCTACGACGACGAGCCCGAAACCCTGCGCGACTTTATCAAGAA
>ONLA01000054.1 GCA_900318495.1 uncultured Eubacteriales bacterium
ACAGCACGGCACAGCTAAATATAGCGGGATAGAGCAGTTCGGTAGCTCGTCGGGCTCATAACCCGAAGGTCGTTGGTTCAAATCCTTCTCCCGCAACCATCCGAAAACAGCTTAAACAGTGGGTTTAGGCTGTTTTTGTTTTTGCACGAAAATCTCCGAATCAACACTTTTTCCCTCAATTTTCCCTCCGAAGTGCAGATTTTTGAGTTTTTTACCCTTATAGTACCCTTTAATCAACACATAAAAATAGCCTGAGTAGTTGCTAATTACTCAGGCTGTTTTTTGTGTTGCGAATTAGTTTATACGTTCTCCGGTTGTCAGCAGTTTTCCTGTTTTTAAATCAAGCTCAAAGCACACAAAATTGTTGGAAATTATTATTCTTTCGCTTATAAACTGGATTGAGCTTGTAAGGACTGTATAATTTTCGTTCATGATATTAGTTTTCCATACGATATCGCCGTTAAGGTCTGTTTTCATTACTGAATCGGTCTTTTCCTCTGAAAACATAATCAATCCGTCATGGACTTTTCTTATGTCGCTTTTTGCCCCAACATAGCTTGGCTTTTTAACATCTTTACCGGTGCTCATTTCAATGATATATAAGTCATTGTTTGCAACGATGTAGAAACATTTATCTGTGTAATCATATACACCGTTAACAGTTTCCTCAAAATCTCTTTGCCATACCTTATTAAAGTTTTTATCATAATAACCGACCGAGAGAGAATTTAGCTCCGTATCAAAGGTATAAATCAAGTAGTGCTCAAAATCAGGGGCAAATTCAATTTTTCTGATTATTTTAGAATCGTCAACTGATGTGCCCGTTCCGTAAACACTCGATTTTGATTTCGCATCTTCTACTACACCCTGCTTCATATATAATCTGTATTTTGTGAATTTGGAATTGGATTGATTCTCAGGCTCACATATCATAAATGGGTGGTCTTCAAAGTTACATCTTCCAGCTCCTGCACTTGAATCATAGTCCTCGCCATCAGAAGCGTTTCTAACCTCTATGTCGTCTCCAAACAAAGCCTTTGCAGTCTTTTTTATAAAATTCTCGTCAAATTTATTGGGTAAGCTTATTCCTGTGTTGAAAAATGTTCTGTACGCGTTAGCCGTAGGGATTGTGTATGAAACGCCGTCAATAGTTTGTGTTTCTATTTTACCATATCTGCCATACACGACAATATCGTCGCCCACAATCAATCGAGCGTCACTTTGATTTCCTTTAATGATAATAAGATTATCCTTTGTATTTTCCTTATATGTATCGTAAGAAAAAGTATTATTAGAACGATAATAGAACCGCGGTTCGTTCTTTCCTATCCATACCAATATTTCATAATCATTATCATTGGATTTTATGATTTTTTGAACTGTACCCGTAAAGCAAATCTGTGAGCCTTCAAAAATGGAAGGATAACGGGCGAGAAATTCATAGTTAGAATCTGTAATATCAATATAGTCATTGTCAAAATACTGAGCGATTATTTTTTGATTTTCGGTTTTAATATCAGAAGAATCCACTTTGATATTTCTAAGACCTATTCCGTTGTCTGAATCAAGCGAGACGGTTTTGTCCCCGGTTTTGCTTTCGCCTTTTGAATCGTTCTCGGAGCTTTCTTTTGTTTTGTCAGTCGGCTCGCTTGTAACAGCTGAGGTTTCACTGATAGCCTGATTGTCCGGGGCTGAATGATTCAACACGGTAATCACAGCAACTGTGCCGGAAACAATGATGATTATTCCTATAAGCACACTGATACAGATAATCAGCAGCTTTTTCAAACTTTTTGAATTATCGGTTTCTTTGCCCGGTTCGAGATTAAACTTTTCCATACAATATGGACAAAAGCCTGCTTCCGCCGGAAGCTCCTTTCCGCAATTTGGGCATTTTTTGGTGTTCATTTCCTATCCGACCTCTTTCTTACTTCTTAATTATATACACAATAATTGTTAAATGCAAGTATTACCTTTTAGAAAATGTTTTCATAAAACTGCTCTTGATTCTATTATAATCAAGGGCAGTTTTTTTGTCCTGTGCTGACAGCACAGTTTATAAATCTTTCTTTAGCTTCGAAACGCTTTGATAACGTTTGTCGGGGATAGTCTGCGTGCATTTAATAATTATGTTCTTCAGCCTGCCGCTGTATAGTTTTCTTTGAGGCGGTTCGCCGGTAAGCATGACATTCATCAAAACTCCCAGCGCGTAAATATCCGTTCGCTCATCCGTTTGGTTCAGTCCGTACTGCTCGGGAGCGGCGTAACCTGTTGTGCCGAGAATTTTAGTATCCTTGCTTTGGTAAAGCTTATATATTCGCGCGGCGTCAAAATCAATCAGTTTGACCGTTCCGCTGTTGTCAATCATAACATTTTCAGGCTTGATATCCTTGTGAATGATTTTGTGTTGGTGAAGAAAACCAAGCGCTTTGCATAACGAAAGTATAACGGAACGCACGCCGTTTTCAGTGAAGAAATTATCCGATAGGTATTCGCCGACGGTCTGTCCGTCAATATATTCCTCTAATACAGTAATGCCTGTTTCACCCTTAACAGCCTCATAGACGTTTGCAATGTTTGGGTGGGAAAGTTTTTTTAAAGTATCGTAAACATCGCCCGTGCCGCTTATACAGCGCTTAACAATTCTTTTTCCGAGTTGTTTGTGTTCGTAAACGAAAATTTGTTTTTGACCGGTGTTTTTCAAAACCTTTATCAGCCGATATTGCTCATTAATTGCTTTATCAATCCAATTCATATTATCTCTCCATAGAGTTGATAATTCAATTATACCATGATAGAATTAATTTGAAAATATAAAAAACAGGAGTTACGAAAATGAAACAGAAATCTACTACTGAACTGTTGAAAGAACTTGAGAATTTCAGCACCTTTGAAGAATATGAGAGAGCTAATAAAGACTCTATGATTAGCAAATCCTTATCGCAATATCTTTGTGATTTACTTGATGAAAGACAGCTTTCAAAATCAGAGGTTATCAAAAAATCCGAGCTAAACGAAAACTATGCCTATCAACTGTTTTCGGGCTTGAAATCCGCGCCAAAGAGAGATAAACTGATTTGCTTATCAATCGGAATGGGATTAACCGTTAACGAAACGAACAGTTTGTTAAAGGTGGCAGGCTTATCTCCGCTTTATCCGAGAGTTAAGCGCGACAGTATTATTATTATAAATATGAACGCTCATAAAAGCGTGTTTGAGGTTAACGAAGCCTTGTTTGAAGAAAATGAGGTTACGCTAAACTGAATTTCCGTTTTCCTTCTAAACGCTCGGCAAGACGTTAAACTTTTTACCGGCAAACGGTTTCGCAAAAAGTCCGAACGGCGGTCTTTTTTTGCTGTTTTTTATCTGAGTCAAGCTTGCGGGAAAAATATCGGCAGGTGCTGATTTTCAGACGCTTTTACGGAATTGTAAAGGGCAAGGCGTTCGCTGTTAATTGCGCGGTGCCGCTTTAATTAATGGCGGCGCGCTGAATTGAAGTGGCGTCACCGATATTTATTTTGCCGTCGTGGTTTATATCAGCGGCGCTTTTTTGTTCGTTGTTAAATGTAATCAGCATTGCCGCGTGTTTTTGAACGAGTGTCGCGTCGTTAATGTTAACAACGCCGTTGCCGTCGCAGTCGCCCAAACGGTAGGGAAGCGTATCAATCCGGTAAAAATCCGACAACCATTTGTCGCGGCCGGCGCACCAGCTTTTGAGAAAATCAAGGTTTTCTTCATAGGTCGGCAGCGGATACATCATAACGTTAATTAAATAGCGGATTTGCCAGCCTGCTTCATTATAATTGCGGCTGAATACTTCGCTGTAATTATCTGCCAGCTTATCAATTAAACCGCCGTCCGCGTATAAATTGCGGATGTATCGCGAGTGGTGCTCATATTCAAGGCGAACCTTGTCCATAAACCAGTCATAAGAGCATAGCCTGCCGTAAAACAGCTTGCCGTTAATGTATTCTCCGTCTGTTTCAAAAGCAGCCGCCGAGTTCGCGGAAAAATCTTTGTTAACATTTCCCATTGTCAAATCGTAATCCCAAGGCGGACCGGCGTACAGCCTGCCGTCCTTATAGTAGAAAAACACAGAGCTGAAATTGAAGTCGTTTGTTTTGATGAATTCATTCAGCACGTAAAACTTTGTGAACGATTCAATGTCAATATTGGCTTTTATTTCATTTTCATTGCCTGAATTTATTATATTGGCAAGGCGGTTCATTGTATCGGTTATGTAGCTTACCTGTCCGTCGCCGGGCTCGTCCGGCTCGCTTATTCCAAAGCGCAGTCCGCCTGCGGTAATGTAGGTGGTGCCTTCGTCGGTTCTTAAACGCTCATATTCAAGCATAAAGTCCTTGGTGCCGTCAATATCAATGTCAACTCTGTCTTTGCCTTCCTGCACCGGTTCCGTTAAAATATAGCAGCCTCGGAACTTGCCGTCAAGCCAAAGCTCAACAATTTTTTGGTTTGAGGTGTAAGCGATGCCAAGCTCCTGCGCAAAATCAAACGCTATGTAATTGCGCAGCAGTGTGGGGTCAAAGGCGTTGGCGAGCAGCACCCACTTTTTTCCCTTGCCCATACCGAACAGATCCTTCTTTTTGTCAAACTTAAAGGTAAAGGATTTTTTCGCGGTCATTGCTGTGCTGTTGCCCCTAACCTTTATGATAACGGATTCCTGCTCTCCGTCGTCAACCGCAAACCGTGCGTTAACATAACCGTCCTCTTTTTGCAGCGAGGTACCGTTTCCGTTTTCGGTATCTATATGAAGCTGCGGAATGTATAATTGCGCGGATTCCGAGACGCTTTGTCCGGCGGCGCTTACACACGCCGCCGGAGCGGCGGAAAGCGCCAGAACAAGGCAAAGTATAACAGGCAGTATATTCTAATTATATAATATAGTTTGCGTTTTGTCATATATTATTTTAGCCTGAGTAGTTGCGAGTTACTCAGGCTAAATTTTTGATGCATTAATATCTCAATCCGGCGGATAAGCAGGCAGCTTGGGCATATATATCGCCTTGTCTTGCATCGTTTGCGATAATGATTTTGTTAATCTCAATTTCTTCGGAGTTAAGGAAAAAACTGCCAAAGATTTCTTTGCTGAAAAATCCTTTTTCTTCCCCAAACCACTGATCTTTATCCGCCATAAGGCTGGTAAGCATAAGTCTGCTATAGGGATATCCCAACCATCCTAAATGCGCAACACCGATAGTGCCGCATTTTTTCAGCCAGATAAGATCCTTTTCATTGAATCCGCTGATGAATTCCTTAACCTTTGGGTCACGCTGCATCGCAGTATTCAAAGACATCGGCAGAATGTTGAAAAACAAAGCTTCCGAATTGTCTTTGAAGCTGTTATAGTTCGTATAGTTCCTGCCCCTGAGATAATTGATAAGAGGCAGAATTTTAGATCCGCATTGCTCAGCGATATAATAGTATTTGTTCGCTTCTCTCTGATCGGGGACTGTATCGTCTGCCATTCCGAACTCATATATCAGACCTAAAATTACCATGTAATAACTGATATCGCCGCCCTCTTCGATTGCTCTTTCGCTGAGTATCTTCATAGCGGTGATACCGTCGGGCTTTGAAGAATGTTTAATAGCCTTTGGTACCTTCTGATCAAAAGATACCCAATTCCAGCTTTCTTTAGTGTTCAGTTTATAACGGCTCTCAGATAACCATTCCTTGGTGCCTTTGCGGGGGTAGTAAAGAAATATGCTGTCACAGGTTTTTTTCTTAAGCTTCAATAACCATATATCCAATTTACGCATTAGTGTATTGGAGTCTATTTGCCGAAAAAAGTCTTCCAAATTTGTACAGTTCATTAAATCTGTTTTTTTTCTTGAAAAAAGTCCCATTTTCTAATCACCTATATCTTTCTGTGTGTTTTATGAGTAATCCGCCCAAAAATGAAGATAAGAAATAAACTCAGCGTTTTTCGCGGCTTTTTTTGCTTCTTCAGATGCTTCAAGCGCACGTTCTTGCAAAACGCGCTGTTCCTTTAGCTCCCTCATTTGTTGCCACGCAATATCTAACTGACGCTGTTGTGCCACGCGAGCTTCCGCAAGCTGCTGTTCTGCTATCGCGCGCATTTCTAATCTGTATTTTTCTTCGTGATAAATATTGATAGCGTCAGTCAGCGTATGTGCCCGTCCCGTCCATAAATAGTTTAATAAAAGCTCCGGAATATTATCAGTGCGGTATTCGGGAGCAATTACATGCATAAGCAAAAGATCTGTGTATTTTTTCCCGATTTCCTGCGATCTTCCGATTCTTGCAAAAGCTTCTTTCGTTATAGCATCAAGTTCTTTTTTGACTCCTTCGATACGCGCTGTTTCCTCGGCTTCTTTTCTTTTCCTTTCTTCTTCTCTGCGAGGCGCATCATTGACCCAACGTTGATATTCCTCTTTTTTCCTTTTTGAAAGTGCAGCTAATCCTTTGGGTTTTTCCATATAAGGCATAATAACTTCTCTTCTTTTCAACTGGCTTTTCAAATAATCTTCCCGAGGATCATTATGGCTCATCTTATACATTAAATCGTCAATTTCTCTTTTTAGGTCGGTTAAGTCAAATAAATATAGAACTAATTCAGCTTTCGTCATCATTTTTCCGTTATATACAATTGAAAGAGTATTATAACCCTCCCCGAGAGTTCCGTTTTTCATATACACCACTCCATTTATATATTACCAATATAGTACCGATAATTACATTGATATAATATCATATAGTTATGGTAAAGTCAATAATATTAATCGGTGTCGTTGGATATATTTTGTATTTTTTGCCGCCTTGGCAATTTGTGAGATGATTATAGTATTAAGGCAACACCGCACAATTCAAGGCGCACGGCTTGCTTGAATATTATTCCGTCAGCTTGCCCAAAAAATCTCGGCAAGGCGTCACAGCCTTACCTTGATTTATTTGTACAACCTGACGAAAAATCTTGCTGCGCAATCCGCACACCTGAATTATGCGGTATTGCCTGTAGTTTGCGTTTTGTCATAAATTATTTTAGCCGCCGTTTAATTTTGTTAAGCGGCGGCCTTGGCTGTTAAGGCTGCACCGTACAGCCTGCGGTGTATGCCTTAAATATGATTTTTACTTGGTATCGTCAACGATGTAATCGCCGTAAAGGATAACAGTGTGTTCTTTTTTATCCGGTCCGTTTACCTTGATTGTTTCTTCAAAGGACTGTGAATTAGTGATGCTGTCAAGCAAATTGTGCTTTAGCAGGGGATGGTTGTCAGTGTTGTTTTGTTCGTTGTAGAACATATTGTTCAGTTCCCTTTCGAGCGTTTGCTGTGATAATCCCAGCTGCTTTTCAAGTCCGTTGAACAGTACCGAAAACTCAACGCCGTTTTTTGGTTTGCGGCGCAGAAAAATAACCGTATCGTGCGAAAATTTTGAAAGGAGTGACATTTGCTTTTCGAGCGTGGAAAGCTTTGTGATGTTCTGTACCGCGCCGTAAAACAGCTTTGCACCGTCTTTGTCCCTCAAATAATAAAACTTCATGAAAAATGTTGTTAGAGTGCCGTCCGTTTTATAAAAATGCAGCAGTCCTGTGGCTCCGTTCATACGGTCTTTTTCGGCGGCTTTTAAAAGCTTAACCATAAGGCCGTGATCGCTTTCGGGCATAAAACGTTTAATATCGGTAAGCCTGTCGTGAAAGTCGGGGACGTCAACCGCTTCGTAAAACTGTTCGTTAAAGCGCACAATGTCAACATCATTGTTGTCGTACAGGGCATAAAACGCGCAGGGACCGAGGATGTTGTTAAGCATATTGTCACTGTATATCGCGTCGCCCAAAATCTCCTGCAGGCGGAACTGCTTGTTGGTTTTCAGCTTAATTCCCGAGCTGTCAATTTTGCTGCTGTCGGACAAAAGCTTTTCGAACTCATCCGCCGGCATCGGCTTGTAAAAATAATAGCCCTGCATATAGCTACAGCCTATGTTCTGTAAAAATTCCATTTGCTCGCGGCTTTCAACGCCCTCAACGATTATAGGAAGTCCGAGAGTTTTTGTCATATTGGTTATGGATTCAAGAATTTGGATACTTTTTTCCTCGTCGGATTTGTCGGTTCTCAAAAACTGCGCGTCAAGCTTTACAATGTCAAGGCTGAGCGATTTAAGCATATTAAGACTTGAATATCCGCTTCCGAAGTCGTCCATAAGAACCAAAAATCCCTTTTCGCGCAGGCTTTGAACCGCTGAATTTATATCTTCGGTGTTTGACATATACGCCGATTCGGTAATTTCAATTTTAATCAAATCACGGCTTATTCCGTATTTGTGCGTCAGTCCCTCAAAAACCGAGGCAATGTCGGTATGTATAATATCCACAACAGATACATTTACCGAAACAGGCAGCGGTTTAATTCCGCTTTCAATGCATCTGCTTATCCATTTGCAAACCTCTTCCCAAATGTATAAATCGAGGTCGGTAATCAGACCGTGGCTTTCAAGCACCGGGATAAACAAAGCCGGAGAAACAAGCGAGCCGTCGCTTTTTTTCCAGCGCGTAAGCGCTTCGGCTCCCACTATTTTGCCGGTAGAGGCACGGCACTGCGGCTGCAGATAAAAAATAAACTCATTTTGTTTTATTGCTTTGAAAAAGTCGGACAGAATATGGTATTCCTTGTCCGTTTTGGAGAACATCGCCTTGTCATAAACGCGGATTCTGCTATGATAGCTTTCCTTGGCAAACCGCGTTGCGATAAAAGCGCGGTCAAGCAAATCCCTAAGCTTAACCCCGTCCTCCGCTACCGAAACGCCGAACGCGGGCATAAAGCTCATCGCGCTGCCCTGCTCCGTAATAAGCGCCGAAATATCGCTGTAAAGCTTTTCTATTTTTTCGGTATAATACGGTATTATCAGGCAAAAGTCATCCTGACCGAAGTAACCGGCAACGCCGCCGGTTTCCTCGCTGATTTTTCTCAGTGCCGTACCGATTTGCGTCATAAGAAGGTCGCCGCGGTTGTGACCGTACCATTCGTTAAACAGCTTAAAATTTTCGATGTCTATTGAAATAACGCACCAGCGTTCAGGCTTGTTCTTCAAAATTTTTAAGGCGCCCTTGGTAAACTGTCTTTTGTTTGGCAGTCCGGTTATTTCGTTTCTTGAATCGCCGGCGGACATCGGTTCGTCGCTCAGCCCGAGCTCGCGGGTTTTCCTGCTGTGAATGTCATAAATGTACATACGGAAAACCTTTTCCGGCAAATTAAAGCGTTCGCCCGAAACAATCACAAGCTCGACCCAGTGATAACTGCCCGACAGCAGACAAAAACGGAATTCGCCGCAAATAAGCCCCGGTATTTCCGACGCGTCAAGCCGCTTTTCAAGCTCGTTCATCATAATGCAAAAACCAAGCTTATCATCGGGATGAATCAAAATCTCGGTTAAGGTTACATACATATCCTCAAATGTGCCTTCGGCAAGCGGCATCGGATATTTTTTTGAAACGTCGTTCGGGTTAACAAAGGTTCTGCTTTTTAAATTAAACTCAATAAGTTCATCAAAGGAAGAGTTGTTTAGAAAGCCGCTGATTTTATCAGCCGCGCCAACCTCCTTAAACATCTCGAATAACCCCATAGACATTAACAATCATCTCTTTATATTTAATAAATATGTCCTAAAAAGCATCAAGTATATTTTAATATTTTTTTCCGCCGATTTCAATATATTATTATCTATATTTTTAAAAATCGGTAATTTGTTTAAAAAGGCAATAAATAATTGTTAAAACTTAACAATTAATAAGAAATATTTTCATAATTTTTAATTTTTTTGCATTTGAGAATTGTTTTTTATGTAGAAATACATTATAATATTAATTAAACAGTAATATATCTGTGAAAACAGTATAAGGAAACGGAAAAATAGTTTATGGAGAATTTTATCAGGTCGAGCATAAAACGCAAAGTGCTTATAGTAGACGACGAAATGATTAACCGCGAGCTGCTCGGCGCCATACTCGGCAGTGAATATGAGGTAAGGTTTGCCGAAAACGGAAAACAAGCTCTTGAAATGCTTCGTCATCCCGAAATTGATTATTCACTTGTAGTGCTCGATTTGCGGATGCCCGTGCTCGATGGCTTTGAGGTAATCAAACAGTGCAAGGCTGACAGAGAGCTCAGGCAAATTCCGATAATTGTCGCGACCACCGAAAAGTCCGCCGAGGTAAAAAGTATTTCAATGGGCGCGGCTGACTTTATTACCAAGCCGTATGATATGGCGGATGTTATTTTGGCGCGCTGCCGCCGTATTATCGAGCTGAGCGAGGATAAAACAATAATAAAATACACCGAAAAGGATTCTCTTACAGGTCTTTACACCAAACAGTATTTTGATCAGTATGTACACCGCCTCGTAAAATATGTTGATAATGATATGGATGTTGTGGAGCTGAGGGTTGACGGCTTCGGTTTGTTGATGGACTTGTACGGCAGGGAAGAAGGCTTTAGGCTGCTGTCGGCTGTCGCCGGTTTGGTCAGCCGCGACCTTGCCGTGTCGCGCGGAATCGCGTGCCGAACCGCCGACAACAGCATTTATGTTTACCTTGAACACCGTGACAACTACGAGGAAATTGTGCGCGGATTTCAAAGTGAAGTGTCCGAAAAAACAGGTCTTGCCGGTATTCACCTTCGCGCCGGAATATATGAGCATATCGACAATACGCTGCATCCGGATGTTTGGTTTGAACGCGCAAGGGCAACCTGCGACCGGGTTTGCGGCAGGTATGAAAATTTTACCGCGCGTTACAGCCGCGAGCTGCACGAGCTTTCAATGTACCGCCACCGTTTAATCGGCGATATGCAGGACGCTATCGACAACCATGATTTTATGGTTTATTACCAGCCAAAATATAACATTCAGGGAGACAAGCCTGTTCTTGCCAGCGCCGAAGCGTTAATCCGCTGGAAGCACCGCGAGCTCGGAATGTTAAGTCCGGGCGATTTTATTCCGCTTTTTGAGCAAAACGGATTAATACGCAAAATCGACGGCTTTGTTTGGCGCGAGGCAGCGGCTCAGGTCGCATGTTGGAAAAAAACATACGGCGTCAGCGTTCCGGTGTCTGTAAATGTTTCCCGCGTGGATATTTTTGACCCGAAGCTCCCGGAAAAGCTCTCGGAGCTAACCGGCGAATTCGGTCTTGAACCGCACGAATTTATGCTTGAGATAACCGAAAGCGCTTACTCAAACGATGCCGACGGTCTGATTGCGGTGCTCAAAGATTTGCGCGGCAGAGGCTTTAAGATTGAGATGGACGACTTCGGCTCGGGCTATTCTTCACTCAATATGCTTACAACCATTCCTTTTGATGTGCTCAAAATGGATATGAAATTTATACGGAATATGTTCCGCGACGAAAAAAGCCTGAAAATGGTTGAGCTTGTTATGGATATAGCTTCGTTTTTAAACATCCCCGTAGTTGCCGAGGGCGTTGAGGAGCAGCGCCAGCTCGATGTGCTGAAGCAAATGGGCTGCGCGGTTGTTCAGGGATACTATTTCTCACCGCCCGTACCCGCGGGCCGTTTTGAACAGGAAGTAATCAAATCCGCAAATATTTAAACACACGCTACATTTACCTTTGTTAATATCGGGGGGTTACGGATGATTAACAGGAAAAAGAGCTCGGTAAGAACCCTGCTGTCGCTTATTGGTTTAATCGCGGCTTGCATAGGGCTTAACATAGCCGGAATAAAAATAAATGAAATATTGGGGACTCCGATGTTCTTTGATAATGTCGGAACACTGATGTCGGCTATGCTCGGGGGCTATGTTCCGTGCATAACGGTAGGATTTTTAACAAATATAATTATGGGAATCGGCGATTCCTTCAACGCTTATTTCTGCATAATCAGCGTTTTTATTTCTGCTGCGGCGGTTATGTTTGCCGAGAGGAAAAAGCTGACGCGCTTTCCTTATATTCTGCTTGCGGCGTTTACCTTCGCGGTCATCGGCGGCATAGGCGGCGGATTGCTCACATGGCTGATTAACGGCTTTGACTTCGGCGAAGGCTTCGCGGCGGAGTTTGCCGAAAAAATAAGCGTTAATTTGCATACAAACAAATTTATTGCCAACTTAATTTCCAACTTCCTGATTGACCTTGCCGATAAACTGATTGTAACCATCGTCGCTGTGTTGCTGTATAAGCTTGTACCCAAAAGACTTATTGCGTATCTTAACACAAAAAGCTGGTCGCGGCTTATGGTTTTTGAAAAAAACAAGAAAAAAACCGGGCGGCGGTTCTCAATCAAGATTAAGGTGACGCTGCTGGTTGTGCTGTTTAACACACTTGTCGCCGCTTCGGCAATAGTTGTGTGCGTTATGCAGTACCATAACTCCGCGGTTAAAAGCTACAGCAACGAGGGCAGAGAGGCGGCTACCCTGATTGCGGAAACAATCGATGAAACAAAAATCAACGATTTTATTAAAAACGGCAGGGCGGCAAAGGGTTACAAGGAAACGGAGTCAACGCTTTATGCAATAAGCAACTCATCCAACGAGATTAAGTATATTTATATATACAGAGTGGAGGAGGACGGAACACGCGTTATTTTCGACCTTGACACCGCAGAGGTTGAGGCGGACGAACCCGGCACGATTATTCCTTACGACGACACCATAAAAAAATACCGAGGAAAATTCTTATCGGGCGAGGATGTTCCCGACGATATAACAACCAACGACGATGGATGGCTGCTGTCGGTTTATGAGCCTGTTAAAGATGCGAACGGAAAAACCCTTTGCTACATCGGCATCGATATGTCAATGCAGCTGTTAAGCTCCGAGGAATATTCCTTCCTCGCCAAAATTATATCGCTTTTCCTTGGTTTTCTTATTGTTATCCGCACCTATGCGGTCTGGATGTCTGAGCTTTGGATAATCAGACCTCTTAACGAAATCACCTCGGCGGCGTCGCGTATTTCATACGATACCCCCGAAGCGCGCCGTGACAGCGCGAAAATGCTCAGTGATTTGAACGTCAGCACGGGCGACGAAATCGAAGACCTGTACAACGCGTACAAAAAGACCTCCTTTGACACAATCAGATATATTAACGAATTTCAGAAAAAGAGCGGTCAGCTCACAAAAATGCAGAACGGACTTATTATGGTGCTTGCGGATATGGTTGAAAGCCGCGACAAATGCACGGGCGACCATGTAAGAAAAACCGCGGCATACACCGAAATAATCTTACGCCAAATGAAAAAAGAAGGTATTCACGCCGACATGCTCAGCGAGGAATATATAACCGAGGTGGTTAACTCGGCTCCGCTTCATGACGTTGGAAAAATCAAGATTCCCGATGCGATACTCAACAAACCGGGACGTCTTACCGACGAGGAGTTTAAGCGCATACAGAACCACACAACCGCCGGCGGCGAAGTTATCGACAAGGCGATTGCCCTTGTTGACGATGAAACCGGATACCTTACAGAAGCGAAAAAACTTGCTACATATCACCACGAAAAGTGGAACGGAAAGGGTTACCCCACAGGTCTTTCCGGTGAGGATATTCCATTGTCCGCAAGAGTAATGGCTGTTGCCGATGTGTTTGACGCGCTTGTGTCGCGCCGCAGCTACAAGGAACCTTTCCCTTTTGATAAAGCGGTTGACATCATACGCAATGACGCCGGAACTCATTTTGACCCCGTGGTCGTTAAAGCGTTTCTTGACGCAGAGGACGAAATAAAGCGTGTTTACGCAATTAATATGGATATTTAACTTTCATAAATCACCGGTTAGGAGCAAGCAAATGAACAAAATAACCGAAATTATAAAATACTGGTTATCCCCGGATACCGACAAAGCGACTGATAAAGAAATCGACAAGCTTAATCTGTCAACGGTTCATTACACCGCGCTGATTGTTTTTGCTATTCAGCTTATTTCTCTGATTGTTTTTGTAATTTCACCGCTCAGCGATTTCCGTGAACGGAATTCGCTGGTTACGGTCATCAGCGTTGGAATAAGCCTGGTTTTCTGCGCGGCGGCGTTTTTTGCCTCGGGCGCGGCGCGTTCGGGAAGGATTTTTAAAAACGGAACACACAATAAAGTGAACTTTTTTATAGGTGTATTTTTAATTTTACTTTTGCTTTGGGGAATGAACGTTTCATACCGTCATTATAAAGACGGCGAGCAAATTGTTACCTTCTACACAGTTGTACTTTTAGCGATTGTGTTTGTGCGTATGCGGCCGTCTTTTTCAATCCCGGCAATTTTCGGTTCCTTTACATTGTACTATATATATCTTGATTATTTCGTTGACGCTAATAAAATTAATCCGTACAACTTTTTTACGCTCGCCGGATTTTCGGTTGCGGGCGCGATAATCAATTACCGCCTGAGCGTAAACTACATAAGGGAAAAGAACAAAACCGAGGAGCTGAACAAATCGCTTGAATATATTGCAAGTCACGACTCTCTTACAAAGCTGCAGAACCGCTACGCGCTTACGCGCGACGTGCCCAACTATATTCAGCGCGATGTTTGCATTGCAATGGGAGATATCAACGAATTTAAAAACGTTAACGACACTCTCGGCCACAAAACGGGCGACGATATTCTTGCGAGATTCTCAAATTTGCTCGGAGAACAGTTTGACCATAAAAATATTTACCGCTACGGCGGCGACGAGTTTTTGATTGTCGCTCCCGGGTGCGGTACGGAAGATGTTGCCGCGAAGCTTGCCGAGGTTAACAAAAGATTCGGAAAGGTAAGAATCGGCAATTATATCGGAAAATTCGGCTGCAGCTTCGGCTACGTAGAAGGCACTCCGCAAACAAGCTACGATTTTCTCGACCTGCTTATGAGAGCGGACAAACAGCTCTATATCGAAAAATCCAAGATAAAACCCGTTGCGCCGGCGGCATCAAAAACAGAGGATAACAAGTAATTCAGCTGCGC
>ONLA01000053.1 GCA_900318495.1 uncultured Eubacteriales bacterium
CCGTGCCCTCGTTCCAGGCTATCTTAAACTTCTGACTGCTTGAAGGATCGTGAGTCGAGGTCAGGCTCCATGTGATATAGAAATACTGGTCGGCGTCGTTGGGTCTTTCACCCCAGCTGTTGTCCCATTCAAAGCTTGCGGCGGACTGAGCCTTTGTCGCGACGCTTTTTACATTTGTGTGGACTTCTATGCCGAGATTCTTTGTATAATCAGTATCGTTTCCGGTATATGTTTTGTTCAGATCACGGTCTACGAGAATATGTACTGGCAAATCTGCGGAATAATAATTTCCGCCGTAGCTTCCGTTTTCGTCGGTAAATCCGCCGTTGATGGAACGGATTTGAGAAGGTGTAATCTCGTATGTAATCCTGAACATCTGAGTTTGGTTCGTACCGTCTATTTCGTCATTGTTAGTAATGACAATAGTCGGGATCGTTGTCCTTATAAACAAAATCACTGCTTTCGGAATCACTGTATTCATCAACGTATTTTTCTAAGCCCGCGCCTATATTATTGCTGCCGATTCCCTGCCCCGCGCTGTTTTTAAAGACATATTTGGGAACCAGTATTTTTACGGAATACGCCGCGAGGGTCTCGCCGAGCTGTTTCGAAACAACATTGTTGAAATCAAACTCGACAAACATCATAGCCGATAAAGAAGTGTTGCCGCTATGAGGCGCGATTACAAGATTATCGTCAATGTTTGTCGCGTACTCGTTTGAGGGAGTGTTCCACTTTACGACATAACTGTACAGGTCGTCGGCGGCGTGCTCGAATTTGTCCGCGGCGGTAGTCCATTTGGCGTAGCAGCTGATGTTTCTTGTGACAGGTGTATCTGCCTTAAACTGTTTTTCTTCGCCGCCGTCCGTATAGTACCAGCCGTCGAATGAATAGGTTGTGGTATTATCGCTGCGGTTCGCCCCGGGAAGATCGGTAATCTTTCCGTTATCCCTGACTTTCCTTGACGCGTCGGCGGAATCATAAAGCGTTCCGTCACCGGCGTCAAAGGTTACTGTCCATACCTTTTCCGCCCACCTTGCGGTAAGTGTGACGTTACTGTCGATGACTGATTCATAGGTATACAGTGTATCCCCGTTATACCATCCGAGGAAATCATAGCCGGATTTTTCCGGAGCCGGCAGCTCGCCTATGGCGTTGCCGCTGTAGACCTTGATTGGACTTTTGGCTGTTCCGGGCAATGAGCCGCCGTTGGCGTTAAGCGTCACTTCATAATGGTCCTTAGGCGTCCACCTCGCCTCGATTACAGCGCCTGATGACAAATCAACCTTTACTTCGTTCTCAAGTTTTGTATTGCCGAGATACCAGCCGTCAAAGGTATTATTTTCCTTTTTAACGGAAGGCAGCTCTGAGATATAATATTCGGCGCCGTCCAGAATTGCGTAGCTTGGGAAGTTGGTGTATGTACCGCCGTTAGTTTCAAACTGCGGTCTGTAGCCCCAGTGAGCATAGTAGGTATCATCTGTTTTCGCTAAGGTTGCGGAGGTAACCTCCGTGCCACCCGTCGCGGCGGTGAACCAGCCCTTTAATACGGCTGAGCCATACTGCGGAGCGGGAAGAACGCCGAGAGTTTGATTATACTTATAATGCTTAGGTAATGTGTGCTGGTCTTGGTTGTTGTTGAAATAAGCAACAGGCTGATTATTTGAGTCATATCCGTTAGCGTCGAATATGATTGTCGGATCGGCAGCCCAATGCGCGTACAGCGTATCATAGTGCGGATCGACCTCGGTTGACGGTGTGATTTCGCTGCCGCCCTCAGCTTCGGTAAACCAGCCGATGAAGGTGTAGCCCTCGCGCGCGGACTCGGCAAGATTGCCGTATTTGACGGGATTTTCCGGATCGCTGCTGAGGGTGTAATCGCGGTCGCCGACAGCCGAACCGCCCTGTGAATTGAATTTTATGATAACGTCGGGCTTGTGCCACTGCGCGTAAAGCGTTACCTCGCCGCCGTCGGCGGAGGTGAGCTTATTAACGGAATCGTTGGCTGTATATTCATCGCCCGAGCCGTTGGGACGTGTGTTCCAGCCGGAGAGGATGTAGCCTTCCCTCGAGAACAGCTTACTGCTGAGCTCAAAGAATTCGCTGTAAGCCAGGTTATCCTTTGCCGTGTATTCGCTGACGGTCTCGCCGCCCTTTTCGGTTGTACCGCCGTTGCCGTTGAGCTTTAGGGTGTAATGGTTGTCCTTCCATCTCGCAAAGTATGTCCACGCGGCAGCCGCCTCGCTGTTGGGAGCCGGAAGCGCTTGGTTTTGAGGATCATCAAGAGCCAAATCCTTGTCGGAATACCAGCCCTCAAAGCTGTAGCCGGTTCTTTGCGGTTCGGTAATGTCCGAAGGATTATAGTTAAGCGTCAGCCCCTTCGCGCTGTTATCAATATATTGTTTGCCCGGCGTGCCGCCGTTGGCGTCCAGAGCTATTTTTGAAACCGCTACCCATCTTCCGGCGTATTCCTGTTTGAAGTCGCCGAAAAGCTCCTCGCTGGTCAGCATCGGGGAACCGGCGCCTGCTTCCGAGTATTCTCCCGTATATCTGATTTTTGACGAAATGTTTTCATTATTGTACTGATCCGGGGTCGGTTTCTCGATTTTTACCCAGTTTTTCTCCGGGGGAATGTTACCCTGCGAGCCTCTGCCGGAGGTTGGCGAAAGTCTCGGATAATACGGACTAAAGTACACTTCGGTCAGTTCGTCGCAGTTTTGATAAATGTTTTTCTGCCCGGACAGGTACATTAAGCCGCTGTCTAAAGCAACCTCCCACTGCTCTGTGAATTTAGTTCCCAAATTTCTTAAATCGAGGGTTTTGAGCGATGTACATCCGGCAAAAATCATTTCGCCTGAACCGATATTACGTGTTAAGCCGCTCAAATCCAACTCTGTAAGAGATGAACAGTTGTTGAACGCATATTTTAATCCCCAGTCATAAAACTTTAGGGTATCAGTGAAAAGATTGCCTAAATTTTTGACCTTGGCAAGCTTGGAACAGTTATTAAAAAGATTATTATACTGAAGATTAATGTTCTGATTCACTCTGTAGTGTTCAAAATCCACTTCCTCCAGAGATGAACAGCCTTCAAACATCTTGCCGAGATACATCAGGGTTTTCTTTCCGTAGGTTGCGTAATCAGCTTGTGTGCTGAACTGAGTGTCTCCGTAAACATCAAAGAATTCGGTTCCCACTTCAAACAGATTATCACCGCTGCCCAGCAAGACCTTTTTCATGCCCGAGTTGTTGGCAAACAGATTCTCGCTTTGATAAACGGCTTTTGGACTGATAACCTTGGACAAGTCGAGAAGCTCCAAGCCGGTGTTCTGATAGATAAAATTTGAAAGCTTTATGATTCTTGAAAGATCCATTCCGTCTAAAATCAAATTGTTCAGCTTGGGACAATTTGAGATAAACGTATTAATGTCGCTGAAAAAGATATCCGTTTGGTTAGACGTTATCTTTCCGCCTTTTTTATATTATAATATCCGCCTATTCCTTTCAAGTCCATACCGGACAGATTAACGGTTTGAATGTTGCCGGATCTTATAAAATAGTCCGCCTGTTTGACCTTGCTTGTATCGAAGCTTGAAAGATCCAATTTTTCCAGGTTTCCGTCATAATTCGCGATATTGTAAAAGGCATAAGCCATATCCTCGCAGTATGACATATCAAGGTTCTCAATATTTTCAATACTTGACAGATTTTGGCAGTTATAAAACCAACCGGTAATATAAGTTGGCGCGATTTTATCTTTGAAGGTTACCTTGGAAATATGCCAGCCGTTGCTCGAATTGGCAAACCACGGAACATATTCTCCGGAAGCGGGATTCTTCTGATTTTGCGTATCTATGGTAATGTTGCTGTTGCTGTCATATTTATAGGTTTTTGTATGGTAACAGGTGCCGGCAAAGTCAGAGTAAGGACCGAACACAAGCACTCTTCCGGGATCCTGAGCAGAACTGTTCTGAAAAACAAGCTCTAAGTTTCTGTCAATTCCTTTAGAGGGATCAATCTTGTACACAAACGCGTAAATACTGTCGTCACGCGCGGCATCCCCTTCCGCCGAGAAAACCGTCAGGTCAAACGGTACAAAAAGGCTGAGCATTACCGACAGCACGAGTAACACCGATATAAGTTTTTTCATCAATCTCATTCTACACATAGAATCACCTGTCTTTAAGTAGTATTTATGGTGTTTGCCGTAAATAATATTGCAATAGACTACTATATTATATCATACATCCGTATGTACATACAATCCGATAAGTTACATAAATTATTGTGTCTTTTTTTATTAATTATCGACAAAGCAAAGTGATTTAAAAAAGCAAAAACACACTTTTATTATGTCAGGAAGATTATTTCACGGCAAAAAGCCGGGCAGTTTTCTGTCCGGCGATGTTTTTTCATCTTTATTGCTGTACATAACAAGTTGATACAGCCAACGTTTTTACTTTAGGCAGTTGTTAACCCATCTGATGAAATTCCCTGTGCTTTCGCCCTCGCGCTCGGCAGGTGCGTGACCCTGTCCCCACACGGTTTCAAAGTCTACGCTGTCAACGCCGTCACAGTGCTTTAGCGCAAGCGCCAAATTAACCTCTGTTGTCAGCGACGTTGTCGGCTGCTCGATTCCGGTACGGATTCGCCAATGCTTTGCCGCCTCGGATGTTCCGTAGCCCCCGCTGCTTTTCAGCAGATAGTAAAGCGGCGTATACATATTTACGCGCTGTTCGACGGTATAGCCAAATGTGTCTGTCAAATCCATATCCGCGGCGTATTCGGCAGCGTATTGGCTGTTAAGCTCTGTCAGAACTCCCGATAAAATCCTGTCAAAATGAGCGCCTCTGCCGTTTGATTTGCCGAACAAGGTATTTTCGCTTTCCGGCCAGTCGAAGGCGACGGTCTGCCCGGACGCTTTTTTGCAGGTCTTTACAAAGTCCTCCACGCCTGTGATGGAAGCCTTGTTGGTCTTTTGATCATAGGCAATCCACTTTTTGTCAGCGTTCAAGCCGTTTATATAATCCTGCGCCGCGCCGCCTGTGAGCTTGTTGTCGGAAAGATAGTTGTTAAGCGAGCTTTCAATAACGCTTTTTATGTAATCATAATAAGAACCTGCCTGATAAATGCCGCTTTGGGATTTCTCCAAAGTCAAAGGCTTGCCGTCCTCACCGGTAAAGCCTGCGCTGTTTACATAACCGGCATAGGCGTATGCCAGCTTGTCTGAAATTCGTTTCCATTCTTCACTTCGCCCCTGACGGGTACAGCCCATCATCCATTCGTATTCCGCGTTGGCGGTCGCAAGGTCGGTGACGGGACACCATGCCATTACGCCGGCAACCGCGTCGGAAACTCCCTGAACCGCGCCGATGGCATCGAGATACGGCGTATACAGCGGACTGTTGCCCGACGCTGCAAGGACGGACGCCATCGCGCCGCCGCCGCTCATTCCGAACGCAAAGATGTTTTCCGCGCTGCCGGGAAGCACGTCGTCGCTGTAGCGGATGTAACGGACAGCCGCCTTTAAATCGGCGGCGCCAAAGGGCGCGCCCTCGTTGATTCCGCGGCAGCCTGCGTATATATAAACAAAGCCCTGCGAGGTATATTCCGAAAGCGTTTCCGTGAAACCCGTATTTCTGTTCACGAAATCCTCCGTCAGCGCTTCGGCGGCAGCGTATCCCTCGGTGAAAACAGGCATAACAATCGGAGCGCTGTCAGCAGTGTAACCGTTTATTGCTCCCTTTTTGTTTATTTCGCAGGTGTAGGTACCGTCTCCGTTTTTCCTTGCGCTGACATAGGCGGCAGGAACAAAAACGGAAAGCTGTTCATAGTGTATATCGGCAGGCTTTTCACAGTAACCGACGCCGAGCTGATAATACATCTCATATTCCGCGTTATACTGCCACCGCGTCATATCCGGCTTGGCAAGCTTTGTTACAACCGCAGTGGCTGCAGCAGTTGTTTCCTCGGATGATTCAGTTGTTTGCTGTGCGCATCCCGCCGACAGGATAAGCATAATGAATACCGCGATAATTGCTGTAATTTTTATGTTCATGATAATCTCCCTTTAGTTTTTTCGCACAATTGTCTTATACTAATACCTAATAAAAAGTAGCCAATCTTTGCGGTCTATTTTCCGCAATACTGCGTTGTCGTCCTTGCAAGGCTTAATCGGATAGCTGTCGGGGATAAAGGCTTTGCCCTTTAACAAAATCGGCGGCATTTCCTTGTCGGCGGCGAGGCTTACGCAACAACAAATATTATTTCAACATTCTACTTTTCAAATAAAATACTCAGCAAATCATTGGGAAGCTGCTGCACATACGACATCCCCCTGCCGTCGTTTGCCGCCGCGAACAGACACACATCGCGCCCGGTGTTGATATAATCAACAGCGCCGAAATGCGGCGGAATTTGTCCGACATGACCTACACCGCCGTATGGCATATGCCACAGACCGTAAGCGTATTCCTCGGTGCTGTTCGGGTTGACGGTTTCCGACATTTGACGGTAAGCGCCGGACGAAATAACCTTTCCTCCGCTGAGTCCGCGCATCCATTTATCCATATCCCCGGCGTTTGATATAATGTCGCCTGCTCCCTTGGTTACGCCGGGATTATAGAAGCCTTCCATTGTTGATTCCGTTTCGGAAAGCGCGAAGGTCCATTCGTAATCCCCGGTTATCTCATCGGTGAAACCGGTGTGAGTCATTTCCAGCGGTTCAAAAAAGTTCTTTCTCAGGTAATCGTGATAAGAACCGCCGCTTACCTGCTCAACAATATCGGCAAGCAGGAAGTAGTTTGAGTTTGAATACTCATAATCGTCGCCCGGCTCAAAGCTTAACTCCTCGTCAAATATGGCTTTCTTGATGATATTAACGTTGTCGGCTTCTTTTTTTCCTGTGGCGGACATATCTATCATCTCCAGGTAATTGCCAATTCCCGAGCTCATATTAAGGAGATTTTTTACCGTCAGCTTTTTGCCGTTTTTGTATTCGGGAAAATACTTATCCAGCGTATCGTCCACACTGAGCTTCTTTTGGTCGCAAAGGAGCATAACCGCAGCCGCGCAGAATTGCTTGGACACGGAGCCAATCGGCATTGAAGCATCCACAGTCAGCGCCTTGCCGTTATCGTCGTCGCCACGGACGTACCGGTAAATCACCGCACCGCCTTTTGAAATCTGAACGATACCGGAGTATTTTTCATCAGACAATTTTTTGTCGAGCTTACTTTTTACGTCCGGGGAAACGGTTTCCGGCTGTGTTGTCTGTGCCTGTGTTGTCTGCGCTGCGGAGCTTTCCGCCGGCTTTGTGCCGCAGCCCGCAAACGTAGCTATCATTACAGCGCTTAATACAATTGCGAATACTTTTTTCATTTTCATTCACCTCCCCTATATCATAAAACAACTGCCGGCACATATCAAGCAACTGTTTATGTGTATATTCAATTATTTGGAATAAAACTAAACTAATGGTTTAGAGAAGCGACTTTTTTCTATCCATCACACTAAAAATCGGAAAGGGATTCTTTTTGGCAATCTCGTCCGCTAAACAGAGCAGCGGCACCAGGCAGCCCTCTCTGCAAATTTCATAGGATTCAATCTCACCGTCCACGCTGCCGATTGTCATGGGATACGCAAGCTTATTGTCGCAAATCAGCTTCATATACCGCTCCGTATCCTGCATATCGAGCCCTGTTTCCCGGCTGATTAACGGAAGCGTCAGCGGCATAATGGGCTTGGAATAAAGATAGTAGATAATTTTCAACACGTTCTTGTCAGCAAGAAGCGCAAACACCCTTCTGATGGCTTCCATATCCTCCAAGTGTGCCAATATACTGCCTTTCTTTGGCTCGGCAAGCAAATAAAACTGATTGATGTCACTGGAAACCCGCGCCGTCACAATACCGGAATCACGAATCAGCTTGGCAAAATAATCAGGCGATGGATTGCGGTTGGTGTAGGAATGCCCCATAAAGGTGTCCATAAAATCTTCCGCATAATTCTCATCGCCGATCAGTCCGACCATCATCGACCAACATATTTCAAAGGCACTGTGATACGCGTCATCAACAGGCAGCTTGCTCAGCTTTTTGGTGAGCAAAAGGTGCAAATCCTGCTCCTCTCTGCCGAAAAGCGCGTCAATGCTCACCCCCAGCGCATCGGCAAGCTTCGGCAAAACCTCTGCGTCGGGCGTGCCGCCGCGTTCCCATTTGGAAACCGCCTGCGTGGTGACGCCAATCAGATTTCCGAGCTTTTCCTGCGTATATTTCTTTTGATTTCGGAATTTCTTAATCTGTTCCCCAATCGCACTCATTGTCAACCCTCCGTTGATTTTTCTTTCATTATAACAAACCGGAGGGCGTTTGTCTATATCATGT
>ONLA01000052.1 GCA_900318495.1 uncultured Eubacteriales bacterium
GTACCTTTTTAGTGTGTACTCACTGTAATTTCCTTGAGTCTTTCCTCAAAGTTATTACGGGTTTCTTCTTTCTCTTATTGTTCAATTTTCAAGGTTCTGCGCACTTTTTAAGCTGATTGCGACCGGCTATTCCGGCTGCGCACCTCAGCAGTGCGTGATTTATTATATCGTAGTTTCCGGGATTTGTCAACACCTTTTTTCAAAAAAATTCAAAAAAATTTACAGGTCATTTCCTGACCCGAGCTTTTTTGCCCGTCATTTACGTAAAAGCAGCACCGCACAACCGAATTGCGCGGTGCTGCCTAAATAATTATACTAATCGTCTATTGTTATTAAATCCTCTTTTTCAACCCTGCGGAGCTCCCTGCGGTTGAAGATATCGTAAATTGCCGGAATTATATACAGAGTCATAACGGTTGCGTAAAGCAGACCGCCGATGCAGACTATCGCGAGCGGCTGCATCATTTCAGCTCCTGTTCCGATTCCGAGCGCCATTACAGACAAGCCGAGAACGGTTGTCAGCGCGGTTATGAAAATCGGCCGCATACGGGTTTTGCCTGCTTCAACGATTGCTTCGGTGCGCTGTGTTCCATTGAGGCGCAGCTTATTGATGTAATCGACGAGCACTATGCCGTTATTTACAATGATACCGCACAGCATAATGAAGCCTATCATTGAAACGACGCTTACATCAAAGCCCGTGAGCAGAAGTCCGATAAAGCCGCCGGTAAACGCAAGCGGAATTGTAAACATTATTATAAACGGAGCTTTAAGGCTTTGGAACTGGGCAACCATTATGAGGTAAATCAGTATTACGCCGAGCAGAAGCATAAGCGCAAGCTGCTGCATTGCCTCCATTGTCTGTTTGTCGGTGCCGGAGAACTCATAGGTGAAGCCTGACGGGAGCTTGTAGTCCTTCATTATTTCCTTGGCGCTGTTTGTCACGTTAGTGAGTGAAGCTCCTTTTTTGAGCGTTCCGCTGACTGTCAGGGTACGCTTTTGATTTTGACGGCTTATGGTGTTCATGGTCTCGGACTTTGAAATATCGGCAATTGACGACAGAGATGTTTTCTTGGTATTTCCCTCGGCGTCGGTGTATTCAATTTGTATGCTGCCGACCTTGTCCGCCGAAACCTTGTTTTTATTGTCCTTGACCACGACAACGTTAAGACTTTTTCCGCCTTCGGCTTTAAGCTTGGTGGAGGTTTTTTCCTCGGCCGTTTTTTCGGCAACCTGCCGGAACACCTGAGCGACGGTAAGGCCTTTTTGAGCCGCCTTCTTTTTGTCTACCGTTATTTTAATTTCCGGTGAGGTTGCTCCGATTCCGCTGTCCGCTTTGTCAACGCCGTCAAGCTTTTCAAACTCCGCCGCAATGTCACCGGCTGTCTTTTGAAGCTTTTCAAGGTCTTCGCCGTAGAGCAGCATCTGCACTCCGCCGTCGCCGATCAGCGTTGACATACTGCTCATTGAGCCTGCGCTGACGGTCACCTCTCCTTTTATTTCGCCGAGGTCTTTTTTGAGCTTTTCGGAAACCGCGGTTCCGTTTTTGGATTCTTCGGACTTGAGTACTCCGTAAGCGGTGAGACTTCCGGCGTCGCTGCGGTCAACGCTTGCGCCCATTATCGCCGCGCCCATTGAGTTGCCTGCCATTACTCCGACCGTTTCAAATTCGGAATATGAGTTCAAAACTCCGCTGAGCTTTTCACCCTCTTTTACGGTTTCCTCAAAAGTCGCGTTGTCGTCAAGCTTAACGCTGACCTGAATCTGAGTACTGCTCATTTGCGGCATAAAGCTGAAGCCGCGCGCGAACGCCGCGAATCCGCTGCCGGCGAGCAGCGCCACTGCCGCAAGGATAGCGACAACCTTGTGGCGGAGAACAAAACGGATGCTTTTGTCGTAGGCTTTGAGTATTCTTCCTTCCGACTGTTTTTTGGGTTGTCTGATTTTATTTAACATCCCCTGTCCCATTGCCGGAACAAGAGTGAGCGCGACAATAAGGCTTGCCATAAGCGAATAGGTTATTGTAAGAGCCATATCAGAGAAAATCTGACGTGTAATTCCCTCTACAAAAACAATCGGGGCAAAAACGCAGATTGTTGTAAGGGTAGACGCCGCGATTGCGCCTGCAACCTGACGCGCTCCGTTGAGCGACGCCTGGATTGCGTTGTAGCCCTTCGCGCGCAGGCGGTAGATGTTCTCGATTACTACAATCGAGTTATCTACAAGCATACCGACGCCGATAGCGAGTCCGGAAAGCGAAATCATATTGAGCGAGATTCCGCTGAAATACATCATTACTATCGCGAACACTACACTGACGGGGATAGAAATTGCCACGATAAGCGTCGGCTTTATGTCGCGCAGGAAGATCAGCAGGATAATTATCGCGAGCGCCGCGCCCGAAAGCAGGTTTTGGAGCACTCCGTTGACAACTATTTCGATGTAATCGCCCTGGCTGTAGAGAGGAGTAAACCTAAGCCCTTTAAACTCGCGCGTCAGCTCGTCAAGAGTCTTGTTTATATTGTCGCAAACGGCTGAGGTGGCGATGTCGCTTTGCTTGCTGAAGCTGAGCACAATGCCGTCGCTTCCGTTGATTTTTGCGTAAATTTCCTTTGAATCGTCGGCTGAAACCACGTCGGCAACATCGCTGAGCGTTACAACTCCGATTCCGTCGATTTTGGTATCGAACAGCGCGAGCGACTTTAGTTCCTTTGAGTCCTTTACCTCGTCGCCGACACGAACCATATACTTATTATTATTGTCATCGGTTATGTAACCGGCAGGCATCGAAAAGTTTTGCGCGGTGAGTATCGCGGAGATATTTTCAAGTGTTACCGAGGCGTTTACGTCAGCCTTTTGCTTGGCTTCCTTCTTTTTTCCGGACAATTCGGAAGCGTTCTTTTCAAGCTCCGATTTTGCCGCGCTGAGCTGAGCCGCCGTGCTGTTAAGCTCGCTTTGCTTGGCGTTTAACGCCGCCACGGTTCCCGACAGCTTAAAATCCGAGCTTGACTGCTGCTGACTGATTGTGGCAAGCGCGTCGTTTACGGTTACGGTGTTGTCCTCGAGTCCTTCGACCGCCTTGTCAATCTGCTCAACTCCGTCGTCAATAGCGGAAATCTGAGCCGACATTTCGCCGAGGGTTCCGTCAAGCTTTTCAACAGATGTGCCGAGCTCGCCAAGCTTTGCCTCGACCTCATTAATTGACGCATTGACGGTTTTTAAAGACTCGTTGGCGTCGCTGAGCCCTTGGGCTATATCGTCAGCCTTTATTCCGTAGGGCTCAAGCTCTTCCTCGATTTTTTCAAGCTCCGCCTTTGCGGCGGCGATTTGTTCATCGGTCGCTTCGGCGTTCTTCAAGGTTTCCTTAACCTGAGTGTAACGCTCGCCGAGCCCGGAAAGAACCTGTGAGGTTGATTCAAGCCCCGTTTTTTTCTCGACAAGCTCGCTGTAGGTTGTTTTTACCGACAGAAGTGTTTTATAGAGGGTTTCAAGTGTGGTTTTGTTTTGAAGCAGCGCCGCCTTTTGATCGAGCAGCTTCATCTGAGCGGTGAGTATCTTTGAGCCGCCGTCGGAAGCTTCCTTTTGAGCGCCGGAAAGCTTTTCGGCAAGCTGCTCCTGCGCTTCGTTAACGTCGTCTATTGAATCCGAAATTGTCCGGGAGCCTTTTTGCGCAAGCGCTATGTTGTTGTCAAGCTCCGCCCTTGCTTCGCTGATTTTGTCCTCGGCGTCGGCAAACTTTGTGTCAAGCGCGGCGTTGATTTTTTTGTTGAGCGCGTCAAGCTTTTTCTGTGAAATGATTACGCTCTCGCGTTCTGTAACAATGCCTTTGTCCGAAACCGAAGCGACGCCGTCAATGCCTTCAAGGCGGTTCATAAGTTCGTCCGAAACAAAATCGGAAATTTCCTGCCGCTCTTTGCCGCCGTAGTCCACGGCTATCATTGCCACAGGCAAAATGTTAGGGTTGGCTTTAATAAGATAAGGCGAGCCCACGGCGTCGTCCCACGCGTCGGAAATTGTGTCCAGACTTGAACGGACGTCAATTACGGCGGTGTCCATATTGGTTCCGTCCTCAAACTCAATGAGAAGCATCGAATAGTTCTCGGCGGAATCCGAAGTAATCCGCTTAACTCCGTCAATTACAGAAACCGCGCTTTCAAGCGGCTTGGTAACGACGGTTTCAACTGTCTCGGGCGTTTGACCGGCGTACGGCGTAACAATCACCGCGTAGGGCAAATCAAGATTGGGTAAAAGATCGGGAGTCATTTTCATAAATGAAACAACTCCCAAAACCAAAACCATTATTACCGCCACAAAAATTGTAAGCGGCTTTTTTACGCTGAGCTTAGATAACATAGCGTCTCCTTTTGCTAAAACTCGCTTTAATTGTACCTGTCTGGATTAACACAAGCAGACGCCGTGCAGTCAGACGGTTTACGTGCACGCTCCCGATTTTACGATATCTATAAGCTTAAGATAGCGCTTTTTGACTTTGTCGTAATCCGCGTTTTCAACAAAATACTCGCGGACGGAACGGCGTAAAATAATGGATAATAGGTAGGTTAAGTTTTCAAAATAAGCGTCGTCCTGCTGTTTTAAATTCTTGCGGGACAGATCGGACAAGAGTCTGTCTATTTCGTCAAAGCCGTTGCACCTTTTGCTGATGTAATCGGCAACAACGGTGTTGGCGGAATAAAAATCAGAGAAAAGCTTTTTGAAAACAATTCTGTCTCTTTCTACGCTGCCGAGCTCGGCAATGATTGTAAAGCATTCTTCATAGGTATAGAAAACATCACCGCGCGAAACAGTGATTACCTCGCTGACCTTTTCCTCAAAGCTCTTCATATAATACTTTATAAGCACTTCAACCAAATCCATTTTGTCGTCAAAGTACTGATAAAAGCTTCCGCGTGATATATCTGCCTTTATAATAATATTATTGATACTGACCCTGCTTGTATCCTCAACGGCGAATTCGTCAACTATCGCTTCAATAACCCTTTGCTTTTTCTTTTCAGGCAGATTATAAAATGTACTTTTAATCATTTCAAAACTCCCCTTTCAAAACTACCTTATATTTTTTAAATACGCCCGGGACACGGCAATTAATAAAATATTGCCGGGCACGGTACGCTGAATAAAAGTATAACATTAATATGAAAAAGTGTCAAGATTTTGTTGCAAATACTATTTAATAATATTAGGGTAATGAAAATATTGTATATTTTTGTCGGTTAGAGTTATGAACAAAATTCCAAAAAGTATACAATTTTGCCGAAAAAACGGTTGAAGATATAAAGGATGATTAAATTTAAGTAATTGTTTATTAATATTATATTATTATTATATTGGAAATATATGCTGTGTCAATCCTTTATGAGGTTTTTTTAAAATTTTTTGAAGGCAATACCGCATAATTCAGGTGTGCGGATTGCGCAGCAAGATTTTTCGTCAGGTTGGACAAATAAATCAAGGTAAGGCTGACGCCTTGCCGAGATTTTTTGGGCAAGCTGACGGAATAATATTCAAGCAAGCCGTGCGCCTTGAATTGTGCGGTGTCAAAAACCGTACAAATTTAATGATGTGCATAAAGATTATTGAAATTTTTCGTTGCATTTTATGCGTAAATATGGTATCATAAATTAACTATAGTGTAACTTTAACAAAGTTGCAATTAACGAAAGGAGCGTATTATGGCAAAGGATATGTTGGACGCGATTTGCGAAGCCGAGGCAAGGGCAAAAAACAGCGAGCTTAACGCGAAGCAAACCGCCGCCCAGATGGTGGCAAAGGCAAAGCGCGACGCCGCTGAGCTTATCTCGAACCGGGAAAAGCAGGCTCGGGCGGAAGCGGACAAAAAGCTGGAAAAAGCCGCAACCGACGGCGAAAAGGCGGCTGCCAAGGCAGCTTCCGAAGCGCAAAGGGAATGTGACGCGATTTCTGCCGCTGCCGGTAAAAACCGCGGCAGGGTTATAAAAAAGGCGGCTGACGCTCTGCTTGGCTAAACGAGGACTATTGAAGTGTGGTGATGCTATTTGGCAAAAGTAAAAATGAAGTCCGTCCGGATTATCGCCCTGAGACAGGACCGTAAGCGGCTGCTTGAGCATCTTCAGGACAGCGCGCTGATTCAAATTAAAAAGAGCGAAAAATCACGCGACGGGTTTAAACGGGTTGACCTAAGCTCGCAGACTCAGGTTTTTGAAAGAAACGTCGTCCTGAGCGAGCAGGCTTTGAAAATACTCAACACGGTTTCGCCCGAAAAAGGAGGCTTGCTTGACTCCTTTAAAGGAAGAACGGCTGTTGACCCCGATGAAATCGGTGTTATAGCCTCAAAATCAAAAGACGTTATCGCGGTTTGCTCGAGGATTACGGAGCTTGACAAAAAGCGCTCCGACAACGACGCCGAGCAAATCAGAATTAAAACCCAGCTTGTTCAGCTTGAAGCCTGGCAAAGCCTTGACATTCCGCTGAACACAACCGAAACCCAATCGACGGCAGTGCTTATAGGAAGCTTTCCTCAAAAATATGACGAAGGCGAGCTGAAAAATGCGCTTGCCGCCGAAAATCCGAAGCTTTGCTTTGAGCTTGAAATTCAGCACAGCGAGCAAATGATGACCTGCGCGGTTATTTTTGTTCCCAAAAGCCAAAAGCAAATGGCTGAGGAAGCCTTGAGAGCGCTGAGCTTTTCAAGACCTATGAGCCCTACAAGCAAGGTGCCCAAGACAAAATCGGAAAAGCTGCGCGAAAAAAGCGAAAGGCTTGCGGCGGAAAACGAAAAGCTGCTTGAGGAAATAAAGACTTATGCCGACAAACGCGGCGACATTCAGATTACTCAGGATTATTTCCGCATAAGAGCCGACAAATACAATGTAATCAACAACCTTGACCACAGCAAATATGTGTTTATCATCGAGGGTTATGTTCCCGAGGAGGACTGCGAAAGGCTTGAAGCGCTCTGCGCAAGGGCGGCGACCTGTACGGTTGAGTTTTCCGACGCCGGAGACGACGCTCCCGTCAAGCTTAAAAACAACAAATTCGCGGAGCCCGCGCAGGGTATTCTTACAATGTACTCTCCGCCCGGGGATACCGACATTGACCCGACGCCCATTCTCGCGTTCTTCTTCTACTTCTTCTTCGGAATGATGTTTTCGGACGCCGGCTACGGAATTTTGATGGTAATAGCAACAATGCTGATGATTAAAATCTTCAAGCCCGACAAGAAGATGAAAAACAACCTGCTGCTGTTCCGTAACTGCGGAATTTCAACAACGCTGTGGGGACTTGTTTTCGGAAGCATCTTCGGCGACGCTCCGGCTTCGCTGTACGGCTACTTCACAGGCAACCCGATAACGATGAAGGAGCTTCTTCCCTGGTATACGCTTGACCCGCAAAAGGACGCGCTGCTGCTTATGCTTGTGAGCATAGCCTTCGGTCTTGTACATATTTTGGTAGGTATGGGCTGCAAGTTCTACATTTGCCTAAAGCAAAAGGACTGGGGCGGAGCGTTCTTCGACACGGGACTTTGGATGCTGCTGCTTATCGGCATAGCGGTTTTGGCGGCCGGCGTGCTGGCTGTTCCGCAGCTTACAATAGTCGGCGCGGTTATATCAATCGGCTGCGCTGCCGGATTGGTTCTCACCCAGGGCAGAAGCAAAAAAGGAATCGTCGGCAAAGCTGTGGGCGGCGTTGCCTCGCTTTACGACATAACGGGCTACATCAGCGATTTGCTCAGTTATTCGCGTCTTTTGGCGCTCGGTCTTACAACCGGAGTTATGGCTCAGGTTTTCAATATGCTTTCGACAATGATGGGCAAAAGCGTTGTCGGTTTCATATTTATGGTAGTAATATTTATTGTGGGACACCTTGTTAACATCGGACTCAACGCGCTTGGTTCTTATGTTCACACAATGCGTCTGCAATATGTTGAAATGTTCAGTAAGTTTTATGAAGGCGGCGGCACAGAATTTCAGCCGTTCTCGCTTCAAAGCAAATATATAAAAATTCAGGAGGATAAATAATTATGGATGGTATGTTTTTCGCGCTTTTAGGCGCATCACTCGCAACAGCACTCGCAGGTATCGGCTCGGCTAAGGGCGTAGGCGGCGCTGCTCAGGCGGCTATGGGAGTACTCAGCGAGGATTCTTCAAAATTCGGTAAAATGCTTGTTCTTACACTTCTTCCCGGTACACAGGGACTTTACGGCTTTATCGTAGGCTTCCTTATTCTGGTAAGCTGCGGCGTTTTGGGCGGCAGCCTTCCCACCGTAGGTCAGGGACTCGCGTTCCTCGGCGCTTCGCTCGCAATCGGTCTGGGCGGTCTGTTTTCGGGTATTGCCCAGGGTAAAGCCGCTGTTTCGGGTATCGCAATGACAGCCAAGGACGACGCTAACTTCTCAAAGGGTATGGTTTCGGTTACACTGGTTGAAATCTACGCTCTTCTCGCGTTCATCGTTTCACTCCTCGTAGTTATCTCTATCCCCGGCCTCAAAATCTGATTAAAAGCATAAAATAACTACACAAAAGGAGGACGCGTATGAACGGCGGTGACAAAATAATTGAACGCATTATGGCGGACAGCAAAAAGTCGGTTGACGAAATTATGGCTCAGGCGACAAAAGAATGCGGCGCCGTTATGCAGGAGGCGGAAAAAACCGCTGACAAAAACACTGCGGAAATCAACGCGAAAACAGCGGCAAAGCTCAGGCAGATTGAGGCGTCTTCAAAAAGCCGTGCCGAGCTTGAAACCCGCAACGCGCTGCTGAAACAACGCAGAAAAGAAATTGACAAAACCGTTGAGGCTTTGCTGGATTACCTGCTGAACCTCGGCGACAGGGAATATTTTGACGCGCTGTACAGACTTGCCGCTCAGCTAAAGGGCAAAAGCGGCGAAATTTACCTTAACAAAAAGGACCTCGGCAGACTTCCCTCGGATTTTGAAAGCAAAATCCGCGAAAAAGGCCTTGACGCAAAGGTCAGCAAAACCCCGGCTGACATTCAGGGCGGCTTTGTGCTGAAAAGCGGAGATGTTGAGGAAAATATGGAGTTCGGCGCGCTTATCGGCTCTCGCAGAGACGAAATCGAGGACCTGATTAACCGCGAGCTGTTCGCTCAGTAAGGGGGACATATGGATTTATCGTATGAATTTTCCATCGGTTCTGTAAGAGCAAAGGAAACCTCGCTTTTAAACGCTCAGGATATCGAGCAGCTTTTGTCGTATCAGAACACGCCTCAGCTTTGCGCGGCGTTAACCGACAAGGGCATCGGCGACGGCGGCACGGTTGAGGAAATTTTGCGCGACCGCACCGAAAAAACCTGGGCTTACCTTAAAAGCGTAGCCCCCGATTTTGAAATTTTCAGACCTTTTATTATTACAAACGACATTCACAACTTTAAGGCGGCGCTGAAGGGCACTATGGCTAACCGCGAATACCGCGGACTTATGGTTGAGCCCTGCACTGTTGACCGCGAAAAGGTGATTGAAGCGGTTGAGCGCCGCAAAATGAGCCTTTTGCCCGAATTCATGCAGAAGCCGTGCGACGAAGCTTACGAGCTGTTGGCGCACACGGGCGACGCGCGTTTGGGCGACAGCGTTGTTGACAAAGCCGCAATGGAGGAAATGCTGAGGCTGTCAAAGGAATACAAGTCGGATTTTCTGAGGAATTATTTTGAAACGCTTGTGTTTTACGCGAATGTAAAAACGGCAATCCGCGCGGCACGCTCAGGCGCCGGCAGGGATTTCCTTAACAAAGCGCTTTGCGAGGTTCCCGGCTTTAACAAAAAAGCTGTGACCGAGGAAGCCGTTAAGGGCATCGAATATCTTACGGACAGTCTTGAAAAGAAAAGCGATTACGGCGTTGACAAGGCGATTGAAGCCTACAAAAAATCGCCGTCCGCTTTTGAAAAATATGTTGACGACAAGCTCATTTTGATGGCGAGGGAAGCCTGCAAACGCGCAAGCGAGGGCGCCGAACCGCTTTTGGGCTACTATTTGGGCTGTGAAGCCGAAAACAAGGTTATTCACATTATATCAAGCGGAATCCGCACGCGCACAAACGCGGAAATAATCAGGGAAAGGCTGCGTGAAATCTATGGCTAAGGGTATTGCCGTTATCGGCGACAGCGAAAGCATCAAGGGCTTTTCGGCAGTGGGACTCGACATATTTCCCTGCGACGATTCCGAGGGCGCGGGTCAGCTTTTAAGAAGGCTCGCGGACAGCGAAAGCTACGCTATTATTTACCTTACCGAGGAGCTTTACAACTGCTCGCAAAAGGAGCGCGGCCGCTATGAAGAAAAGCTTACGCCCGCCATTATCCCCATTCCCGGGGTAAAGGGCAACTCGCAGACAGGCAGAAAACGCCTTTCGGGCTTTGTTGAAAAGGCTGTAGGCTCTGACATTATCTTCAACAATTAGAGGTAACTGACTATGAATAAAGGTATTATATCAAAAGTCGCAGGTCCTTTGGTTATTGCCGAGGGAATGCGCGACGCCAATATGTTCGACGTTGTGCGCGTCAGCAGCCGGCGTCTTATCGGCGAAATTATTGAGATGCACGGCGACAAGGCTTCAATTCAGGTTTATGAGGAAACCTCAGGTCTCGGCCCCGGCGAAGCTGTTGAAAGCACCGGCGCTCCGCTTTCGGTTGAGCTCGGTCCCGGACTTATCGGCGCGATTTACGACGGTATTCAGCGTCCGCTTAACGAGATTATGAAGGTTGCCGGAACAAACCTGAAGCGTGGAGTTGACGTTCCGTCGCTTGACCACAAAAAGAAGTGGAGGTTTGAAGCCTGCGCTAAAAAAGGCAGCAGCGTTTCGGCGGGCGACGTGCTCGGCACGGTTCAGGAAACCGCCGCCGTGCTTCATAAAATTATGGTTCCCAACAAGGTTTCGGGCACAGTTAAAAGCATTAAAAGCGGAGAATTTACGCTTGACGACGTTGTGGCTGTTATCGAAACCGAAAACGGCAGCGCCGAAGTTAAGATGTTCACAACATGGCCTGTCCGCGTGGGCAGACCGTACAAGAAAAAGCTTTCTCCCGACATTTTGCTCACAACCGGTCAAAGACCGATTGACACTCTGTTTCCGCTCGCGAAGGGCGGCGTAGCGGCGGTTCCCGGTCCGTTCGGCTCGGGCAAAACCGTTGTTCAGCATCAGCTCGCGAAATGGGCTGCCGCCGACATTATCGTATACATCGGCTGCGGCGAACGCGGCAACGAGATGACCGACGTTCTTAACGAATTCCCCGAGCTGAAGGATCCGCGCACAGGCAACTCGCTTATGGAGAGAACCGTGCTTATCGCCAACACCTCCGATATGCCCGTTGCGGCGCGTGAGGCTTCGATTTACACCGGAATTACCATTGCGGAATACTTCCGCGATATGGGCTACACCGTTGCTCTTATGGCAGACTCAACCTCGCGCTGGGCCGAGGCTCTGCGTGAAATGTCGGGCAGACTTGAGGAAATGCCCGGCGAGGAAGGTTATCCGGCTTACTTAGGCAGCCGTTTGGCGCAGTTTTATGAGCGCGCCGGCCGCGTGATTGTAAACGGAACGGAAGACACCGAAGGCGCGCTGTCGGTAATCGGCGCTGTATCGCCTCCGGGCGGCGACATTTCCGAGCCTGTTTCTCAGGCTACGCTGAGAATCGTTAAGGTGTTCTGGGGACTTGACGCAAACCTTGCTTACAAGCGCCACTTCCCGGCTATCAACTGGCTTACTTCCTATTCGCTTTACACCGACCAGCTTTCAAAGTGGTTCGCGGAAAACGCCGCGCCCGATTTTATGGAGCTGAGAGGCAGACTTATGGCTTTGCTCCAGGACGAAAGCGAGCTTCAGGAAATTGTAAACCTCGTTGGTATGGACGCACTGTCCGCGCCCGACCGCTTAAAGCTTGAAAGCGCGCGGTCAATCCGTGAGGACTACCTGCACCAGAACGCGTTCGACCCCACCGACACCTACACCTCGCTTCCCAAGCAGGTGCTTATGATGAGAGCGATTTTGAGCTATTACGACAAGGCTCTTGAAGCTCTTAACAACGGAGCAAACATTGAATTGCTTGTTAATATGCCTGTTCGCGAAAGAATAGGACGTTTTAAATATGAGCCTGAAAACAAGGTTAACGCCGAGTTTGAAAGTATTCAGGCGCAAATGCAAAGCGAAATTAACGACGTACTGAGAAGGAGTGATGACTGATGCCGAAGGAATACCGTACAATACGAGAGGTAGCAGGTCCTCTGATGATGATCAGCGACGTCGAGGACGTAAAATACGACGAGCTCGGCGAAATTGAGCTGCCTAACGGCGAAACACGCCGCTGCAAGGTGCTTGAGGTTGACGGCAGCAACGCGCTGGTTCAGCTTTTTGAATCAGCCGCCGGAATTAACCTTGCCGACTCAAAGGTAAGATTTTTGGGACGCAGCATGGAGCTGCCCGTGTCGCCCGATATGCTCAGCCGCGTGTTTGACGGCTTGGGCAACCCGATTGACGACGGTCCGGCGCTAATCCCCGAAAAGCGCCTTGACATTAACGGCACGCCGATGAACCCCGCGGCAAGAAACTATCCGCAGGAATTTATTCAGACGGGCGTTTCAGCGATTGACGGCCTTAATACGCTGGTAAGAGGACAGAAGCTGCCGATTTTCTCAGCTTCCGGTCTTCCCCACGCCCAGCTTGCGGCGCAGATTGCACGTCAGGCAACCGTAAGAGGCAAAAACGAGCAGTTTGCCGTTGTATTTGCCGCAATGGGTATCACCTTTGAGGAATCGGACTACTTTGTTCAGTCCTTTAAGGAAACAGGTGCGATTGACCGTACTGTTATGTTTGTAAACCTTGCGAACGACCCTGCTATCGAGCGTATTGCAACTCCTAAAATGGCGCTTACCGCCGCCGAGTACCTTGCGTTCGATTTGGGAATGCACGTTCTTGTAATTATGACCGATATTACCAACTACGCCGACGCTCTGCGCGAGGTTTCCGCAGCGCGTAAGGAGGTTCCCGGCAGACGCGGATATCCGGGCTATATGTACACCGACCTCGCCACGCTTTATGAAAGAGCAGGACGGCTCAGGGGCAAGGACGGTTCAATTACGCTTATCCCGATTTTGACAATGCCCGAGGACGACAAAACCCACCCGATTCCCGACCTTACCGGTTACATCACCGAAGGTCAGATTATCTTAAGCCGCGAGCTTTACCGCAAGGGCGTAACTCCTCCGATCGATGTTCTTCCCTCGCTTTCGCGACTCAAGGACAAGGGTATCGGCCCCGGCAGAACCCGTAAGGATCACGCCGCCACAATGAACCAGCTTTTTGCCGCCTACGCGCGCGGCAAGGACGCCAGGGAGCTTATGGTAATTTTGGGCGAAGCGGCGCTGACTGAAATGGATAAAAAATACGCCGAGTTTGCCGAGGCGTTTGAAAGAGAATATGTTTCTCAGGGCTACGAGGCAAACCGCAGCATCGAGGAAACCCTTGACATCGGCTGGAAGCTGCTGCAGATTCTTCCGCGAAGTGAATTGAAGCGAATTAAGGACGATATGCTCGACGAGTTCTACGGAAAGCAGTAAGAATTGTTTATCGGTTCTTCATTGTGTTGAAGGATATTGTCAGCTTCAATAAGAACAGCAAAGCATAATTCTCCTGTTGCTCAGGAATGAATTGTGCGATGCACATGAATTGTATAAATACATGAATCGGTCTTTGACCATGAATTGCACTTCGTGCATTAATGAGGTAAAAAATGGCTATAATGAATGTTAATCCCACGCGTATGCAGCTGAGCAAGCTTAAAAAGCAGCTTGTCACGGCGGTGCGCGGACAAGGACAAGCGCGACGAGCTTATGCGTCAGTTCCTTGACCTTGTGCGCGAAACCAAGGATTTGCGCGAAAGTGTTGAGTCTGAGCTTGAAAACTGCAACGCGCACTTTGTTAACGCCAGCGCTGTAATGAGCAAGGAAAGCCTTGACTGTTCGCTTTTAAGCCCAAAGCAAAAGCTGGGCGTTGAGGTGGGCGCAAAAAACGTAATGAGCGTTGAGATTCCGCAGTTTGAAACCTCGGCAAGAACAAGCGGCGAGGGCGACATCTTCCCTTACGGCTTTGCGTTTACGTCCTTTGAGCTGGACGACGCGGTGCAAAGCCTTGACACCGTTTTGCCCGACCTGATAAAGCTTGCGCAGTATGAAAAAAGCTGCGAGCTGATGTCGGCGGAAATCGAAAAAACGCGCCGCCGCGTTAATTCGCTTGAGCACGTTATGATTCCGAGGTATCAGGAAACTATTAAATACATCTCTATGAAATTGGAGGAAAACGACCGCTCAAGCCGCACAAGGCTGATGAAGGTCAAGGATATGCTGCTTGACAAGGCGCATCACTATTCAAGTTAACTAAAAGCCCGGAACGCGGTTTGCGCTCCGGGCTTTTATATGCAATGATTAATTACTTTATTTTTTTCACCGCCAGCGCACCGGTGGTTTTGTTAAAGCTAAAGGTATATGTACCGCCGGTTGCGTGGAAGGTTACAAGGGATTTATATGACGATTTCAGGGTATTGCCGCCTGAATCCTTTATGTAAAAACCGCCGCCGTAGAATTTATCATCGTTGTAAACGTTGAACTGATAAATTCCTGCCGAAAGCTCTTTTGTAGCGGTGGCAATGTTGTCAGCGCCGTTGTTGTCGCTGAGCTCGAGGCGCAACTGGTGTTTTCCGAAACTGCTAAGCCACACTTTATTATTGTAGTTAGAAACCTTTGCTGAATTCACACCGGTAATTGTGTTAGTTTTAGCGTTAAAAACCAAACCCCAAGATTCGGAAACGCCGGAAATCGAACCATACAGAACATTATCGGATTCGGAGCTTAGCTCAACCGGATTAATGCCCATAAGATTGCCAATATTTTGAGCACCTTTAGCACCGAGTATAACGCCGTCCTTACATATCTTACAGAGGTTAGATGAATCCGGCGCTTTATAAACATGACCGGAAGCATAGTAATAATCCGTACCGGGAATTTGCCTGAAAACAAATTTCACGTCACCGATAGTATAGATATACGGTAATTCTCCCGTGCGTTTAACAGTAAACACACCTGTATCATGATTAAAGGAAAACTTATAAATTCCGCCCGAAGCAATCAGCCTGACAGGGCTTTTATAATTTGCGCGCATGGTCATTCCGCCGGCGGATGAATCATTTACAGTCTTGTTATAGCCGTACACATTATTGCCTTTTAACGCGTTAAACGCGTCCTCTCTCTCCACCTTCAGTTCATAGGTTCCGGCTTTCAGCGGAATTTCGCCTGTATAAAGACTGCCTCCGTTATCGGATCTTAAATTCAGCGTGAAATCATCTGAAACGACCTTGCTGATTCCGTAGCAAACCGTCAGGTCGCAATCATAATGAATGATTTGACCGGCATAGCTTCTGCTGGTAGTCGTAAAATCCTTCCATTCCGCTTCGGTTCCCTCAAAATAAATATCTGTTAACGGATAATTATCAAACGCGGTTTTATTAAGTGTGGCAGTTTTGGGTATAAAAACACGCATACAGGAGCATGACAATCCGTTTGTATCAACCGTAGTTACATTTTTGCCGACAACAAAATACTTAAAAGTGGCATTGTAGAACGCTCTGCTTCCGATATAGGTAACGGTATAAGGAATTATCAATCTTTCGGCGGAGCAGCCCTCAAAAGCCGAGCTGCCGATATATTTAACCGTGCATCCGTTTATTGTGGCCGGAATTTTAATTTCTTTTGCATTGCTTCCAATGTATTTTTTAATTCTCGCTAAGGTTTTGTTGACAACCTCATACTGATAATCTCCGCTTGTAAGCACGCCCGACGGCTCGTCCGCTGTGGCGGCGCTGACGTTTAGCGATGCTGCGGTAATAACGGAAGCGCTTAAACAAAGCGCTAAAATAACGGATAATAACTGTTTTGATATTTTTTTCATAATACGTACCCCTTTCAAAAATAAGCTGTTGTTAAGTCCGGTGAACTGTTTTCCGGATAATGCCAGGGATTTTAAATTATTATACTAATATAACATTATTATATCACAAAAATTATCATCATTCAACTAACATTATATACAAAAAAACAAACAATTGTTGTTTAATATAAACATTTCACTTGTACAATATTGCTGATTCACGCACAAAAAAGCTGCCCTAACGGACAGCTTTTTCAGTGTAGTATTTACCGTATTATGCCCACAAACGCGTTCGGCGTTTTCTCTCTGCCGGAAAGCTGGAGGAAAACGACCGCTCAAGCCGCACAAGGCTGATGAAGGTCAAGGATATGCTGCTTGACAAAGCGCATCACTATTCAGCGTAAATTCAGGGGTTCAGTCTTTCGGCTGAACCCCCTTTTTTCATATATCCGGCTGTTAAAAGAAAACCATAATTAAACAAGGGCTGTCGCACTAAGCCCTGACAAGATCCGGGCAGTCCTTTCGGACTGCCCGGTCATAGCAATATACAAATTTAAAAGTAAGAAATGAAAAATCCGGACAGAGAGATACATCCGTCCGGATTTCGCTATTTATTTTTTTGACAAAACCTTTTTCTGCCATGAGACTTTGCCGCATTGCGGACATTTCATCCGTCGGGTACGTCCCATGTGCGGCGCCCACAGTACGCTTTTAAAGGTCGGCACATAGCAGTTGCCGCATTCGGCGCATTCATAATAACCCGCCGTTTGCTCGATGCGTAGAGCAAAGACCATGCTGACAATAAACGGAATGAAAGCGGCGAGTATCAGGACAATGCGCGCCCAGGCAGGCATATTGATAAAGCTTGCCGCCAATACGGCGCCGAATAAAATAATGCTCGCCAATACGCCGATCAGGATTTCCAGCGAAAGCAGCTTTTTGTCGGTCGTTTCCTTTTGCTGAGCCATTTCCATCAACAGCCGTTCGGATGTTTCCTTGTAGTTCTCCATTACGATAACCTCCCCGTTCAGTAAATCGTTGACGGTGATATCCAGCAGCGCGCACAGCTCCGGCATCAGCGCGACGTCGGGCAGCGACTTGCCTGTTTCCCATTTGGACACCGCCCTGTCAGTGATGCGCAGCTGCTCCGCCAACTGCAATTGCGTCATATGATTTGCTTTACGCCGTTCGGCGATAAAGCGTCCGATTTTCATTTGATCCATTATGACGACCTCCCTTCACTGTTATTGTAGTCCTTCTCCGCCAAAAAAGCAACAAACCATCAGTTGAGTGGTGTAAAAATCGCAAAAAAGCTGCCGCAAAATCTTTCGATCTGCGACAGCCCGTTGTTCTTTATTTATCTGTGTTAAAAACAAACTCGCCGTCGGTGTAATCGCAGGTGACGCTGCTGTTTTCGGTGATTTTGCCGTCGAGCATTTGCTCTGACAGTGTGTCCTCGATTTCGCTTTGAATCGCCCTTCTGAGCGGTCTCGCGCCGTAGGCGTCGTCAAAGCCCTTGTCGGCAATCGCGGTTACCGCCGCGTCGGTGAAGCTGATTTTAATGTTCATATTTTCCAAACGCTTCGCAAGGGTGCCGAGCATTTTGGAAGCAATTTGCTTGATTTCGTCCTGAGTGAGCTTGTTGAACACGATAATGTCGTCAATGCGGTTGAGAAACTCCGGACGGAACAGCTTTTTAAGCTCTGCCATTACAAGCTCCTTGGTATCGGCCTTGTCCGCGCCTTCCTCCTGAGCAAAGCCGAGCGACTTGTGCTTTTCGGTAATCAGCCGCGCGCCTGCGTTTGAGGTCATAATGATAACCGTGTTTTTAAAGTCTACGGTTCTGCCACGGGAATCGGTCAGTCTGCCGTCCTCAAGGATTTGCAGAAGCATATTGAAAACATCGGGATGAGCCTTTTCGATTTCGTCAAAGAGCACTACCGAGTAGGGCTTTCTGCGAACCTTTTCGGTGAGCTGTCCGCCTTCGTCAAAGCCAACGTATCCGGGCGGCGAACCGATGAGCTTGGACACCGTGTGCTTCTCCATATACTCGGACATATCGAGGCGGAGCATCGCGTTTTCGTCGCCGAACATAGCCTGAGCCAGCGCCTTGCAAAGCTCGGTTTTGCCAACGCCCGTGGGGCCGAGGAAGATAAACGAGCCAACCGGACGCTTTGGATCCTTAAGCCCTACCCTGCCGCGGCGGATTGCCCTTGAAATTGCGGACACCGCCTCGTCCTGACCTACTACGCGCTCGTGGAGCACCTGCTCCATATTGAGCAGACGTTCGCTTTCCTCCTTGGTGAGCTGTACTACGGGAACGCCCGTCCAGTCGGAAACAATTTTGGCGATTGTTTCGGCGGTCACCTCGCCGCAGTTGTCCTTCATACTGTCCTGCCACTGCTTTTTTGCCGCGTCAAGACGGTTTTGAACCTTCTTTTGCTCGTCGCGGAGCTTTGCCGCGCGTTCAAAATCCTGCTCGTTAACCGCGCTCGCCTTTTCCTGCTCGAATTTCTTGATTGTGTCCTCGAGCTCCCTGATGTTATCGGGCGAGGTCATTGAAGCCAAACGCACCTTTGAAGCGCCCTCGTCGATAAGGTCAATCGCCTTGTCGGGAAGATAACGGTCGGCAATGTAGCGCGAGCTGAGGTTTACCGCCGCTTCAATCGCTTCGTCGGTTATTTTAACCTTGTGGTGAGCCTCGTAACGGTCGCGTAGACCTTTAAGAATCTGCACAGCCTGTTCGTTTGTCGGCTCGCCGACCATTACCGGCTGGAAACGCCTTTCAAGCGCCGCGTCCTTTTCAATATACTTGCGGTACTCGTTGAGGGTTGTCGCGCCGATAACCTGAAAATCGCCGCGCGCCAGCGAGGGCTTTAGGATGTTGGCGGCGTCCGCGCTGCCCTCTGCCGCGCCCGCGCCGATAATTGTATGAAGCTCGTCGATAAACAGAATTATATTTTTGCTGTTTTTAACCTCGTCGATAGCCGCTTTAATGCGCTCCTCAAAGTCGCCGCGGTATTTTGCGCCCGCGACCATTCCGGTGAGGTCAAGGCTTACAACGCGCTTGCCGCGGAGGATTTCGGGCACGTTGCCCTTGGAGATTTCAAGCGCCAGACCTTCGGCAACCGCTGTTTTGCCTACGCCGGGTTCGCCGATGAGCACAGGGTTGTTTTTGGTTCTTCTCGAAAGAATCTGAACCACGCGCTCTATCTCCTTTTCCCTGCCGATTACGGGGTCGATTTCGCCGTTTTTGGCGGCTTTGGTAAGGTCTCTGCCGAATTTGTCAAGGGCGCTTTCGCCGCCTTCGCCCTGCGTTCCCTGAGGAGCAAAGCCCTCCGCTCCGTCCCGGGGAATTCCGCCGTTCTGCATCGAGTTTCCGATTGACTGAGCCAAGCGTTCGCGGCTGACACCGAGCTCATTTAAAAAGCTTACGGCATAGCTGTCGCTTTCGGAAATTACCGCCAAAAGCAGGTGCTCGGTTCCGACATAGCTTGCGCCCATTCGTGACGAAAGAGTAATCGCGGACTGCAAAACGCGTTTTGTGCGCGGAGTGAAGTCGCCGGGGTCGAGACTTGTGGGCACGCCCTGACCGTCGGCGCCTATGATTTTTTCTTCGAGCGCCTGTGCGGTCACACCGCAGGCTTTAAGCGCCGCGGCGGCAACACCGGTGCCCTCGTTGAGAAGTCCCAGCAAAATATGCTCGGTGCCTACATAATTGTGGCCGGCGTTTTGGGCGGCTTCAACCGCCAAATTTACCGCTTTGTTTGCCTTTTGTGTAAAGCCCTGAATTTGAAACATACATATACCCCCTGTCATTAAACTGAAAATTTATTGAAATGTTTTTGACTGTTCAGTGTAAGCTTAATTAAGCTTTTCTTGGATAAGTTTTGCTCTTTCTATGTCCCTGTCGTGAGGACTGAGGCTTTTGCCGAGCGCTACGGACAGCGTCGCGGGTTCTACGTCAAGCATAAGCCTGTCAATCAGCTTGCTGTCCAAGCCTTTGATTTGTCCTGACTCGATTCCGAGACGAACGTTTGACAAAAGCTTGAGCGCCTCGCCGTGTTCGATTACCTTGGCGTATCTTAAAACGCCTAAGCTTCGGCTGATTGTGTCCTGAACCTCGATGCTTTCGCAAAGCCTTTGACGCGCCTGCTCCTCCTGAGCCACAAGCTGAGCCGTGATGTTCTTTAGGTTTTCGATCGCGGCTTTTTCGGAAATTCCCAGCGTTACCTGATTTGAAAGCTGGTAAAGCGCTCCCTGAGGTTCGGTGCCTTCGCCGTGAGCTCCGCGTATTGTGAGTCCGAGCTTGCTGAGATTGCCGGCGATTCTGCTGATTGCGCGGCTTTTTTCAAGAGCCGGAAGGTGAAGCATTACGGAAGCTCTCATACCGGTGCCGAGGTTTGTCGGACACTGGGTAAGATAACCGAGCTTTTCGTCAAAGGCAAAGCTGAGGTTTTCGTCAAGGAGGGTGTCGAGCCTGTCTGCTTCGGCGTAGGTTTCCTCGAGCGAAAGACCCTTTTTGATAACCTGGAGCCTGATGTGATCCTCCTCGTTGAGCATTATGCTAATGCTTTCGTCCTTGCTTAAAAGCAGCGCCCTGCCTTCGGATTCGCTGATAAATTCCGGGCTTACAAGCCTTCTTTCAACCAGCGATACCGCCTGACTCGGATTTAAGTCGCTTATCCTGATGAAGTGAAAATCGTTCGCGATTGCGCTGTTGCTTTCGGTAATCGCCTTTTTTACAAGCTCGATTACCTTGTCCTTGCCCTGCTGTGAAAGCTTGCAGGGGAACGGATAGTCCTTTAGATTTCGCGCAAGACGCACCCTTGTTGAAATTACCGTGCTCATGACTGCGCCTCCGTTTCCTTAATAATATCTCTGAGCTCCGCCGCGCGTTCAAAGTTTTGTTCCTTAACCGCCGCGTCAAGCTCCGCTTTAAGCTTGCTGATTTTATCTTCCTTGGTTTCGGCGGTCTCAGCCTTTGGCTGAGCCTTTTCAGCCTTGGCGGACGCGCTGTTTTTTCCGCAGTGTGTGGTGTTGCCGTGCATACGTCTTATCGAAGGATAAAGCCTGTCGGCAAACAGATCATAACACTTGGCGCAGCCGACCATACCTGTTTTTGCGATTTCGGGATAAGAGCTGCCGCAAAATTCACAGCGTGTTGCCTGAGTTCTTGCCGGCAAAACGTTGTTAAAGAAGCTTCCCAAAAGTCCCGAAAAATCGCTTTTCATATCGTTGAACATACTGCCAAAGCCCATTTTGATTGCGCAGTCGCTGCACAAATCAAACTCACGGAACTCTCCGTTAATCACTGTTTTTACGTGTGTGTTGGCGTTTTCGGCGCCGCATTTTTGACATTTCATAATATATACCTCCCTGCGTCAGCTTTGTAAGGTCAGCAGCATATTTTTAAACAGCGCTGCCCTTAAATTATCTCTGTTTTCCTGCTCAACAATTCTGAGCGTCCGGTCAGACAAAGCCGCGGCAACAGCCTTGGCGGTTTGAACCTGCATCATATTACTTTGAAGCATATTATTAAGCATAGCCTCGGCTGTTTTTTTGTCAAGCCGGTCGCCTATTGAATTAATTATATGCATAAGCGCGGTTCCTTTATCCATTTTTACACGGCTGATTCTGATGTAACCTCCGCCTCCGCGGCGGCTTTCAACGATGTATCCCTGTTCGGGAGTGAACCGCGAGGTTATGACGTAGTTTATCTGGCTGGGCACACAGCCCAGACTGCCCGCAAGCTCGTTTCGCTGAATTTCAGCGCTTCCGTTTTGTTCGTCAAGCATCTCAAGAATATATTGAGCTACCAAATCACTCATTCTCATGTTTGTCCCTTCTTTCCTCTGACCTTGATTTAATTATAAAGTCAAAGAAAGTCAAAGTCAAAGTCAAAGAAAGTCAGTAAATTATGTGTTTTCTCCCAAATTCTTTAAAATGCTCCTGAATTCTCGTGAATACTAAAAAATGAAAAATTTTTGACTTTATTTGACCTTTGATAAATCATACATATATCATCTGAAAATATGTAAAGCTTGGCGCTGACAATA
>ONLA01000051.1 GCA_900318495.1 uncultured Eubacteriales bacterium
GGCGATGCTCAGGACATCGCGTTCAACTTCTCCGGTGACGACGACGTTTGGGTATTCGTTGACGGCGTTAAGGTTCTTGACCTCGGCGGTACACATAAGGTATCTGCCGCGACAATCAACTTCACCGACAAAAAGGTTTACTACAAGTCATCTGCGGCAAGCATCGACTCCTCTGTTGTAAGCAGCGGCGGTGTTAAGGGCGCATGGGCAGCAAATGACAACAACTACATCAACGTTGTTGACCTCGGACAGCTCCTCGCGGCTTACGGCGTAGACTTCAACGAAAAGGACGCTGCCAAGAAGCACACCTTCCAGATGTTCTACCTCGAACGCGGCGCGTTCCAGTCAAACTGCGTAATCAGCTTTAACCTTCCGCAGGCGAGCGGTCTTAACGTTAAAAACAACATTACTGTTGACAACGTTAACCCCGGCCTTAAGCAGGCTGCTCTTTACGCTTCAAACTCCGATAACTTCACTTATCAGGTTCAGGGCAGACTCGTTAACAACGACCTTCCCCCAGCAATTTCAGGTGCGGCAAAGGCTCCCGCGACAGACAACAGCGGTCTTGAATTCGGCACTCCGCTTTATCCCTACACATACGAAACCAAGAGAGTTTACAACGACGGAGTTAACCCGACAATAAGCTATATGCTTTCGTCAGCCGGAGGCACAGGCTCGGCGGGATCTTCGCTGACCTATAACACAAGTGGATGGACAATGGCGGCAAACACGGTTTACGGACTGACCGACCCGTACATCCAGGCAACTACGGCAGGCAAGGCGGCTGTAACAGGCAAAACCGAAGCCGACGGTGACTTCCACCTGCTCGGCGGCGAAATGGCAACCTTCGACAACAAGGTTCCCATGAACTCTTATGTAAAGGTTACTCAAACAAAAGACCTCGGCGGCGTTAACAACACAAGCCCGATTACCTTTAAGGAAATCACAAACAACTCTACGGGCAACTACTATTTGACCTCCTACAGCGTTTACGACGAAAAGGCGCTTAAGTATATCGTTGACAAACAAGAGCTTGACGTTGACCTTGATAACGCTCATTCGGCGGCTGACTCACGCCTGAGCAGTACATCCGGCGCCGGCGGCTTCTACTTCTCGAACTACACAGGCGTTGCCGACGACAACAACGCGGCTATGACAGTTGAGTTTACAAACGACATCGCTGTCGGCACAATCCGTATTCAGAAGAAGCTTGACGACCATTCAACTCCCGACGCTACATTCAGATACAAGGTAAGATTCGGCAGAATCTTCGGTAACAACGAGTACCTCATGAACGAGTACAAGAGCCTTGAATACAAGGTATTCAACGAGGACGGAACTCCCGTTTACGCCGCGGCTCAGATTTACGGTAACGGCGGTGTTGCCATCAAGGCAGGCCAGTACGCTGAAATCTACGGCGTGCCCGTTGAAACCGCTTACGAGGTTGAAGAGCAGTCCACCGCGGGCTACAGCTTCAAGCAGCTCGACAAAACTACCTACAAATCAGACGGCGTTACAAAGGTTTATACCACAACCGACACCGGCGTAGACAAGTATTACGAAGAGCACGTAACCGACAATCCCAGAACCTCCGCTAATATGCTTTGGGTTGAGAATGAAGGCGGTTCGGATCCGTTCGTATACTATGTAAATATGATTCCGCCCGTTTCCGAAACAAAAATGGGTACATCAAGAACAGATTACATCTCACGCTCGGACGTTGTGTTCACCAACCAGAAGAACCACTTCACCGTAACCTTTAAGTATTATGACCGTGACACCACCGACAACCAGCCTGCTTCTATTTCCAACAAGGAAACAGAATACAGCAAGAGGTGGGATTCTATTGACGATTACATCGTATACGAGGACGACGGCGTAACCTTTAAGAAAATCAGATTTGAAGATTTGATTAAGGCAAGCGTTAAGGAATTTGAGACCGACACCAACGTTTCCAACCTGATTGACGACTACCATATGTGGACAACTCAGGCAGGCGCTCTTGCAGGCATCAAGAATGAAATCAACCTGCACACAGGCAAAAAGTACAGCGTAGGCAACGCTGATTCGGTGCTTCAGTATCATACCACAAGAAACGGCGAGGTTAATACCTCGGGCGATTACTGGGTTAACTACATTACTGAGAATAATCTTAACAGAGACGCCGAATCCTTTGCCGACGGAGCTCTTAACGACTACGATTCTGTTCGTACAATCGTTGTATGGCTCTACAACGTTCCAAAGGCATATGAAGTAAACGTTTACGGCGCAGCCACAACAAACGACCTGAAAAGCGCAAAGAATATTACAATCGCCGACGGCAACGGACTCCTTACATCGGGAATTCAAATTACCGACGCGCGCGTTGCCAAGGTAAATACAACATCCACAATCAGCGACACATTCTATTACAGCCAGCGTTTGGGCACAGCCAAGGACGATCCCGATTATCTTGACAAGATTGCTTATCTTGATGCTTACGGCGTTCCCGCTTACAAGGGCGTTGACACAACCGAAATTGCTCCCGATACACTCGGAGGCCTCAAGTTTGTTTACTGGGCTTATGACCCCGAAGGCGAGGTTGTTGCTTCAACCGACTGGAGATTCGGTTACCGTGTAACAGGTCAGTTCGATCTTTACGCTGTTTACGCTCCCGACGCTCTTGAAAAGGGCAACACGGAAAACAATAAGTTCGGTCTTACAATCAAGGAAGACGCTACCGACACCTTCGTTGACAGCAACGGTAATCCCAAGATCAGACTTAACGTAATGTTCAACCCGTTCAACCTGCACGACTACGACACCAACATCCAGGGCGCGGGCTTGCTGAACATCTACACCACAAACCTTATCACCCAGCTTAAGTCAGAGGGTAAGAGCGACGAACAGATTAAGACAAGAATTCTCCAGCTTCAGGATCAGTACAGAGATCAGCTTCTTTCAATGCTCAACAATCTTGCACTTAATCAGAAGCTCAACATTACAGATTACACACCTGCTATTCAGCTTACCGCAAGGGGTTATGTTTATACCACAAACGGAGCAGGAACATCGGTAAATCTTACCAACAAAAACAGACTGCAGATGTCAACACAGTTCTCAAAGAGCTCACTGTATTCCGACGGCGTTACAACCGGTATTTTGCAGATAGGCGCAATGAAGTACAACGGCACATGGATTCTCAGTGACAACAGCATCTACAGAACATTTTCAATGACTTAATATAGTCTTGTTTGGAGGTAATAACAATGAGAAAGTTTTATGAAGAGCCTGATTTTGAGCTTATTAAATATAAGTTTCAAAACATACTCGACGCATCCGCTGAGGGTGACCCCAACCAGGTTGTCGACGACGGCGACGTCAAAGACGACGGTCCCATCACCTGATTACAGCTGAAAGTTATGCCCCGGTTTTTCCGGGGCATAATCTAAAAGGAGACAACAATGAGAGTTATAAAAAAATCAACAGCAGTTTTATGTGTTTTGGCTCTTATGCTGACTTTTTTCGCAACCTCAGCTTCCGCTCTTATTTTGGAAGAAGGTAATTTCGGTTATGAGTTAAACACATACTCGAAATACTCAATACTTGTCCGCTACACAGGTTCTGATTCTAATGTTCAGATTCCTAATTTATACAGCAATTATCCTGTAAAGAGAATTACCAAATCCGCATTTTCGGGTAAAAGATCAATCACTTCAATTTCGCTTCCTTCTGTTGTCAGCATACTTGACGACAGAGCGTTTATGAATTGCTCCGGACTTACCTCGGTAACGGTACCGTCCACGGTTACAAGCTGGGGTACGGGAGTTTTTATAAACTGCTCATCGGTTAAAACCGCTTCAATCAGCGCGGCAACCGATAAAATACCGGCTTATTCGTTCAGCGGCTGTTCCGCTCTTGAAAACGTGGAGCTGAATTCGGCGACAATCACAACAATCGGAGACTACGCTTTTCAGGACTGCGCGTCCCTTACGGATTTAAGCTTTCTAAATCAGGTTACGTCAATCGGCTACAGCGCGTTTGACGGCTCGGGCGTTACCGAGCTGACTATCCCCGAAGGCGTAAGCGAAATACCCGAATACGCGTTCTCAAACTGTCTTAACCTTACACGCGCCGACATTCCGAGAAATGTCACTTATATTAACGCGAACGCGTTTTACAACTGCCCGAATCTTACTCTCGGCGTTTACCGTGACTCTTACGCTCACCGTTACGCCGAAAACTACAACATCCCCTTTGTGATTATTGAGGAATATCAAAAGGGCGACGTTAACCTCGACGGCAAGGTTGACGTAAACGACGCGACGCTTATTCAAAAGTACTGCGCAAAAATGGTGACCTTAACATCTCAGCAGCTCGGTCTTGCCGACATCAACAACACCGGAATCGTAGACGTAAGGTGCGCTACAACAATTCAGCGTATTCTCGCTGGACTTTTATAATTCATAATCAGGATAAAAACCGGCTCTTTACTCAAACTGGGTATGAGCCGGTTTTGTTTTTAACTGACGGCGGAAGGCTGCGGAGAAAAAATTTTGCCGATTAATGAAACATCCTCTTGTATAATACGAAAAAAGATAGTAAAATAATAAGAGAAACACCGCACAATTCACGCCGCACGCCGCGCGAATTATGCTCCGAATGCCGCACATTTCAACAAAACAAGGAGTTACAGATATGAAAAAAGAAAAAACCTCCTCTGACAGCGAATTGTCGAAGGGCAAAACCGCCGCAAAAGACGGCGCCGCGCCCGGAAACGCGCTCAAGGGCAGAAAAGTCTTTTGGACAGAAAAAAGGGTTGAAACCGTCGTGGCGGTTCTTCTGGGCATAACCACGCTTCTTTCTGCGTGGGCAACGTGGATTGGTTCGCTGCACAGCGGAATCCAGTCCATAAATTTTACCAAAAGCAACAATATGGCGTCCGAGGGCAACTCCGAATACAATTCGCGCCTTCAGCTTTATATCGCCGATTACTCGGTTTGGAATGCCCTAAACGATTATTATATTGAGCTGGAAATGGCAAAATCAGACGGCGACAAGGCAAACGAAAAGCTTTTAAATAAAAAGATAGACAATCTTATTAAGCAAAGCGCCAGCGAAACCTTGGTAAAAGGCATTAAGTGGATGAAAGAAAACGGCAAAACCAATCCCTTTGAAATGCCGGGCATAAACGAGGAATACTTCGGCGAGGCTCAGAAAAAGGTGGATCAGTCAAAGGAGTATCTTGCCGAAGGCCAAAGGGACAACACAAAGGGCGATTCATATAACCTTGTGTCGGTAGTCTATTCGCTCACGCTTTTTCTTCTCGGCATAGTCGGCGTTTTCAAAACCCTGCCCAACAAGGTCGTGGTTATGACAATTGCCGGGGCGGCGCTGATTTTCGCGTTTTTCTATATGTGTACAATCCCGATGCCGACCGGCTTTGACCAGATGAACTTCTTTGAGTTTACCAAAAAATAGCAAAAATATCCGCCTGTCCGTAAAATAGGGCAGGCGGTGTTATTTTATAAAATTATATTAAAAACAAAGCCGCACGCTATCACGGCAGCCAACAGCAGCGCAAGCAAAGCTGCCTGCTTTTTCCTGCCTTTTTTCGCGGCAAACCCGGGAATCAGCGAAATCAGATATGCCGCGAATCCCCACGCGAGCAGCATCGCGAGGTTTTCAAGTATAACAAGCAGCCACGGCTTTTCGTAATCAAGAAAGGCAAAGGGAATTTTCAGGAATATATAGTCAAAGAAATTTCCCCTGAAAAAAAGATAAAAGCCGTATACGGCGGCGCAGCTCATCACAGCGCCCAAGGCGGTTTTTACCGCGCGGCTTCTAAGCCTTGAAGCCGCTATGCCGAAGTGCAGCCCGGCGTGAAGCCCCGTAAGCACAAACGACCAGTGCGACAGCGCAAGGTGCGCCTGACGCACAACCGACGGCGGAAGCAGACCGCTCATAAACGGCACAGCGAAGCGGCTCATCATCATACCCGACAACGCCGTGCAGACAAACGACAGCAAAAGCAGGACGTTGACAATCAGCCGGAATACTCTGACCGTGCTGTACCTGCCCTTAAAAATCGCCGCGTAATATTTGCGGTTAAGAATTTGATGCGCGATTGTCAGCGCGAACATTGCGACGCCGAGCCACTCGTGCGCAAGCTGCTTTGTCACCTGAAACGACATCAGCAAAAGCAGCGTTACAGTCATCGCCAAATCAATTACGCGCCTTACGGTGTTTTTGATGTTCATTTTTTCACTTCCTCACGGAATCCTGCCGCGCTCGACGGGAAACCGTCTTTAATATTTCCTGACTGCCGGTTGACCAAACGTGCTTGTCGCCGGCGTTTTCGCGCTTGTTCTGCGCCATTACTCCGGCAAGGGGGTGGGGGACATACGGTTCCTCAAGATACTTGATTTCATCCGCGTTCAGCTCCAAATCAACCGCCCTTGCCGCTCCCTCAATATGGCTCAGCTTTGTCACTCCGGCAACGGGTGAGGCAGCCTTTGTCAGCAGCCACGCCAAAGAAATCTCGGTCATACTGACTCCGCGCTTTTCCGCAAGCTCAGCGACCCTTCCGATTATAACGCCGTCCTGACGTGCCGTGGCGTCATATTTAAACCTTGCGTAGCTGTCCTCCGCGGCGCGTTTGGTGCCGCCTTCTCCCGGCTTGCGCGACAGCCTTCCGCTCGCAAGCGCGCTGTAAGGCGTAAGAGCGATGTTTTCCTCGGCGCAGTACGGAACCATTTCACGCTCCTCCTCGCGGAAAATCAAATTGTAGTGCCCCTGAACCGAAATAAATTTCGCAAAGCCCTCTTTTTCGGCAATGGCGTTTGCCTTGGCAAGCTGCCACGCAAAGCAGTTTGATATGCCTGTATAGCGCGCTTTTCCGGCTTTTACAACGCGGTTCAGACCGTCCAAAATATCCTCGATAGGCGTGTTCCAGTCCCACATATGATAGATGTACAAATCCACATAATCCATACCGAGATTTTGCAGGCTGGTGTTTATCATATTTTCGATGTGCCGCTGACCGCTGATTCCGCTTTCAATTTCGTCAGCCGTGCGCGGCAAAAACTTTGTCGCGACAACAACATCTTCCCGTCTTGCGAAATCCCTGAGCGCGCGTCCGACATACTGCTCGCTTGTACCGCTTTGGTACGCAATCGCGGTATCATAAAAATTCACGCCCAGCTCCAGACCGCGTTTTATAATTTCTCTTGTGCCTGTTTCGTCAACCGTCCAGCTGTGCTGACCGCGCTCCGCGTTGCCAAAGCCCATACAGCCCATACATATGCGCGAAACATTCAAATCGGAATTGCCGAGTTTTGTGTATTTCATACTTTAAGCTCCTGTAATTATATTCGCGCCGCCCGCCGTTCACGAAAAACATCGCGGCAGCACACGGTGCGCCCCGTTCCGTGAATTGCGTTCTGACACGCTGTCAATATATATTATACGCCATAGCTGACACCGTGTCAATAGCTTTAATGCTTATTTCAAGCTGAATGCTTTATAAAAAGTAGCCAATCTTTGCGGTCTGTTTTCCGCAATACTGCGTTGTCGTCCTTGTCTTGCGAAAAATATCCTCGCAAAATATAAGTCTACTTTCTATCAGGAATTAGTATAAGTCCCGCCAAAGTCGGCGAGCAATACTTTATTATTACTTCTTCAGACATAATTTCTCCTTGGTTAGCCTTCGCTAACTTATATCCAAAAATAAAAGTGGTTAGCTACCGCTAACTTGCATTATATATTACTTTTAATAAATTGTCAAGGATTATTTCAAAACATAGAAAAAGCAGGACGATTTATACTGCCCTGCTAATTTATGTTACATCTCTATTTTACCGTGCTTTTCCTCATCAATTCGTGTTGCCCTGAATACCGCGCACGTCGATTCTCTTGAATACGTTTGTCTTGTCTTTCCAATCAGTATAGCTCATTGTTATTCTCCTTAATCTAAAATCTGACCGTCTCTTGAGATCGTCACGACCTGCCACGGAATGAACTTTCCGCTGTTTCTGAGCGCCTGCTCCGCGGCTCTCTGCAAGCCGCCGCAGCACGGCACTTCCATACGGACAATGGTGACGCTTTTGATATTATTGTTGCTGATAATCTCGGTCAGCTTGTCGGTGTAGTCCACCATATCGAGCTTCGGACAGCCGATAAGTGTGATTTTGCCCTTCATAAATTCCTCGTGCATATTGGCATAGGCGTAGGCGGTGCAATCGGCGGCAATCAGCAGCTTTGCGCCGTCATAAAACGGTGCGACTGTGGGCAAAAGTTTTATCTGCACAGGCCATTGGTTGAGCCTTGATACAGGCTTGCCTGTTGCGACAGGTGTTTCTTCAATTTCGGGCTTTTCAAAGCTCATCATTCTTGAACCCGGGCAGCCGCCCTGATGATGTTGCATTTTCATTTTCTTATCCTCCTGTGCTTTCTTTACTGCTGTTTCGTCATATTCGGGAGCCTCGCGCTCCTCAAAGGTAATTGCTCCTGTCGGACAACTCGGCAGACAATCACCGAAGCCGTCACAGAAATTCTCGCGCATCAGCTTTGCCTTGCCGTTAACCATATCAATCGCGCCCTCGTGGCACGCGTTGGCGCAAGCGCCGCAGCCGTTGCATTTTTCTTCATTTATTTTGATTATCTTTCTAATCATTTTTCTCACCTCTTGTATATATCATAATTTATTCACCATCAAAAAGCTGTTGCCACAGCAACAAATTTATGATATTCGTAAAGGATGACTATGTTGTTCAACTCGGCGGAACTATGCAATATGCAGGATTGCTGTTGAAGGGCAAAATCGAGAGTTCCTTTCAGAACGAAAACTTCGACCAAATAACAATGCATACCTTCACAGGCGGTTATCTGTTTGGTGAAGGCTTGGTCATCAATCACGCAAAAAACAGCCCTGTTCAAGTCAGAGCTGTTGAAGACAGCGTTGTACTGTTTATTGATTTGGAAATGATTTACGCGGCTGCGGATAATACCCCGATACGAAACATTCTTGCGAGAAACCTGATAAAGAGCCTTGCGAAAAAGAATCTTATCCTTAACCAAAAGGTAAGAATTCTCAGCCAGAAAAGCCTGCGTGACCGCATATTCATCTATCTCCGTACACTTCCGAAGGACAAGGACGGCTATGTAAGGATTCCATTCACGCAAACCGCCCTCGCCGAATACCTCGGTGTAAACCGCAGCGCCTTATCCCGTGAACTCGGAAGGATGCAAAATGAAGGCTTACTGGTTATAGACGCGAAGAAAATAAAAATAATAGATTATTTGGTTTAAACACAAGAACAGCCTGATGATTTCGATTGAAGTCATCAGGCTTACTTTAGGCAATACCGCATAATTCAGGTGTGCGGTATTGCGCAGCAAGATTTTTCGTCAGGTTGTACAAATAAATCAAGGTAAGGCTGACGCTTTGCCGAGATTTTTTGGGCAAGCTGACGGAATAATATTCAAGCAAGCCGTGTGCCTTGAATTGTGCGGTGTTGCCCAAATATTATGGGTTGCGAGAATGAACAATATGGTCGTCCCTACAAATCAACTAAAAGTAAAATATCTCTTCAAACTTCTTATCCAGCGCGATACACAGGATCAGCGCGAGCTTCGCCGTCGGATTGAACTGTCCCGTCTCTATGGAACTGATCGTATTGCGCGACACGCCGACCATCTTCGCCAGCTCTGCCTGCGACAGCTTCTTTTCCTTGCGGATCGCGGCAAGGTTATTCCTCAACAGCAATTCGTTATCCATCATTTAGCCACTCCGCAAAGCTGAAGGATCCAACACGCTAACATACACAGTGCGCATATGCCCCAAAGTATCGCCACGATCAATTCATGTCGCTTACGCAGCTTGATATACTTGGTCAAAAAGGCGACGAACGCCATCGTAAACAGGACAAAATCCATGCCGCGATTGACATAACCCAGCACAAAGCCGTTGACCAGATCAACAATGATCACCAGAAATACGGCGATAAAATACGCCGCGCGCGTGCCGCTCTTCTGCGCCTCGATATCGGCATAGTCCTTGCCGTGGTTCTCCGCCTGTGCTTTCTTCAAAATATCTTCTCTATTCATCATAACAACTCCTTTTTGATTGTCTTTGCGAGTGAACTTGTGACCGTAGAATCTCAACCGCACTGATATCATTTGACAAGTTTACTTGTCATTTGATGGTGCTATTATAGCACTGCCAAGTTTACTTGTCAATAGTTTTTGCAAAGTTTTCTTGTCATACTAATCCTTGATAAATAGATTTAATCAGATATTAGTGATATATTTCGGATAGCGCAATAGATGATAGCCGCCTTTTCCCTTGCCAAGCAATTTGATGATTTGATATTCGATACCGTTTACC
>ONLA01000050.1 GCA_900318495.1 uncultured Eubacteriales bacterium
GACGCGGCAAGGCTGGCGCCTTGCAAGGACGACAACGCAGTATTGCGGAAAATAGACCGCAAAGATTGGCTACTTTTTATTAGGTATTAGTATTAAATAGCGCCGTAGGCACGTCAAGATTGTATGAGACGGCAATTGCGCTTTTGCGCAATTGGGAAAACGTGTCAAGCGTTTCTCTCTGTTAGAAAGTTGCTGCTTTAGTATAAAACCGACCGCGTAAAAATTTTCACTCGTTTTTTCAGACAAAAATGTAACAGCCCTGTTTACCGGGATATCATTTATCTCCGCAAACAGGGCTGTTTTTGGTTTGTAATCATCGCGGACTGAACATGCAATCCTCAAAAAGCCGCATAAAAACTGAGGAGAGCAACTTTAATCAAAATTGCTCACCTAAACAGTCCTATGCGTATAAAAAAGATTTTTTCGGCGGATATATGTCAGGGACTTGAACTCCCGAATATGCCTTATTCAAAGTTCTGCTGTAATCCAATAAAAAGACTCAGGAAACAAATCCGGCAATAGTACTTGACGGTTTGGCAAGAATATGATATAATCTATTCAGTCGGTAATTATCGGCATCAAAAAGGAGGAAAAACTATGTCAAAAGAATTAGGAGGACGCATTTCGGAAGCTTTGAAAGCTCAAGGAATAACGCAAAAAGAGTTAGCTTTACGCATTGGTGTAACCGAAGCGGTTATTTCCCGGTACATTTCCGGAGACAGAGAACCCAAGCCTGAGGTGCTTGCCAATATGGCAACCGCCCTTCATGTAACGTCTGATTTCCTTTTGGGAACTGAACAGGCGGGAGATTTAGAATCTGATTATCCGCGGATTATCAGATTGATTGCCCGCAATGCGGCGGGAATGACGGCACAGCAAAAGCGAAACATTATCAATGCTTTGATTGAGGATGAGTGAACGGAGGACAAGTAGTACAAATGTATTTAGAATCGGCTCGATATGATGAAATTGAAAAAGAGGTCATCGCATTATATAAAATAGTGAGGATTGACAGATTTCCGATAGACTGTTTTGATCTATGTAAACAGTTGGGGATTGAAGTGGTTCCGTATTCCTCCAAATCAAAAAAGGCATTAAACCAAATTGGTGATGCAAGCAAGGATGGATTCAGCGCGTTGTTTCAATATTCTGACGGCTCACTAAAATGGAAAATCTATTACAATGACAGTATGCCAAAAGAACGGATAAAGTTCACAATTATGCATGAAATGGGACATATTCGATTAGACCATACGGAGCATAGCGAGCTTGCGGAAGCGGAGGCGAATTATTTTGCAAAATACTCTCTCGCTCCTCCACCGTTGATCCATCAGTTACATATAGAGGATTATGTTGACCTTGCTTATAAATTCGGAATCAGTCTAACGTGCGCTTACTATGCTATGCAGTCATACGCAAAATGGTTGAAGTATGGTCCGAGCGAATATCAGACACACGAGTTGGTGCTAATCGAATTGTTTAATGTTGCATAGTTGGGTTAATGGAAAGAGGTGATGCCATTTGATTGTCAGAATTGCCGATTGAATTGCTACCAACAGTTTTTATCGGTTAAACATACTCACAGGCGATATCTTGCAGTCGTTGTACATGACACAGGATATTATATACCATCAATGAGGATACGAGTGTCCTCCAAATAAGTACACAGACGCTTGTGTTCTCATACAAACTCAACAGGGGGCAAAGGAGACCCTGATATGAGAACAAAAGAATACAGAAATTCAGACAAGTTTCTTAGGAACGAATTTGAAAGCAGCGGTGTTTGGGGATTTTCTCTCATCAAAAAGCAAGAGATAGATCTTAATAATGTCGAATTAATTGCTTGTTCCGACACCAGTAAACATGATACACAAAACTTAAATAAAGGGGTACACTTTTTTACTGACGATTATCGTTTTGAATCTCTATATATGCATCCGGAACGTACCCTTGATAAGTATAGTAAATACAGGTTTTTATTGACACCAGACTATTCACTGTACTCTGAAATGGAGTTATGGAAGCAAATCGACTCAATTGGTAAAGCCCGTTGGGTTGGTGCGTATTGGCAAAGCAAGGATTTGCTTGTAGTTCCCACAATCAGTTGGGCACAACCTTCCAGTTACAGATTTTGTTTCGACGCAATAGAACATAATTCTGTTGTAGCGGTAGGAATGATAGGTTGTAAAGGTAGCCGTATTGCCTTTATGAAGGGGTATAATGCTATGCTTGAAGCAATCAATCCTTCAGCAATTATTTGTTTTGGCTCACCATTTCCTGAAATGGAAGGCAATATTATTTCAGTTGATTATTTATCTTCTAGAAAGGTGGAGCGAAATGGGCGGTAGAGGAACTTTTGCAGCAGGGAATCCTGTGCCATATACTTATGCAACGGTCGGGCGAATCGAGGATGTTAAAGTATTATCTGGTTTGAATGGAAAACATGGTCTGCCTGAGGAATCCCATTCCAGCTATGCCTATATAAAGCTAAAGCCAGATGGAACTTTTCATGAAATGCGTATTTATGATAAAGACCATTATCTAACATTTGAAATTGCTTATCATCCGGAGCCCAAACTTGATTCTTCAAGGAAACCGGTTTTGCACTATCACTTGTATGACAAAAAATTCAACAGAACCAGTGCTAAAAAGGCAACTAAAGCTATGAAAAAGCATTATAAAAAGTATTTGAAGGGAGTTCCGTTATGATTAACGGCAGTGTTACTGATTTTATTGATCAACTGTATTATGGTCAAGAGCTTGTCTTTGTCTATAATGGCAAAAAGTACTTTATCCAAGGTTGGATGAATGATGATAAAAGTGAATCCACTATGGTGCTTACAGAGGTTGATTCAAAACCTTTTGTAAGTTATCTTTGGGAGTATAAATCTGACAATATGCGCACTTGCGCCGAAGCGTTTTTAACAGCTCCGATATGGGATGATAAAGATTTTTTGCAAATACAGGAAAGTGTTATTTGGAGTGATTGGTGATAAAACCGAGTTTGCCCATTATAAAATTCAGACAATTGGCTCTTAAACAAAACATAAACCCATCGGGTGCTACCAACACTCGATGGGTTTTTCTGAGGGATACGAGTATCCTCCAAATAAGTGTATATATTATACGGTGAAATAATTCAACTGTCAATACACCTTGAGAATCATTGTGAATTTTAGCTAAATCTTCAAGCAATTATTGTGAAAAAGATAAGGCAATACCGCATAATTCAGGTGTGCGGTATTGCCTTTGTTTTCTGATTGAACGATCTCGCTGACCCATTCCACAAAGACCTCAGCGAATTTTTCAGATTTAACGCAGCCAATTAAATTGTATAACTGCGCTCTTGACGGTATTTTGTAAATACCGAACTGATCATAAAGGAAATCCTGAACCGGTTCCTCCTGCGCCCAATCATAAATATCGGATATGTTTTGCAAGCTGCTCAACATGCCGCATATCATGATGGATAGACTATCAGAAACCCGATAGTAATAGGATTTGTGTTCAATCGTTATTATTTTAAAATTAGATTGACGTGAAGAATTACAAGAGGAGTGTTCCAAATTGGTACTATTTTTTACAAAATTTTGTTACAAATGAAAAAAATCAACACCGAGTTTATTACGGGAACGGACTTTTACATCCCTGGGTACGTGAAGGTATCCGACAGCTTGCGGGCAATTTTGCACCATAATTCCAAATCTTTTGAATCTGTGATTTTGCCGTAATCAATAACAACATGAGGAGGGAGCTTTTTTGCCGCGGTTTTTACCGCGCCGGAAACGTTTTCCGGTGTAATGCGTTTGAACGAAAGCTCCGTCAGCGGAGCGGAGGTGATTATAATATTGCTGTCCTTGCCGGGGGATGCTTCATAATAAGCGAAGGTTACCTGCGGATAACCGTTTACCGTGTCGAGCGCGGCTTCGGCAAGGGCGGTTTCTCCGGGCTTTTCGTTAAAGCCGCTGCCGCCGAGCTTTAAGTAACCGCCTGTTTCCTCGAAACTGTTATATTCAAACGACTCGCGTTCTGTAATTTCTTCCTGCAGGTCTGCTATTTCCGTTCTTTCGCGTTTATCTAATCCGGCAATATTTACCCCGGTATTCGCGGTGTATTGTTTTCTGCGTTTTTCCCCGCGCTTTTTTGCCGCCTTGTAAAATAATATTACAAGGACGGCTGCCGCGGGAATACACAAGAAGTAAATCAGATAATAATAAGCCGGAAGCGGACGTTTGCCGTAGGCTGCGACGCCGTTTGAATTTTCGCTGTCATCGCTTCCGAAGCCGATGACGGCGTTTGACGCTTTCGGCTTGGAGTATTCGACGCTTTCGAGGACGGACAGCACAGGCTTTTCTATTCCGTCCGTGAATTGGAATTCAAACTGATATACTCTGCTGTTTTCAACGTGAATATATATATCGTTAAGCGAGCTTGAAGTGAGGATATACTGCTTGCTGTTGATAAGCAAAAGCTTGGGTTCGCTGTAGCCTGATGTAACGGTTTTCTTCAGACCCTCAAGGTAATCGCCCGTATCGGCGACAACGGTTGGGGATGAGCCGAAAAGGAATATTTTTGACAACTCGAAGGAATACTCGGTTTCATAAACAACATTAAAACGTTCGTACTTTTCCTTTTGCTTTTTTTGCAGTTTTTTCAAGCCTTCGTCACTGTAATTAATTTCCGGAAAGTAAGTCACCGTTTGCTTTTTCCATGACTTAGGAACAGTGAAGCTGACGCCCTCGTTCGCGTTAGTGTAGGCGCCGGCGCTGACTGCCGGAACCGACCCGGCAAGCAAAACCGTTATCAGCAGTGCGGTGATAGTTTTTATCAGCTTTTTCATTACGCCTTCCTTTCTTGCCTTACGCAGGATTTTCCGGTTTTACGCCTGTTAACTGCGTCAGTCTGTGTTCCACATCTCAAGACGGTTCACAGCATTTTTGCCGCCTGAAATGCCGAGTGCGTCCCTGTTGTTTTCAAGGAACCTGCGGATAGACTTGTCATCCATAGTTACAAAGGTTTGCTTTACCGCCGTTCTGTTTTTGGAAAGCAAATCCTTGACGCCGATTATTGTGAACTCGGTAACCGGAAGCCTGAAAAGCGCGGATATGATTTGTCTGAGCCTCGCAAGCTCGTCGTCAGTGAGGTCTGCCGCGCTTTTGTTTTCGATAAACTCCGCCTTGGCGGTGATGCCGCTTGTGAGCAGGCTGAGCATATCGGGAGACGACGGAGCCTCTGCCCTTCCGCTGATAAAATCCTCAGCCGGGATGATTTCGGAATGTTTTTCGCAGTAACCGATAAACTGTACGCCCTCGGCGTCGCCTATGTTTCCGATTATTTTGCTGCGCACAACAGGGTTGCTGACGTCGGAATCACAGTGAAGTATGTCGCTTACGCGCACCCACGACCGCGGTGTGGCAAAAATCATATTTTCTTCCCCGGGCTGTTGTGTGTGAAGCGCGGAGGGCTTTACGCTAAGATAGCTTACAACATAGGGATGAACGTTGTTTTTGAGCGCGTAATCATTTTTCCAGACCTCAAAGCTTGGTTCAATATAGTGGATTTCGAAGCGGTCGGCAAGTGGTCCCGCAAGCTGAATGTAAACGCCGTCGTCGTCCTCGCGGTTGCCCAGAGCGATTACAAAGGTGCCTTCGGGCAAGGTGTACTGCCCGATTCGCCTGTCGAGGATTAGCTGATAAGCCGCAACCTGAACCCTGTACGGGCAGGAGGTTATTTCGTCCAGAAGCAAAATTGTGTTTTTGCCGTCGCGCTTTTCGTCAGGCAAAACTTCGGGCGTGAGCCAGACGGTTTTTGTTCTGCTTTCGTTGGGATAGATTAGTCCCCCGATTTCAACCTCGGACATTTGGGCAAGGCGGAGGTCGATTACCTTGAAGCCGAATCTGCTGCCTATTTGCTTTACCGCTTCGGATTTTCCGACGCCGGGCGCGCCGAGTCCGAGCACGGCGTGCTTTATATTGTGTTTTATATTAAATTCGATGCATTGCTGAAATTCTTTTACAGTCATTTTTCCCTCCGTTATATACGAGTGATTTTTCCTATGCGTTTAAAATCTTCGCTGAATACATAATCATTATTTATTACCAATATTGTCCTTCTTTTAAGCCCGGGCATAAACACGCTGTCGTCAAGCGAGCCGAACATACCGTCGGTGAGTATGAGCATTAAATCGGGTTTTACGCCGTTTTGCCTCAGCCATTTGTAAATACAGTTAACGTCGGTTCCCCCGGTATGCTTAGGCAGGCTGTTTTCGATTTGCTCAGCTGTTTTTATTTTTGTGTACACATCGCTGACGGCGGTGTCCCAGTAACAGATGTTCATTTCACATTTGAAGGCTTTTGTTATTGCTTTGAGCTGAAACAGAAACTCCTTCATTTCACTTTCGGAAACAGAACCCGAACAATCCGCGAACGCCCATATTTGACCTATTTGTTCGGTGCGCGTTCCAGTGCCGGGGATAATTAAATCCATATGAAGGTATTTTCGCTCGGGGGTATGGTATGAGCTTTCAGCGCTTGCTTTTTCGGTCAAAAACTGCCGCAGCAGCTTGTCCCACCTTACGCGTTTTCCGGTCATTGCGCCTTCAAGCTCATACGGAACCGGGAAGCTGCCTGAGCTGTTACGGTATTTTTTGTAAAGCTTGCTTATGAACGGCTTTAAGACCGCGTCGCTCATTTCGCCGGATTGCTGCCCGAAGCCGTAATCCGCCGGAGACACGTCTCCGGTTGTGATTATGTCCTCGCGCGGCCTGACGGTTATCGTTCCGCGGTAGCCCGCGTCAACCGTAACACCTTTAAATTCCGTTTGATTTACATCGTTGAGACCGCACAGCCGGGCGTAGATATTTTCGGTGGTCGCGCTGTAATTAACATCTGCGTAAATACCGTTTGGGGGCACTTGAAAAAAAGTGCTTTCAAAATCGTTTTCCTCTATGATTTTGAACAAAAAATCGTTGACTATTATGTCGGCGGCAACATTCCAAAGCACCGCGCTGCGTTTTCCGCGGCGGACGCAGTGGCGGAGAATTATGTGCAGTACCTCGTGCATAATTACAAAGTTGCGTTCGCCCGGCGAAAGCGTTTTGAAATAATCCGGATTGAATTGAATTTCGCTCCCGTTTGTGCAGGCGGTTTTTATGCTTCTGTTCACTGTTACCGGAACACGCAGAAGCACCTCGCCGTAAAACGGCAGCGCCCTGAGCAGCGACAGCTTGAAAGCCCTTATTTCGTCCTCATATTCCAATTGAATCACCACTCTTTAACTGTTTTATACTACTTTTTATTAGGTATTAGTATTATGTTACATAATTCGCATAAACCGGTATTTTTCGTAAATTTCGCCCGCTTTTTCCTTGCCGACCGGCACGCCCTCTGCAGTGAAAATTCCGATGTCGCGGCTTATGTAATTAATTTTTCCGCTGCCGGTAAGGTAGCATCTGCGATAAAGAAAATAGCGGTTTCCTCTGTCTGTGACGGGGATCAGGGACGGCATAAAAAAATACGCCGATTCCACCGTGCCGCTGACATACACAGCGTTTCCGGAAAATCCCGTTTTGTTTTTGTGTATGATAAAAGCCGAGGTTTTATATGGCTTTAATTCGTCGCTGTCGTTTGCTGTTTCGGTTTCGTTATCGGCATAAGACGGCTTTCCCGACCGCGCGAGCATCCGGATTATTTCCGATTCCCTGCAGAAATTTTCGGAACCGGCGCCGTTGAGCAGCTCAAACCCCGTGCCGTTTGCGTAATTTTCCCTTTTGCGCTGAACAACCAGAAAGTTGAAGCTGTCCGGAATGAAGCCGATGAAGGGAAACGGATTTCCGTCAAAGGCTTTTACGGCTTGGTTTTCGGGTGTTTGCAGCGCAAGCAGGCGGTCTCCGCTTATTTCCGCCGAGTTTTCCCCGAGCGCCCTGTACTGAGCTTCGCTAAGCTCAAGATCGGTAAAGCTTACGGTTTCAAGGCTGTTGCAGCCGCTCATCGCGTTTGCTTCGATTTTCCCGATTGCGGACGGCAAAACAACCTTTTTCAGTTTTTTGCAGCCCGAAAGGGCGCCGCGCTGTATATTTTCTATTCCGCGCGGAAGCGTGAGCGTTTCCAGAGAGTAATTGTTGAAGCATCCGGGCGCAAGGGTGTTTACCCTTATGCCGTCAAACACCGACGGCAGAACCATTGTTTTGTCCGATCCGTGATATTCAAAAAGAGTGCTGTCTATTACGGAAAAACGGCTGTCCATATATGTTCTCATTGCATTACCTTCTCCATTACTTCTCTTTCAAACCTTTCGTACTGAGTTTCATTGGCTAATTGATGTTTCCTTTTTGCAATGCTGATGTCGTTTAAGGTAATGTTTTTGTGTGTAAGTCCTTCCTTGGCGAAAGTATGACAGCTAATCAGGTCTGTCACGATTTCGAGCTGGTTTTGCTGCGCTTTGTGCAGCTTTAAAATACCGAGCAGTTCGGTCAGGGCTTCCGAAACGTCGTTATTGTAATTTATAATCCGCGTTAAAAAGCGCAACAGGGTTTGATCGTCCATTTCTGTGTCCTCCCGGCTAATACTATTATCTAATAAACGCAAAATTATACAAAAATCGTTTTCCACGTTTATTATAACATATTTCATATCACAAATAAAGTGCATATTTAAATTATTTATATTTGTAAAAGCAAAAAAAAGGGAGGCGGTGTGTGCCTCCCTAAATTGCGTTGCCTGAAAAGCTGTAACAAACGGAACGTTGTTCCCATTGCCCTCACAGCTTCCGATAGATAAAGTTTTCTCGCGAAATATTAGACCTAAGATATAATCAAACGTTAAGTACGCGAAGTAAAAAACGCGAAGTAAAAAATTATTCGTTTTGCGGGCTTTGCTGTTCGAAT
>ONLA01000078.1 GCA_900318495.1 uncultured Eubacteriales bacterium
GACGCGGCAAGGCTGGCGCCTTGCAAGGACGACAACGCAGTATTGCGGAAAATAGACCGCAAAGATTGGCTACTTTTTATTAGGTATTAGTATAAGTTAAATAAATACAGGGCTGTTTCGGCAGCCCTGTAAAGTGCGTTTATAAAACAGCATAAAAAGGAGGTACATTTCAGTATGTATTTAATTGCAAACATAATCGTTTGCGTATGCGCTCTCGTAGGGTTTGTATGCGGAGAAACACAATTTTTTCGCCCCAAAAAGGCTCTTTACGCACAAATGATTACCCTCTCCCTCGGTTGTATAGCCTTCGGAAGACTATACAACATCATCCGTCTTATGACAGGCGGCACCATTACGGACAGCTTTCAGCTTGGTTTTTTGGGAATGATAGGAAGTCTTATGTTCTTCTTTTCGTCCAACTTCGGCACGGTCGATTCGCTTGTTGACGACCGCTCAAAGGAGTTTAAAAAATACAGACTGATAGCTTTTGCCGCTCCTGTGGCAGCGGTTTTGCTGTATGCGGGACTGATTCTGTTCGGCGAGGTTTCGCCGTTGTGGAAGCTTCAGGGAGCAGTGCTCACATTGTTTGTAATTCCGGCATCCTACTTCAACCTAAAGCATCTTATCTTTCCGGATGTCGATTTCGGAGTAGTGAAATGCCTCAGAAAATACAATCTTTTGGCGCTCGTTTACGAGGTTTCAATTTTCTTTGAATGTTATGCAATGAGCCATGATAACGAACTTATAACGCTTATTTGCTGCTGTGTAACAGGTCTTATCACAGCTTTAATTATGCCGACGGTAGTAAGGGGAGTTAAAAAATGGACAACTTGATTTATATTCTCTTTATCTGTATGTTTGTTCCCCTGTTATTAAGCCTGCCGCTGATTCAAAAAACCTCGCGCAGAGTAATGGTTTTTATTCTTATCGGCATCAGCGCCGCGCTGTTTATTTCTGAAGTAAACGGACTTTTGCTAAGGCTCGTGAATTACGACATGGTTTATGCCACAACCGCAATCACCCCGGCGACAGAGGAAATAATCAAAGCAATCCCGGTGCTGATTTACGCGTTTGTAATCTCCGATAACCGCGAAAAGCTGATTTCGTCTTCATTTGCGCTCGGCATTGGCTTTGCGCTGTTTGAAAACACCTATATTCTTATCAACAGCGTGGAAGCCGTGTCCATCGAGTGGGCGATTGTCAGGGGCTTTGCTACAGCGTTAATGCACGGAATCTGCACCGCAGCGGTAGGTTTCGGAATGAGTTTTGTAAAGAAAAAGAAAAAGCTGTTCTACTGCGGCACATTCGCCCTGCTTATGCTCGCGATAATATACCACGGAATTTTCAATATGCTCGTACAGTCCGAAAACCTTAAATACTTCGGCTTTGTTCTGCCGCTTGCAACATACATTCCGGTTGTTGTCGCGCTGATTAAAAAATTCAGAGAAAGAATAAAAAGCGAAAAGGCACAAGCCGCGGCAGCGGAAGAGCAAACTGAATAAATCTAATCACAACCACCCGCTTAGGGGCGGTGAATTAAGAAAACATTGAAGCAGGAAACGGTATAGCTCAAACGGCTATGCCGTTTCTTGCTGTTTTGATTGGAATGGCGGGCTTCTTCGATAGCCCGTGAAAAGTCAAATGCACCGATAAAGTTGTAATACTAATACCTAATAAAAAGTAGCCAATCTTTGCGGTCTATTTTCCGCAATACTGCGTTGTCGTCCTTGCAAGGCGCCAGCCTTGCCGCGTCCTGATCTCCCGCGTCTTGGATGTCGGTGACTTTATCAAGGTAAATTCCGTAGGCAGAAATCCGGATTGGCGTTCTGCGAACTCACGGCATTCCTGCTTCTGCATTGGGATGTCATCCTTGTCAACCTGACCTTTGGTTGATACTCGATAGAGGCAATACACAGTTTTGATTGCTTTCTCTTCTTTAATTGTTTCGGGAGTCTTTCGATTCAGTTGAATCATATTATAACCCCCTTCCCAATTCACTATAGAAGAATTCAGTTTTTGACTGATATGTATATTTAATTGCGTTTGGTGTGGTCGGTGTTTTCTTTCAGATATTTAATAATCTGTGCCGGATTCCCGGCAATTACTACATTATCGGGAAACGATTTTGTCACAACGGAAGCGGCAGCAATAACTGTGTTATCTCCGATAGTAACGCCCGGAAGTATCGTTACCCCTCCGCCAATCCAAACGTTATCGCCGATGTTGACCGGCTTTGGAATACCGATTTTATTTCTTCTTCCTTCGGCGTCCAGAGGATGACCGATCGCGTAGATGCACGTTTTCGGTCCAATCATACAATGCTTACCGATTCTGATTGGAGCGGCATCCAGAAAAACGCAGTCAAAGTTCATGAAAAAATCATCGCCAACAAAGATGTTATATCCATAGTCGCAGTGAAACGGCGGCTTTACGGCAATGCTTTCTCCGCAACCTCCCAACAGCTCTTTCAGCATAGACTGTCTCAGCGTTTCATCTTCGGGAGAATTGTTAAAGCGCGTGCATAAAATCCGGGCGTTTTTCTTATCCTCCATGAGCTGCGGATCATTTGTAAAAAAAGGCTCGGCATTTGTCATTTTTTCTCTCTCAGTTTTCATAATACAACTATCCTTTTCACATATTCACGCTTTAAAATCCGGCTTTTGCAATTTCTTTCTGTCATAAATCTTTTTGCTCTTAACCACTCCGGTTGTCGGCTTCAAGCCGTTCCAATCATGCCGGCTATGATTCCGATAACGGCTGACAGCAGAATGATAAGAATCGGATGGAGCTTTTTGAACGCCAGCACAACCGCCACAGCGAAAATACCGAGCGAAACGTAAAACTGTGCCGTACTAAAAACTGCCATGTTCAGTCCTGCCGGAAAAAATACCGTAACCAAAAGCGACAACAGTGCCGCCCCTATCAACCCGACTACAGCCGGTTTCAAGCCGTTCATCGCACCCGCGACGAGCTTGCTGCTTTTGAATTTTTGATAAAACCGCGCTACAAACAGGATTATCACAAATGACGGCAGCACCACGCCGAGTGTCGCGCATAAGCCGCCGAATATGCCGCCGGTTTGTGTGCCTACAAAGGTAGCGATATTTACCGCGAACGGTCCCGGCGTACTCTCGCTTACGGCTATAAAATCTATCAGCTCACTTTGGTTCAACCAGCCGTGTGCCGAAACTTCCTCTTGAATCATAGGCAGCATAGCATAACCGCCGCCAAACGTGAACAACCCAATTTTCAGAAAGGTGAGGAACAAATCAAAGTAAATCATTGTTTGCCCCTCCTGCCGACAATCAACGCCTGCACGATTCCCGCCGCCGCGCAGAACAGTACCACAAAGACGACATTGACAGGTAAAAACGCGGTCACGACAAATGCGCCGAACATAATCAGGTAAGAAAAAATCCCTTTCGGACTTTGCTTATACATTGACCAAAGTGCTTTGACGATTAATGCCAAAACGCCTGCTCGAATACCGTTAAAGGCGTACTGAATCCAGACGACATTTTGGAATGCCGCAAGGACATAGGAAATCGCCGCGATGATGGCAAAGGACGGCAGCACCACGCCGACAGTCGCCGCCATTGCTCCCCAAAAGCCGCCGACGCGATAGCCGATAAAAGTCGCCGCATTGATAGCGATTGGTCCCGGCGTTGATTCCGCGATCGCAACAATATCAAGGATATCCTTGTCACTTATCCACTTTTTATTATCGACGGTCTCACGCTGAATCAGCGGAATCATTGCGTAACCGCCGCCAAAGGTAAACAGTCCGATTCTCAGAAAGGCGAGAAACAGACTGAGCGTTTTCGGTAATCTCTTCATTTTTTCACTTCATCTACAGAGCTTTAACTTGTATTTCATATTATTATTCATAATCCGGCTTTTGCAGTTTCTTTCTGTCGTAAATCTTTTTGCTCTTGACCACTCTGGTTGTCGGCTTCAAGCCGTTCCAATCACGGCGGGTGCG
>ONLA01000049.1 GCA_900318495.1 uncultured Eubacteriales bacterium
TGAGTAAAGTGAAAAAGAGGGTATCATTCTCTGTACGTATTATGTCTTTGATACTTACATTCCTTTTACTGCTTACAACCATCGCGGGCTTAGGTATTACCACTGCTTCCGCGAAAGTATACAATAGAAGGGATATCGCCAAATCTCATCTGCTTTCCGAGGGTGATATTGTAAATCCGGGAGTTACGGTGCAAAATCTATTCATTGATTTGCGCGTGCCGGAGATGCGTGTGTATTTGAACGGTAATATGATTGGCGATGAGGATGTTGTAATTCCGGAGCGTGCCGTTCTGATGCAAAAAAGCATATCCGGTAATACTATGAATCTGTTATTTGAAACTATTGACAGCAGCAGCTTGTATGCTGATGATTTCCTGAAAGAGGAGCTTGAGCAAAACGAGGAAATTACTCTTACAGATGATATTTTATTGAAGGACACGCTGAAAATCAGTGACGGAAAGCCTCATGTAATTAACGCCAACGGACACAGTATTTATATCGACACGGGCTTTGTAAGTGTTTTCGTTGTCGAAAACAGATCTACCCTTACCATTAACGGGCTGGGTGACGGAGATAAAAAAGCAACGGTTTTCGGCAGAGGAGCTTTGAATGGTGAGGAAGCGAGCGCTTTCCGGGTTAACCCAAACAGCAAGCTGATATTAAATGATGTAGTAATCGACGGAAGCTCTGCCAAAAACGGCGGCGGCGTCCTTGTCACCGGCGGCAGCGTTGAAATGACCGGCTGTACAATCACAAACTGTACTGTCAATAAAAAGGGCGGCGGCTTGTTTGCGGATGAAGCTTCAACCGTAACGCTGACAAACTGTACCTTTGACAGCAACTCGGCATATGACGGCGGCGGTATCGCCAATTTCGGCACGCTCACCGTCACCGATTGCGCGGTCAAATCCAATACGGTAAGAGGCGGCGGCGCGGGAATATGGTCAATGGGCGACGCGACGCTCTCCGATTCAAAGATTGAACAAAACACCAACGCCATCAATGGCGGCGGCGTTACCAATCACAAGAATATGACCATCAAGGGCTGTACCATTTCCGGCAACAGCGCCTCCTCCTGGGGAGGCGGATTCTTTAATGAAAGTGACGGCAATACCGTAATCGAGGGCGATACCGTGATTGAGGGCAATACCGCAAGCGAAGGAGCGGGTATCTTTCACCGTCAGGGCAAGCTGTCTGTTACCGATACCTCCATCTTGAAAAATTCAGCCAAAACCTCCGGCGGCCTCTAGGCGAATAACGATACACAGGTCACGCTGAATAACGTTACCGTAAAGGAAAATAACTGCGGTACAAACGGCGGCGCACTGAACTCACACGGAACGCTCGCGCTCAGCAACTGCACGATCGAAACCAACTCGGCGGGAGACAACGGCGGCGGTATCTATTTGGATTCCCCCTCGTCGCTCACGCTCGAAAACACCTCCGTCTTCTACTGCACCGCCAAGAGTGCGGGAGGCGGCATATACCTGCAAGCGGGCGAGCTGATTCTCGCGGGCGGAAAGCTGAGAATCACCGACAATTTAACAAACGGCAATTCCGACAATATTGAGCAAAGAGATTTTAAACCGATTCAGATCACGGCAAGATTAACCGGCGGCTCGGAAATCGGCATTAAGCCGCCCTCAGAGGGCGCGGCTCGCGATGTGACAACCGGCTACGGCGAGTATAACGACGTTGACCCTGCGCGCTATTTCCGTTGCGATACCAACGAGTACAGGGTGAACTATGAGAAAAAAGATGAATTAAACCTGATTGAAGGTTTGCGCTCAACCAACAAGAGCTACAAGATCAAGATACATATCGCCGTTACCAATGATGCCGACGTTTGGTATCACGCTTATTTCCGCATCTACGGCAAAAGCGACAGGGGAAAGGGTGAGCAAAAGCTGCTCAACACCTCGCCCGATTTTCATGAAAGCATCGATGAATACGGTGAATCTTACACCTATGAATACGACTGCGGCGCCGACGACTTTCCTACAGGCGTAGAAGTAGAAACCGACTTCGGCAATTGGGGAGTATGGCGTGATTTTGAGGGTGACGTAACGATTAAGATCAACGACGTTAATGTAAGCTCCCCTCACGTCGTCCATAGTATTTACGGCTATGAAGAAAAGAAAACAATGCTCAATATCGGCGGCGACAAATACCCCTATCCCGACCTGTTTGAGATCGATACGCCGCCCGGCGACATCGAAGAGTCCGGCGTTATCACCGTCTCCGGCGTCGATCAATACGGATTGATCTGGAAGGCAAACGGCGACAACACCTCCATGAAGAACATCTCCTTTCCGGAGGAGGACACCTTTAAGCCGGTCGATAACTCCGGCTTTAAGTGGAGGCTGAGCAGCAGCCACAGAACCAATCACATGAGCACCTATCACCTCACCTTCAAGTCCGGCAGCAATGTTTATCCCGAGATTACGAAGGCGATTACCGTAAGATTCGTATTCCCGCTGCATGTGAAGGTCTTTGTGAACGGCAAGGAGGTAATGGATAAAACCGCCCAGCAAAGGGATACGGTTCAAATCAGGAACATAGAATCGATCCCCGGCTATTATATCAACGGCTATGAAAAGGAAGGCACCGGCGAGCTCGTCAAGGTGACAAGCGCCGACTATGATCTAACCCTTGTCAACGAATCCGTTATCCTCAGGGCAAAGCTCAAGGCTAACGACTACAAAATTTCTTACGACGCGAACGGAACAAAGGATAAGGACGGCGGTTACTCGGACGTTTCCGGTACCATGAACAGGAAAACCGCTTATTACGACAAGCCGTTCACACTGCAAAGAGTCTTATATATGCGCGAGGGTTATACCTTTGTAGGCTGGAACACACAGCCCGACGGCAAGGGTACTATGTTTAAGGACAAGGACACCGTGCTTAACCTTACTGCCGAAAGAAAGGCGGAGGTTAAGTTGTACGCAATCTGGAAGCCCGATGACAGCTCTACTACCGCCTCGATTTTCTCCGGCGGTACAGCTCTGATTTATGTAGGCTCGGCTATCCTGATTTTATCAATAATTATTTCGGTACTCTATTATAATCGGAAAAAACGCCAAGGCGCGCAAACGGTTAATCAGTAACTAAAGGAGTAGACAGCTAATGAAACTTAAAAAGCTCATAACGGTAATTATCGCGGTATGCCTGCTCCTTACAGCATTTGCCATGCCGTCAGCCGGGGCGATTGACGGAAAGCTCGTCACCTCCGGCGCTATAGTAGAAATATACAGCGGAGACAGAATGACGGAAACGCTTAACCTCGGCTCGGTCGCGGAAGCTTGGTCAAACGCAATGGCAAAAGCAAACAATTACACCGAAACAGTCATTACTATGGGTTCGGACTGGGAAGAGGACGAGCTGCTGACGGTAAAAGAAAACTGTCATGTAACGCTCGACCTCAACGGTCATTATATCCACCGCAAAAGAAACGGAGAAATCATAAGGAGCGGCGAGGTTATCCGTATCAAAGAAAAAGCCGTGTTCACGCTGCGCGACAGCAATCCCAAGTCTAAGGGCTTTGACGGCGTACAAGGCGGCGTAATCACCGGAGGCGCAAGCACCAATTACGGCGGCGGCGTATATATTGAAGACAGCGCCGAGTTCCGTATGCAAGGCGGAACAATCTACAACTGCAAATCCAGTTACGCCGGCGGCGGTGTATGCGTTGACGGATCGTCCATGGATACAAAATTCATAATGACCGGCGGCAGAATCTACGGCTGCAAAACCGTTGACAGCATTGATAACTGTCCGGGCGGCGGAGTGTATCTGTACAAAGGCGTAGTTGATATTTCAAACGCTAAGATAGACAGCTGCTACAGCGAGTACGACGGCGGAGCAATCTATTCGGAGCGCGGCGAGGTGCTTTTGAAAAATGTAATATTCGCAGGCAACAGAGCCCGCGAGATGGGCGGAGCAATTTACGTCGCGCACGATACCACAAAACTCCAGGCAACATATCTGAACGCGCAGGGCTGCATTTTTGCCGGCAACCATTCCGATGAGGACGGCGGAGCGGTTTTTCATCAGAGATAATCCCACCGAAAACCGCGCCACTGTTTTCCACGACTGCAAGTTCCGCAACAATTCCGCAAAGCAGGACGGCGGAGCAATATATGTTGATGACGACAATGTCGCTCTTTCACAGTGCGAGATTGTCGGAAACAACGCCGAAGGATCCGGAGGCGGAGTATTTGTTGACCGCCGCTACTGGGTAACGCTCAGAGGTCTCACGGTTATTAAAGATAATGTCAGCGGCAAGTCAAAGGGAGTTGCCGACGTCGCGCTTGATAAAGGCACGCTCGGAACAGCGCGCATTATGAACGGTGGTCTTTATAAGGGCTCGGTTGTATACGTCGGCTCAACCTCAGGTTCAACCCAGAGAATCTCGGAATGGATAAGCCAATATCAGGCTCAGTATTTTAAATCACACGACGGCAACATTGTCGCAAGGGACAGCAGAACCGTTCAGGCGAAAATGGTATCGTCCGGCTCAATTTTCAGCAACGGCAGCTTGACCGCAATACTTATTCTCGGCGGCGCGGGTGTTGCCGGTATAATAATACTTATTATTTATAAAAAGAAAAAGAAAGCGACAGAAGGCGGTGAAGAAAATGATGATAACAACTAAGGAACACAATCTGAGAAATACCATTTTCTTTACTATTAAAACGATAGCCCTTATACTTGTTATCTGTTTCGCAATAGAATTTCCTATTCGGATTATCGGCAAGGTCTCGGCGGCGAACAAGGTTTATTATATCTCCGATATAAAGACCTTCCAGGCTCAGGATGAAGGCGAGGCTAAACGGCTATGCGAAAGCGACGGCTATATCTGCGCTCCCAAGAACCTGAACGCCGGAACGGGCAAGGACGCTGTCTTTATGGGCTACAAGCTCACCGAGGACAAAAGAGACGCAATTTGCGATATCAAGCTGCTACATATGGACGGCGGATATCAGATAAAGGATTACGCGCAGGCTAACGCGGATCTTGAAAAATCAAATTACGGCACGGCAGAGACAATGTACGCATCCGCCAATGAGTTTATAGTCAACTATAAAAACGGCAGCCCAAAGGCTTTGGAGGCATATGAGGGACTTAACCTTTTCAAGGTTCCCGAGGCTGACAACGCAAAGCTCGGCGATTACATTATTAACAAAAATGCAAGCAAAGATTTTTTTGCTAAGTTAATAACGCACGCAAGCACCGGCGCTGTTAACGCTATTACAAACTTCCTCGCGACGGGCCTTACCCCGTATGAAAAGGAAAAAGATTCAAAGACAGGTAAGGAAGTTGACGTTACCTGGGCTGACAATGTAAAAGACAGCAACCTTTGGGGAATTATCGAAGATCCGGATTTGTCAAAGGATGAGCTCGACGAATACGACAAGGATATGGGCGACACGGCAAGAGAGCTTCACAAGCAGCTCCAGAAATTCGCCACAAATTTTGAAAACGGCGAGGCGGTATTCAACGAAAAAAAATATGTTGAAGAGGCAAAAAAATCCAGCGTTGACGACATTGTAAAGAACGCCGACAAGCCGTCTGAGGAAGACAACGCAATAGCGTTTGTCAATGCGTACAACTTCCTTAATAAATACCAAGCCAACGATTCTATGCCCCTGGGCGAGTATCTTGTCGAAATTGGCAAGCAAACAAGCGATCAGGTAGAACTCAAAAAGCTCTATCCCGTTATCGACTCAATGACCCACGCTCAAAGCCGAATGGCGGGAATGGCAGGCCTGACGTCCGTTATCTCCAACCTCGGAGAAAACAAGGAGAATGAGAACGTTAAACAAATTATCGAAAAATCAAAGCAAAAGCTGCAGGAGGAGCTAAAGGAGGACGCCTTCTCAATTTGGGTTAATACAAATCCCGAAATGGCGGACAAAAAGGTTGCCTTTACCTCTGACGCGCTCCGTATCCACGCCGCCGGACAGCTGATTAACGCTGAGGCTTCAAACAAATGGGAGGACACGAAGAAAACCATAAACGAAGTGCTCAAGTGGATTGACGTCGGCAGCTGCGCTATCGCCTTGCTGACATGGCTTGCCGGAGAATACGGCATCGCCGGAGGACTGGTTGTTGCCTTAAAGTCCTCGGTGTCTGTTGTAGCCACAACCGTAACCTCAATAGCTTCCAAGATGATTGCAATTTCAGCGGCAGTCACCAGCTGGGCAGGTATCTTTGCTCTGGTAGTTCTCGCTTTTACCATCTGGTTCTATGTTGTATCGCTGATTATTGATTATATTCAGAAAAACAAGCCCAAAGCTTACACGGAAATGGCTGATTTCGCAGTAGACGCGAGAATCGTAAACAACAAGTCCTACAGCCTCACCTACAAAGCGGTTAAGGATAATCAAGGCAGAATTGCCGACCTAAACGCTTATCAGGCGCAGAACGGTTGGGTATGTATGTACATTTCCGACGACCCCAACTCCGGAAGCCCGATTCGCGCGGACGAAAACGGCAATATATTCAATATAACCTACGGCGACGCCGGTAAGCAAAACGGCTGTGACTGTGCGAGCTTTTTCGGTCAGATTACACCCGGCAACTGCAACACGGGCGCAAAGAAGGACGAGTTAAACGGTATCTATATAAATTATTATACCGAAAACTCTCTTGCGAACCGCTCGGCATCCGGCACTACAGGAACAAGCAGCTCAGACAAAAGCTCAAAGCTTTATTACAGTGATATGGTTGTAAGATCGGGCAAGAACGAATCAAGCGCAAAGGCAAGGCTGATTAAAGAAGGCTTTCAGATTTTCGACCAAAACCTCTGTCCAAACGCAAGAGATGCTACACAATCAGCAAGGCAGTAGGCTATCAGCCTAAGCCGTCCGGTTCGGCAAGCGCGACCGCGGCCTACGCCTCGGCGTCGGTAGTGGTACAGCGCTGTATTGACAACCGGAAAGCCAACATCAGAGTCATCGCTCCCGAAAACGCCTATATGGCGACTAACGGACTTTTGGGAGACAACGATATCGACTCTGTCTACTGGGGCTTTACAAGGGAAGATCAGGGCAGCATGAAAACTGCCGACGGCGTCATGCCGTATATTGCGACCAACCTTTATGTTACGGGCTATGTAAAGGACGCTCCGCGCCTAACGCTTGACGATGTTGTTGTCAGCAAAAACAGGCACGACGCGACAAATAACAACGGCGTTATCACCTGTGATGTTTCGGAAGAAATCACCCTCGCGGGCAATAAGCCGAGCGGCGACTTCAACTCTGTTCAGGAGTTAAAGGATCCCTATAAGTTGGAAGCGTTCAATGTCGCGTTGCCCTCATGGACTGACGGCGGAGGAAGACCCAAGTATTCCGACAGCGAGAACGGCAGTTCTTTCCACAGCGGTGCAAAGGTCTATATGTACATCAAGCATGAAACGGTTAAAAAGCGTTATATTTCGAGGATATTTGTCGGCGCGTCATCAAGAGAAGACTCAAAATCAACCGACAAGAACGTTCTAAGCAACTACGACAAGCAGGTCGATTTGCTCGCGATGGTAGCCTCAACTGCAGCAGCCTCCGACGAGATGATTCCCTTTGACGTCGCAGGCGATCCCGCAAAGTCATGGACGCGCACCCTTGTACCGAACTATGAGCCAAAGGCTCCCGATGGCGGCGATCCCGCAGCCTATGTCAGCGTTGCAAGAACCGACGACATTGATAAGGCAATAAAGAGCGTAGTGCTATACAGGAGCGACGCCAAGGCTGTTCCCGATTAGCAGCAGTTTGACAGCGCGGTATACTACTGCGCGTCCAACACAACACCGATTAAAATGAACGATAACAAGACCTACTATATTTATTACTCATATAACCAGGGAACAGTTCCCGGCAAGCCGTTTACCGAGCTAAACATCAACGAGGACGTATTTGTCTCAGGCTGCGCGACCGCGCTTGTTGTTGACAAAGCCGACGTAACCGAGGAAGATCCCGAGCTTCACAAGAGAAAGGTTACCCAAGCCGCCGAGTTTAAGGATGACTTAAACCATGCGGTATTTATCAAGGGCAAATACGAGACGGATAGAATCTTTTACAACAAGATTTACACTGCATCGGGCAATTCCGCCAAGGAAGCCCAGCTTAGGCTGCTCGAGCAGGGCTGCACGGAATTTCTCGATATAGATCTCAATAAAAGCGCAGGCGGAAAGTGCATTTACTTCGGTTACCGCAGCTACGGTCTCAACGAAAAAGAGATTAATATGTCAAGCTCCGCTGAAGCAAAGGCTAATGAGATTGAAAAGCAAAAGCAAGAGGCGGTCTATGACATTATCTGCACCGTAGGCGAGCCCTTCCGCCCCGAGGGTATTATGACCGATCGCTACCAGCTGCACTACGCGCCGGTGGCAAAGGAGGACAGTAAGCACAACCTTATCGGTACAAACCTCAACGAAGGAACAACCGGCCCGGAGATTTATATGTACTACACAACGCCGTTCGTTGCAAAAAGATATAACGAAAAAGCAATGAGCGACCCCAACATGGTTCTCTCCACAATGCCGAAGGATTATTTAAAATCTCCTTTGACAAAAATCGCATTTGCGGAGTATGACTATGTTCCGTATTCTAAGGAGCTTGTTAAGCAGTCTCCGGGAGCCGATAAACCCGTAGCGTGGGAGTATGTTCTCAAAAAGGACTACAGTTCTCCGGTAGAGTTAAACGAAGGCGCAATCAGCTTTGACAGCAGTCATATGACGAGCGACAACAGAATCTCGATGTTCGTTCAGCGCGAGGATGGCTTTGTCAAGGGCGCTGCGGAAATCACCGGTGGCTATCTAACGTCAAGTGTAACAGAAAACCAGCTGTACTTGGAAAAGTAGCTTATACCGGGATTAATACTAATTCCTGATAGAAAGTAGACTTATATTTTGCGAGGATATTTTTCGCAAGACAAGGCGAAGGACGCGGCAAGGCTGGCGCCTTGCAAG
>ONLA01000048.1 GCA_900318495.1 uncultured Eubacteriales bacterium
TAAAATATTATATAGGAGGTTAAACTATGAAAGTACAATTCAAAAAGCCGCTTGCGGTCATTTTAGCGGCGCTTTTGCTGCTCACGGCTTTTCCGTTCGCGGCTTCGGCGGCTGTGGCGGCGGAACAGGTCGTTGCAAGCAGCGGCATAACAGGCGACTGCACATGGACGATTGATGATGAAGGCACGCTGACAATCAGCGGCAACGGAGCAATGGGAAATTACTCAGAAGTTTATTACAACGGTACATGGATAACAACTGCTCCGTGGGGAGCGAATATAAAAAGCGTCGTAATTGAAAACGGAGTTACAAGTATCGGAGGCTCTGCGTTTTACGAGTGCACTAAGCTTACAAGCGTAACCATTCCCGACAGCGTTACAAGTATCGGATACGATACGTTTTCCGGCTGCACCGGGCTTGAAAGCATAACCATTCCCGACAGCGTAACAAGTATCGGAAGCGCTGCTTTTGAGGACTGCACAGGGCTTACAAGTATAACCATTCCCGACAGCGTTACAAGTATTGAATACGAAGCGTTTTACGGTTGCACCGGGCTTAGAAGCATAGTCATTCCCGACAGCGTTACAAGTATCGCGGATCGTGTGTTTGAGGGCTGCACCGCTCTTGCAAACATAACTATTCCCGACAGCGTTACAAGTATCGGATACGATACGTTTTCCGGCTGCACCGGGCTAACAAGCGTAACCATACCCGACAGCGTAACAAGTATCGGAAGCTCTGCTTTTGAGGACTGCACAGGGCTTACAAGTATAACCATTCCCGACAGCGTTACAAGTATTGAATACGAAGCGTTTTACGGTTGCACCGGGCTGACAAGCATAGTCATTCCCGACAGCGTAACAAGTATCGAAGATTATGCGTTTTACGGCTGCACCGCTCTTGCAAACATAACTATTCCCGACAGCGTTACAAGTATCGGAAACTATGCTTTTGAAGACTGCACCGGGCTTACCGGCATAACTATTCCGGACAGCGTTACAAGTATCGGAAGCTATGCGTTTTACAACACTGTATGGTATAACAACCAACCAGACGGTTTGATATACGTGGGTAAGGTTGCTTATAAATACAAAGGTACAATGCCCTATAACACAAGCATTGAGATTAATGACGGAACAAAGGGCATTGCCGGCTCTGCGTTTTACCACTGCACCAACCTTAAAAGTGTAACCATTCCGGGCAGCGTTACAAGTATCGGAAGCTCTGCGTTTTACGGCTGCAAAGGGCTTAAAAGCGTAACAATTCCGGACAGCGTTACAAGTATCGGAACCTTTGCGTTTTTCGGCTGCACAGGTCTTAAAGAGGTAACAATTCCGGACAGCGTTACAAGCATCGGAAGCTATGCTTTTGAGGGCTGCAAAGAGCTTACAAGCATAACCATTCCCGACAGCGTTACAATTATCGAAGATTATGCGTTTGGCTATTACTATGATGATGATTGGGAAACCCAAAAAATAGAAAACTTCACCATTTACGGCAAGAAGGGCAGCGCGGCGGAAGCTTACGCCGATGAAAATGGGTTCTCTTTTGTCAGTATCGGTGAGGTTCCCACCGAGCCGACTGTTGAGCCTACCGAGCCGACTGTTGAGCCCACGGAGCCGACCGTTGAGCCCACAGAGCCGCCTGCACCCGAATATCTCACAGGCGACATGGACGGCGACAACGTGATAAACGGCAAGGACGCTGCTGTTTTGGCGAGGTACACCTCCGGCTGGGACGGCTATGCCGACAAGGTCAACCTTGATGCCGCAGACATAAACGGCGACGGAAAGGTAAACGGCATGGATTCCGCAATCCTGATGCGCTACACCTCGGGCTGGGACGGCTACGACAAATACTTCAGTTAAATTTACCTGTAAATAACACAAGGGCATGGCTCAATCGAGCCGTGCCCTGTTTTAATGAATAAAGAATAATGAATAATGAATAAAGAATAATGAATAAAGAATAATTTCAGTCGGGCAGAGAGCGCCGTTTGGAAAAACACTTCTGCTCCCGGCTGTATTAATATGGATGTTTTGATTATTTGCAGGGAACGGTTCCAATGCTGTTCACTACAAATTTTCCACTTTCCATTTTCAATTTTCCATTAAAAAGAGCCGGCGCTGAGCCGACTCTTTTTACGTCTGTACGTCTGTTTACTTTTTAGTATTTTTACCGTTTTTAATCGGTTTAAACGCCCTTGGGATTTCGTTGATTTTGGCGACCGCTTTTTTAAGCTTTGAGTAATCGCCGAACAAAACAAGGTTCAGGGCGTAAGCAGCGGTCGGGATAATCAGCGGCACATAGGTGAGGATGTACTGCGATTTTGCTTCGCACAGGAAGTGGTAACCGAAGCCGCCCATTAGCACAAGCGGCAGAAGCACCGTGCAGATGTTCGTCTTTTTGCGGATGAACAGGCTGTAAATTCCGATTGCGAACAGAACGTAAAGCACTCTCATATACAGCCCGAAGTGAAGCTCAAGGAACTGGCCGAGGCTTTTGTCGTAAACCGCTTCGCCGATTCCGCCCTTTACGTCAATTTCGTGAGCCTTAACCTTGCTTACCCAAATGCTTTCGAAGGTGGGCTCGTTCCACTGGCTGAGAATTTTCTTGCTGTAGAAGTCAAGCGCGTATTCCGGACGGTCGGAAAATTCGTCCATCCTTTGACCGATTTGCTTCCACGCTTCGGCGTTTGCCGCGTCGTCGTCAAATTGATTTTTAAGGTAAATGCTGAGTCCGGTGGTGGTGTACCAGCCCGGGGCGCGTCCCGATTCCTGCATACCCATATCGAGGTAAAGCACCTGGGATACACCGTTGGCAAGCGTTACGCCCGCGCGCGATTCATAGCTTGCGATAATCAGCGAGCTTGAACCCACGGTCGCTATGCAGATTGCAAGCGCGAAAGCGACGCTCTGCCATTTTTTCTCTTTGACGGTGTGCACAATCAGCATAATAACAAAGGCGATAAGATAAATCAGGTTGTTGTACTTGGCGATTGTGGACACCACAAGCAAAATTCCGCAGGGGATAAGGAACGTCCATTTGTTTGTCTGAAAATACTTGATAAGGAAGAAGCAAGCCCAAATTCCCAGGCTCATACCCAAAATGTTGCCGTATACAAAGGTGCAGAAAATAATGGGCTGGAAGCAGAGCGCAAGCAGGAAAATAGACATAAATTCAATGCTTTTTCTCTTGAACAGCAGTCTTGTGATTTTGGCAAGACCAAGGTACGCCGCGCCGGTTGCCAAAACGTTGATAACCTGAACCGGCATTGAGCTGGAAGTGCCGAAAACGCGGTAAATAAGCTCGCTGATAAGCACAAAGCCAAGCTGGAACGGATAGAAGTTGTAGTAGGAGTATCCGCTGTAAAAATCCTTGTTGTAAAAATTTGTGAAGTCGTGAAGCGAGGTGTAATCATTTACTGCCGCCTGACGCGCGGTTTCGTAAATGTTGGCGCTGTCCGCCGCCGGAACCGAGGTCACCGAAAATATCCAGATGAAACCGATAAGTATTACGTAAACGGTAAGGATGATTTCAAGAGCGACCATATTGATTTTCGCGAAGAAGTCGTAAAACCGCCGCATAGCGAACAGTATAATCATAAAAATTGCCGTGAAGAAAATGTTCAGCGCGAGGTTGTCGGTTTCAAACAAAATCTTTTCGGCGCTGTATGACACCGGGTCAATACGGCTTGTCTGAAAAAATCCCATAATCGCGATGTAGCCGAACGCCAAAAACGCAAACAGGCATATAATGTTTACCACTATGTACTCAAATTTGCTTTGCTTTTTCGCGTCGGTTATGGTCGCCGGCGCCTTTGCCGGGGTTGCTTTTTGTTTTTTGTTTTTTTTACTCATTTAATTTACCGCCTGATTAAAATTCGTCTTTGACCGCGCGCGTGAACAAGCCCTTGAGCTCGCTGTCAATCGCGGCTCCTTCAAACAGAACCTTGTATATCGAGGTTACAATAGGAAGGTCAACGTTGTATTTTTGCCCGAGTCCGTAAAGCGCCTTGGAGGTCATTACGCCCTCGGCAAGCTTTTCAAATTTGCCGCCCTTAACAAGCGATTCGCCGTATTTGCGGTTGTGGCTCCACGGCGAGAACAGCGTTGCCTCGTAATCTCCGAGGTGGCACAGCCCGAACGCGCTCATTTTGTTGCCGCCCAGTGCTTCGATAAGCCTTGAAATTTCCTGGGTGCCCCTTGCCATAAGCGCTCCCTTGAGCGAGGTGTAGCCCAGCCCGTCAAGGATTCCCGCGGCAATTCCGATAACGTTTTTCGCCGCGGCGCCGATTTCGCTGCCGATAAGGTCGCGTCCCTTGTAAAAGCGGATGAGCTCGCTGTTGAACTCGGACACAAGCATTTCCTTGACCGCGCTGTTTTCGCTGTCGATAACCATACAGTTCGGAATTCCCCTGACGTAATCCTGGGGATGTCCCGGCCCCACCCAAACGGCAACCGGGGTTTTGGAAGTGTCGGTAAAATCGCTCACAACCTCGCTTAAACGCTTGCCTGTTGAGGCTTCAACGCCCTTCATACAAAGCACGATTGTCTTGCCGTCAAGGCTGTATTTTGATATGTCCTCAAAGTAGGAACGCAGATACTGCGACGAAATCGAGATTACGATAACCCCGGCGCGGCTCACCGCGTATTCAAGGTCGGACGAAATTTCGATTGAAGGCGGAAATTCAAGGTAATCGTTTTTCCGCGTGTCCCTTAGCTGAATAAATTCGGGCGCGTTTTCAAGTCCGCAGGTCAATACCTCGTGGCCGATTTTGTCAAGATACCACGCAATGCAGCTTCCCCAGCGGCCGCAGCCCAATACTGATATTTTCATATAAAACTCCCGGGTGGATAGATATTGAATATTGAATATTGAATAATGAATAATGAATAATTTCGGTCGGGCAGACAGCACCGTTTGGAAAAACACTGCTGTTCCCGGCTGTATTAGTATTATTGAATACAACAAAACTTTGAGCTAAATAAAGCCTCCTTTGTTAAAGGAGGTGCCGCGCCGTTGTACGGCGTGACGGAGAATTTATTTGATGACGTTTTCTGTTCTCAAAAACAATTGACAGAATATAAATGTCAGAGAAAATATAAAGCAAAACGTTGTTCCCGTTTATTAGAGGGAGTTTAGTCAGAAAGCAAAACAGCAAAACGCTGTTTCCATTGCCCTCAAAGCTTATGATATTTCTATTCTTTCTCGCGAAATGCCAAGCGTTACCGTTAATCAAACGTTAAGTACGAGATGAAAAAACAAACGCTGTTCCTTTTGCCCTCAAAGCTTATGATATTTCTATTCTTTCTCGCGAAATGCCGACGTTATCAAAATAGCCGACATCAAGAACGCGACGTGAAAAACGCGACGTGAAAATTGCCCTCACAGCTTGTTAGTCAGAGAACAATAATGCCAAACGTTGTTCCTTTTGCCCTCACAGCTTCCGATATTTCTATTCTGTGCGACCTAAAAAACATAAAAAACCCACCCGACCGTATGATTTGAATAAATAACCTGCCTACTAAAGAGAACAGGTGGGTGCCCTCCTTTGAGCTTCAGGCTCCCTTCTTCCGGGAAAACGGGAGGTCTGCACACCACTCAAAGAGAAAAGCTCCCGATTTAAGTGTTGTAGGGTTATTTTAAAATCATTCACGCATCGGGCAGGCAACAAACAAATTAAAAGTTAATTTTTTGAGGCTACCTTTTACTAATATAATTTTACATTGTTTTTTCAATTAAGTCAAGAGCTTTATTATTATTTAATTCAAATTAATTTGGAAAAAATTTATTATTAAAAAAATTAAAAATTTTGAAAAAAAGTGTTGACAATTAACAATCAGTGTGGTATAGTACTGTTGTACTAAAAAATTATTGAACTAAATTATGACTTCCTTTCTATGTGCTTGATTACTCCATAAAATTACCTAAAAACCGACGGTTATCATCCGTCGGTTTTTACGTTATGCCGTTTTTGGTTAATCTTTTGAAACATATATTGAAAAAACGCGGCAAAGGATATATAATACAATAGATAAAATGCCCTTTTGCGGCAAAATTCATAATGTATTACGGAGTTATTATGAAAGCGTTTGAAAAATTACCGCCGCAGTTCCAAAACGCGGAGGTAAAACGTTATTATGACCGCCTGAAAAAGAAAAGAGTCAAGATTTTTTTAAAGCGGCTGCTCGATATTTTGATGTCGGTTATAATGCTTGTCTTTCTTATTATACCCATTGCGGTAATTTCAATAGTGGTAAAGGCTACCTCGAAGGGACCTGTGATGTTCAGACAGGAGCGCGTTACAACATACGGCAAAACCTTTAAAATCTTAAAGTTCCGCACAATGGTTGTTGACGCCGAAAGACTCGGTTCTCAGGTTACAACCGAAAACGACAGCCGTGTAACCGGCGTCGGCAAAATGCTCAGAAAATACCGCCTTGACGAGCTTCCGCAGATTTTTAACGTGCTGTCGGGCAGTATGTCAATCGTCGGGGTTCGTCCCGAGGTTCCCAAATACGTTAACCGCTACAGGGACGAATATTACGCAACGCTTCTTATGCCCGCCGGAATAACGTCGCCCGCTTCGATAATGTATAAGGACGAGGACACGCTTCTTGCCGCCGGAGGCGACGCCGACACAATTTATATCGAAAATATTCTTCCCGAAAAAATGAAGTACAATCTGAATTATATTGATAATTTCGGATTATTTTCAGACATCGGACTTATGGTAAAAACTGTTGTTGAGGTATTTAAATAGAGGTTTAATATGGTTAAGCTAAAGGAAATTCTGAAGGACACTTCGCTTTTTCGCAAATCCTATATTCTTACTATGCTCGGCTGCAGAATAATTTTTGTAATGTTTCCTGCTTATGTTGTTACCGTGCTGATGTTTGTTTGGGGACTTGGGCTGGTGTTTTACAACGAGCGCCGCTTTAAAACCTTTTTTAAAATGCGCTTTGGCTTGTGGGTAGCCGCGTTTTTGGGCGTAATGCTGGTTTCAATGCTTATTTGCTTTTCGATTACGCTGCCGGTAAGCTTTATGTATTTTCTGCACGCGCTGATTTGCTTCTTTATTTTTTACGGAGTGCACACCGAGCCTGACTTCAACTTTATGGAGGAGCTCGGGTTTATCGCGAAGGCGGTTGTGTATATTGTCACAATCGGCAACCTTGCGGGGCTTGTTTGCCTGCTGTTCGGAATTCATTATATTTTTGACATTAATTTGTTCGGAATTTTAAAGGCGGAGCTTCCGTTTACCGTGTTCGAAAACCGCTTTACCGGTTTTTTCACCAATCCCAATCAGCTTGGATTTTTGTCGGCAACTGCGCTGTTTTGTCTGCATTTGCTGAGCAAGCAAAGGCTGAGGGACGTTTGCGGCAAAATCAGCAACGCGTGGGTTGTGCTGTGTGTAGTTTCAAACCTGTTCGCGATTTTGCTTTCCGATTCAAACGCGACCTTTGTTCTGGTTTTGGCTTACCTTATTGTGTATTTGACCTACAACTTTTTCTCGGAGGAAAAGCGCCGCCTTACGGTGGCAGGGACATTGCTCAGGGCAGGCTCGGTAATCGCGATTTCGGTTGTGCTGGTGTTTTCGTCGCTGATGTTCCGCACGATTTTCAACACAGGCTTTGCCGCGGTTACGGCTCAGACAAGCTCGATGGTTGACCTTATCTTTCGGGACGGAAACATAATCGACGAGTTCGGCGAGGTTCCGCCCGAAGAGGAAGAGGATGTTATCACCTTTGAGCACGAAAACAAGAACCTTGACAGCGGCAGAATAAAGCTTTGGACAGAGGGAATCGAGGTGTTCAGGCTTTCGCCCGTCACAGGCGTGGGCTACGGAAACATAGTTTATTACAGCCAAATTTACCTTAACGGCGCGTTTAAGTACGATTTGCACCACTACGACGCCCACAACGGCTTGCTGACGATTTTGATTTCAACCGGAGCGCTCGGATTTTTGCTGTTCTGCGTGTTCGGGTTCCGTTTTACAAAGCACTGCGCCCAGCACCTTTTCCTGAAGGGAAAGGAATACAAGGAGGACTTGTTCCCGTGTATGTTCAGCTTTTTGACGGCGTATATTGTGTATTCGTTCTTCGAAATTACGATACTTTACACCGTGTCCTACACAGGAATGTTCTTCTGGCTGATTATGGGCTACGCCAGCACATACATAATTCAAAAGGAACAAATGCTCGGCGAACGCGCGCTGTTCCGCACCAAAACCCTTAAACGCACTCTTTTATAATTACTCTTTTATAATTTAATTAAAATACGAAAAGGACTGACACAACGTCAGTCCTTTGCTTTCGCTGAAATTAATCCTCGTAAGGAACAAAATCCTCTTTGCCAACTCCGCAAACAGGGCAGCACCAGTCGTCGGGGATGTCCTCAAACGCTGTGCCGGGAGCGATACCGCCGTCGGGATCGCCCTCTGCGGGGTCATAAATGTAGCCGCAGGGCTCGCACATATATTTCATAGTCCGTACTCCTTTCATAATTTTATTATATTATACCTTATACTATACTCTTGTGTCAACCGCCTATTTCCCTGACGGATATAAACATAAAGTCAACCAGGGTTTGTTTAAGCGGATATACCTTGCCGTTAACCGTGATTTCGGGCTTGGCGGAGTCGGTGTATTCGCAGCCGTAAATGGCAAAGCCGTTTATGGAGTTACATTCGTATTTTTCGGGAGTTTTGCCGTTAAAGATGATGTTGGCGTTCGCAAGCTTTGTGGCAAAGAAAATCATCTGATTTTTGCTGTGCTTGTTTCTTATCCTCATAATACGGATGTTCGCGTCGTCGCTTAAAAGGTTGGCGACAGGATAAATCTTCTTGTAGCTTATCAGCGACGCGTGAAGGTCAATCGAGGTGTAACGCTTGCCGTATTTGTTGTACACCGCCGGGCGAATCATATCGTCAAGCATAAACCGCGCAAGCACAAAGGTTTCCTTTTCGCTGTCGGTCAAAATTTGAAGCACCTCGTGCGCGGTTTCGGGGTTTTCGCTTTTTTCGTCGTTGACTTCTTCCTCAATGCTTTTGTATCTTGCGCCGTTGACGCACAGCACCGTTATAATCCAAATCAGGATTATCGCTATCGGAATCAGCGACAGGCACAGCAGGTCAACAACAAAATTGATGTGCCAAAAATGGTTGAACATCAGCATTAAAAAAATGATGGTGTAAATCGGAATTCCCACCGAAAGCGCGATAATCGCGTTTCGCCGTAGCTTTTTATCTCTGTCCATAAAACTGTCCTTAAATAATTCTTGTGTTCGGTCAAGGGTGCCCGCCGGCTATGATGTTTAAAGAAAAAGCAAACAATTAACACCGCCGTTAATGACGTTGACCGTTAAATATAACTTATAAATAGGCGGTCGAAAGTGCCCACCGGCACGCCCGCCGGCACTTAGAGGAGGTGGGCGCGGAGATAGTCGCCGTCCTGACTGCAAAGATAAGCCGGAGCGATGTCAAAAACGGTTTTTGCGCCGCACGCGCCCTCGGCGTTCATTCTTGCGGCGGCTCTTGCGCAGGCAAGAAGCACCGAGCCTGTGAACTCGGGGTTTGAGTCGAGCTTAAGGCTGTATTCAATAACGTGACCTTTGCCCTCGCTTGTTGTGCCGGAATAAATAACGGAGCCGCCGTGGGGCAGACCGCTGTGGTTTGCCTTCATTTCATCCGCGGAGATAAAGTGAACGGTGGTGTCGTAATCTGCAAAGTAGTTGGGCATAGTCTTGATTTCGTTTTCGATTCGCGCAAGGTCGGCGCCTTCCTCGGCAACAACAAAGCATTCGCGTGTGTGCTTTTCACGGGTGGAAAGGGCGGGGTTTTCGCCGTTTCTTACGCGGTCAAGAGCTTCGGGAACGGGGATAGTGTACTGGCGGCAGTCGATTACGCCGTCAATTCTGCGGACAGCGTCGGAATGTCCCTGGCTTACGCCCTTGCCCCAGAAGGTGTAGTCCCTGCCGTCGGGCAAAACAGCGGTCGCGTAAACTCTGCTGAGCGAGAACATACCGGGATCCCAGCCGCAGGAAATAATGCCGGTTTTGCCGGCGGATTTTGCCGCTTCGTCAACGTTCTTAAAATGCTCGGGCACCTTTGCGTGGGTGTCGAACGAGTCAATAACGTTGTACATCGCGGCGTACTTGGGAGTCATCACGGGCAGGTCGGTTGCGCTGCCGCCGCAAATAACCAGAACGTCAAGGTCTTCTTTGCCGGTGTCAAGGTCTGCGGTGCTCTTTACCGGTACGCCCGGAGTGTTGATTTTGAGCGCGGAAGGGTCGCGGCGTGTGTATACCGCAACAAGCTCCATATCGTCGTTTTTCTTAACGGCTGCCTCGACGCCGCGGCCAAGGTTGCCGTATCCTAAAATACCAATCTTGTACATTTTTATTCCTCCTGTTTATGTAGTGGTTAGTGGGTAGTGGTTAGTGGGTAGTGGTTAGTGGTTAGTGGGTAGTGGTTAGTGGGTAGTGGTTAGTGGGTAGTGGGTAGTGGTTAGTGATTAGTGGAATTTTGGTCGGGAATACAGCTTTGTTTTGGAAAAGCATTTTGTTCCCGGCTGTATTAATATGGATTGTTTGATTATTCTTTGTTTTAAAGAGAGCATAAAATATCAAACGTTGTTCCCATTGCCCTCATAGCTTGAATTATTTCTATTCTGTCTCGCGAAACACCGACGCTATCAATCAAACCGACGTTAGGTACGCGACGTAAGCATTAAAGCAAAAACGAAGATTAGTCAGAAAGCAAAACAGCAAAGCGCTGTTCCTTTTGCCCTCATAGCTTGAATTATTTCTATTCTGTCTCGCGAAACACCAAACGTCATCAAAAATCAAACGTCAAGTACGCGAACTAAATAATTTTGAGGCTGATGTCAAAGGCGGTTACGGAGTGGGTCAGAGCGCCCATTGAGATAATGTCAACGCCTGTTTCGGCGATTTGGCGCAGGGTTTCGTCCGTGATTCCGCCGCTTGCTTCAAGCAAAGCCCTGCCGTCTGTAATTTTAACAGCCTGAGCCATCATTTCGCAGCTCATATTGTCGAGCATAATAACGTCAACCCCGGCGTCAAGCGCTTCGCGCAGCTCGTCAAGGTTACGCACCTCAAGCTCGATTTTGGTCATATGACCGAGCCGGGCTTTAAGCTTTGCGACGGCGTTTTTAATTCCGCCGCCCGCGTCAACGTGGTTGTCCTTGAGCATAGCAGCGTCGCTTAAATTGTAGCGGTGGTTTTTGCCGCCGCCTACGGTAACAGCGTACTTTTGCAGCGGACGCAGCCCGGGCAGGGTCTTTCGGGTGTCCGCGATTGAAGCGTTGGTGCCCCTGATAATTTCTGCCGCGCGGTTTGCCGCGGTCGCGATTCCGCTCATATGCTGAATCAGGTTAAGCGCGGTGCGCTCGCCCTTCAGCAGCGCCCTTGTGCTGCCGTGGATTTCGGCGATGATATCGCCCTTTTTAAGCTTGTCGCCGTCGCGCTTGTAAACGTCCGCGCGGAAGCTTTTAGGCTGCAAAAGCTCAAAAACGCGCAAAGCAACGTCAATTCCGCACAGCACTCCGTCGCTTTTCGCGAGGAATCTTGCGGAGTTTTGCTGGTTTTCGTCAATCAGATAATCGGTGGTGGTGTCGAGGTAGTTGATGTCCTCGAGCAAAGCGGTTTTAATAATATTGTCAATATAAACAGGGTTAATCATTGTTGCCCTCCCTTACTTCGTCCAAAATAATGCTTGCGACTATGGCAATGCTTTTTGCTTCGACCAAATCCGAGCTTATTTCGTAGCGCTCGGAAAACAACTGCCGTATAATATCCTCAACCCTGCGGTAGCTTTCCCCGTATTTTTCGGGCTTGGGCAGCACAAAATAAGCGTCCTGCAAAATTTCGCGGATTTGTGAGCGGAAGCCGCGCGGCATTTTTTTGCCGGTTACGGGAAGGTGGGCAGGCTCGAGCCCGAGCGGTTTTCTGCCGTATTTGTTCAGCTTTTTTGTGATGTCCTCGGCGGCGGAGCGCGAAAAAACAAGCGCTTCAAGCAGCGAATTGCTGGCAAGGCGGTTGGCTCCGTGAACTCCGGTGTGGGCACATTCGCCGGCGGCGTATAAGCCGTCAATCGAGGTGCGCGCGTTGAGGTCGGTGTCGATTCCGCCCATAAGATAGTGCTGACAGGGAAAAACAGGGATTCTGTCCTTGGTTATGTCAACGCCTTCTTCAAGACACCTTCCGTAAATCATCGGAAAGCGTTGGCGCACAAAGTCCGCAGGCTTGTGCGTTATGTCAAGATAAAACCGTTCGCTGCCCGTGCGAAGCGCCTCGCGCGCAACGGCGTTTGACACAACGTCGCGCGGAGCAAGCTCGCCGCGGCTGTCGTAATTGTGAGCAAAGCGTTCGCCGCTGCAGTTGAGCAAAACCGCGCCTTCGCCGCGCACAGCCTCGCTGATTAAAAAGCGTTCGCGGTCAGCCTCGGCGGCAAACGCGGTGGGGTGGAACTGAACCCTTGACAGGTGGCGGATTTTCGCGCCGAGCATATACGCAAAGGCGATTCCGTCGCCGGTGGCAATGGCTGAATTGGTTGTGTATTTGTAAACCCTGCCGATGCCGCCGGTGCAAAGCAGACAGTAATTGCACCCGAAGTAAAGGCTTTTGCCGTCCTTTAAAACGCTCAGGTAAAAGCCGCCCAGCACCTTGTGCATTGAATACAGCAGGGCGTTTTCAATTATGTCAACGTTGGTTTTTTGCTTAACAGCCGCAATCAGACCGTCGGTCATCGCCTTGCCGGTGCTGTCCTTGTGGTGAACAATGCGGTGGCGGCTGTGGCCTGCTTCAAGGGTTTTGCACAGCGTGCCGTCGGCGTTTGTGTCAAAATCAACGCCCAAGCCGCGCACCTTAAGTACGTCGCCGGGGCCTTCCTTAACCAGCTTTTCAACCGCGTTCAGGCGGTTTTTGTATTTTCCCGCGACAAGGGTGTCGGTGATGTGCAGCTTGTAGTTGTCGTGAACCGTGTCAAGCACACAGGCGACTCCGCCCTGAGCCAGCGAGCTGTTTGAAAGCCCGAGCTCACGCTTTGACAAAATCAGCACGCTCACGCTTTCGGGAAAGTTCAGCGCGGCGTAAAGCCCTGCCACGCCTGTTCCGACAATAACAACGTCGTATCGTTTGTCCATAATTAATTCCTCAATTTCAATTTCGGCATTTATACAACACCGCACACCTGAATTATGCGCTATTGCCTTTACAAATTTTGCCGAATATATTATACTATAAAACAGAGGATTAGTAAATAAATTTTTTTAATTTACTCCACAAAAAGTTTTATGAGGAAAAAATATGATAAGTAACGAAGAAAAAACCGTTCAGGCGCTGCTTGTAAGCGTGGACACAGGCGGTTTTGACGCCGAAGCGTCGCTTGACGAGCTGTTCGAGCTTGTGAAAAGCGCGGGAGCCGAGCCGGTGCTCGCGCTTACGCAAAAGCTGCAGCGCCCCGAAACCGCGACCTTTGTCGGCAGCGGAAAGCTTATGGAAATCAGGCAAATCTGCGCCGAACGCGAAATCGATTTGATTGTGGTTGACAGCGAGCTCAGCCCCACGCAAATCCGCAATATCGAAGCCGAAACCGACGTGCGCGTAATTGACCGCACAACGCTGATTTTGGACATCTTCGCGCTGCGCGCAAGAAGCAGGGAGGGCAAGCTGCAGGTTGAGCTGGCACAGCTTAAATACACACTGCCGAGGCTTACCGGAAAGGGAATCGAGATGTCGCGGCTCGGCGGAGGAATCGGCACAAGAGGTCCCGGCGAAACCAAAATCGAGACCGACCGAAGGCACATCAGACGGCGTATGGAAACGCTCAGGGAGGAATTAAAGGAGGTTGAAAAGCACCGCGGTATGCTGCGCAAGCGCCGCGAAAAGGACGGCGTAATCACCTGCGCGATCGTGGGCTACACCAACGCCGGAAAAAGCACGCTGATGAACACGCTGACCGACGCCGGAGTTTTGGCTCAGGACAAGCTGTTCGCGACACTTGACCCGACCTCGCGCGCGCTGAAGCTTCCAAGCGGAGTAAGCGTAATGCTGATAGACACCGTAGGGCTTGTGCGCAGGCTGCCCCACCACCTTGTCGAAGCGTTCCGCTCAACGCTTGAGGAGGCTGCGCTGTCGGACATTATCATCAACCTTTGCGACGCTTCAAGCGAAGAAGCAAGGGTGCACCTGAACGTTACAAACGAGCTTTTGCAGTCGCTGGGCTGCGGCGACACCCCGGTTATCACCGTGCTCAACAAGTGCGATTTGCTTGACGGCAGTCTTATGGCGCAGGATTTTGAAAGCTACATTAAAATCAGCGCCAAAACCGGCAGCGGAATCGACAGGCTTTTGCAGGCAATCGAGGACAACCTGCCGGTGCGTATGAAGCGCGTTACATTGATTGTGCCGTTTTCACACGGCGGTCTTGTGAGCGAAATCAGGGACAAGGGCACGCTTGTCAGCGAGGAATACCTTGCCGAAGGCACGCGCGTTGAAGCGATTATCGACGAAAAGCTTTACGCAAAAGCAAAACAGTTTGAATTAAAGGAGGATTAGGCATGGACTTTATTACATCAATCGACTTTTCAATCCTGAACTGGATTCAGGACAATATCCGGGTGGGCTTTCTTGATCCGGTAATGGCAGGGCTCGGCTACGCCGGCGAAGCCGGAATAATCTGGATCGCGCTGGCTGTTGTGCTGCTGTTCTTCAAAAAGCACAGGGCGACGGGCGTGATAATGCTCGCGGCTATGGCGCTCGGATTCCTTTGCGGCGACATCATCATCAAGCACATTGTCGCAAGACCGCGTCCGTTTTTGGTCAACAATTTTCCGCTGTTCGTAAATCCGCCGTCAAGCTTCAGCTTCCCTTCGGGACACTCAACCTGCTCCTTTGCAGCGGCGGTAACAATTATTTTGCGCAGCCGTAAAATAGGAATTCCCGCGCTTGTGCTCGCGTTCCTTATCGCGTTTTCCAGAATGTACATCTATGTGCACTATCCGTCCGACGTGCTCTGCGGTATCATTTTGGGTACGCTCGTCGCGCTGCTTATGGCTTTAATCTTCAAAAAAACAGGCGCCGCCGACAGAATTTCCGGGATAAAGAAAGCGGAAAGCAGAGAATAATGAATACTGAATA
>ONLA01000036.1 GCA_900318495.1 uncultured Eubacteriales bacterium
GGGAACAAAAGTACGTCGCGGATTGCGGCGGAGTTTGTCAGGAGCATTGTCATACGGTCGATTCCGAAGCCTATGCCGCCTGTGGGGGGCATACCGATTTCGAGGGCATTGAGGAAGTCCTCATCGGTGGTGTTTGCTTCTTCGTCGCCCTGGGCAAGAAGCTCCTCCTGAGCCTTAAAGCGCTCGCGCTGGTCGATTGGGTCGTTGAGCTCGGAATAAGCGTTCGCCATTTCCCAACCGTTCATAAAGAACTCGAAGCGCTCAACATAGTTGGGATCCTCGGGCTTTTTCTTGGTGAGGGGTGAAATTTCGATGGGATGATCCATTACAAAAGTGGGCTGAATCATATGCTCCTCGGCAAATTCCTCAAAGAACAGGCTGAGGATGTCGCCTTTTTTATGTCTGTCCTCAAACTCAACGTGGTGCTCCTTGGCAACAGCCTTTGCCTCCTCGTCGGTTTTGATTTCGTTAAAGTCTACACCCGAATACTTTTTAACGGCGTCGAGCATTGTTATGCGCTCAAACGGCTTGCCGAGATCCATCTCGATACCGTTGTAATTAATTACTGTGGTGCCGAGAACATCCTGAGCAACGTGACGGTAGAGGTTTTCGGTGAGATCCATCATACCGTGATAATCGGTGTATGCCTGATAAAGCTCCATAAGGGTGAATTCGGGGTTATGGCGCGTGTCTACACCCTCGTTGCGGAAAACTCTGCCGATTTCGTAAACGCGCTCAAGGCCGCCTACAATCAATCTTTTGAGGTAAAGCTCAAGAGATATTCTGAGCTTTAAGTCCTCGTCAAGAGCGTTAAAGTGAGTGATAAACGGACGCGCCGCCGCGCCGCCGGCGTTTGCGACGAGCATTGGGGTTTCAACCTCCATAAAGCCCTGACCGTCAAGATAGCGGCGGATACTGCTGAGGATTTGCGAACGCTTGATGAAGGTGTCCTTTACCTCGGGGTTCATAATAAGGTCAACGTAACGCTGACGGTAACGGAGGTCGGTATTTGTGAGTCCGTGATATTTTTCGGGAAGCGGCTTTAGTGACTTTGAAAGAAGCTTAACCGCTGTGGCGTGAATTGAAATCTCGCCCATTTTTGTCTTGAACACAAAGCCGGTTACCTCGACAATGTCGCCGATGTCCCACTTTTTCAGAAAGCCGTATTCCTCCTCGCCGAGGTCATCGAACTTGGCGAAAATCTGGATTTTGCCTGACTTATCGTGCAAATCAAGAAAACTTACCTTGCCCTTGCCGCGCTTTGACATAATTCTGCCTGCTACGCACACGGTTTTGTTTTCATATTCCTCAAAATTGTTCTTTACGGTTTCGGTCATTGTGTCCCTTGCGCTGGTTGTGAGCACAAAGGGATCTCTGCCGGCTTTCTTTAAAGCATCAAGCTTTTCGTAGCGAACCTTGATTACGTCGCTGGTGTTTGACTGCTGTGGCTTGTTACCCATTTTTTACGTCCTTTCCGATGTTTACTTGCTGATTTCGATAATCTTGAGTCCGATTACGCCGCCGGGAGTTTCAACCTCCACAACGTCGCCGACCTTCTTTTCCATTAATGCTCTGCCGATTGGCGATTCGTCGGAAATTTTGCCTTCCTTTGGATTTGCCTCGTTTGAGCCGGAGCCAACGATTTTATACTTCATCTGCTTACCGGTGCTGAGCATTTCAATTGTTACAACCGATGTAAGGTGAACGTGTTCATTATTGGTGTTGCTTTCGTCGATGATAACGGCTGTTTTGAGAATCGCCTCGATTGTGGTGATTCTTGCCTCCATAATTGCCTGCTCGTTTTTGGCGTCGTCGTATTCGCTGTTCTCGGAAAGGTCGCCGTAGGAACGCGCAACCTTGATTTTTTCCGCGATTTCCTTACGCTTGACGTTGTGCAGGAATTCAAGCTCCTCTTCAAGATTTTTAAGACCTTCCGCTGTGAGCATAGTAGGTTTTGCTGCCATTATATATCTTCCTTTCATTTATCAGTCTGTTAAAAATTACACACTAAATTATTATATTATTTTTGGCTGTGATTGTCAAGTAACTTTGCAAGATACGCGCGCAAAGTTTCCACTGTGCGTGTTTTTCCGTCCCCCTCGATTCTGACGGGAACCATACTGCCGAGCTCATACTGCGCCGCGAGGGTGTAAAGCGCCGAGCAAAAGTATTCGCCGTCAAGCTCGGGCGGTTTAAGCTCGTTAAAGCCGTTGGGCATTTTTATTTTATAGCTGTAATAATAGTTCGGCGACTGTACGTCGTCCTTGGCGATTCCGAGCACAAGCGTGCTGCTGTTAAGCGGCACAGGCTCGTAGATTTTTCCGGGAATGATAACAAAGTCGCGCGTGAGAAGCTCGGCGGAATTTTGGGTAACAACCGCGGTCGCGCCCAAATCAACAAGCGCCGCGTCGAGCACCTCGCGGTAAGCCGGGCTGTTATTTGTTATTACGGTTACATCATTGCAGTATTTAAGAACGCTGAGTAAAAATTCCGCGTTTTTTCCGTGTCTGTCTATTATTCCGACGCGAAGACGGTCGCTGTTTTCCATACCGCGCAAAACCGCAAGCGCGGCGTTTGTACACAGCCTTGAAGCAAAGCCGGATGACGAAAACCGCTTGTAACCGCTGTGGTGAGGAAAAATAAGTTTGTCCGAGCAAAGCAGGCGAGAGCGCTGAGAACCGATTATTTTGTCGGTTTTGTCGAGTCTGACTTGTCCGCTGAAGCTTATGTAGGTGACGTGCTTTAACGTTACGCCGCGCGATTGGCGCACGTCGATTTGAATTTTGTCGCGCTTTAGTCTGTGCGCTATGCCCCTGATTCCGGTCGGGTGTTCGCTTAATTTTACACTGAGTGCTGTTAACATAAAAAATCCTCCGCATACAATCCTTTTGATAAGGTATTATATGCGGAGATTAATTTGATTATTCTGTTTATTCTTCGTACGGAGCTACCGTGTTGTCCCCGGCGGTATCCGAATCGTCGCCTCTTTCGGGTACTGCGCGGTTGGAATTGTCAACATAAGCGAGAACGCATGAGCCGCTTTTTACGTAGTATACATAATCGGCTCCGCCTGCGTCCGCCGTAAGTCTTACTACCCAAACGCTGCTGCCGCTTTCGTCGGTTCCCTGTGTGCAGGAAGCCACGCGAAACGCGCTTGACTGTTGGCTGAGAGCTGTTTTTGACGCTTCTTCGGCAGAAATACCGGGTGTGCCGGCAGCGCTGTCCTGATTGGCGTTGTTTTGGTTTTCGTTATTCTGTGCCTCCTGTCCGGCGCTGCTTTGAGAATAGCTTTCGGAGTTTTGTGAGTCTTGATTCTGATTGTTTACTCCCTGCTGCCGGTCCTGTTGAGTCTGATTGCCGTCAGCTGCCGCTGTTGCCGCCGCGGATGATGTTGAAGGGGATGTTGACGGAACGGTTGTTGCCGCCTTGTTTGAGGAGGAATTGCCGCCGCAGCCGGCAGTTACCGCGCAGATTGAAGCCGCGAGTGCTCCCGCGATTATTACGGTTAATACCTTTTTCATATACCTTTTCCTTTCCTGTGTTTTTAAGGCAATACCGCATAATTCAGGTGTGCGGTGTTGCCTTAATTATTATATATGTAATTCAAAGCAAAAGCAAGAAAAAATCTTTATTTTCAGATAACCGTCACTTTTTGACAGAAAAAAGGAGCAGACGTTTGACTGCTCCCTTATAAACAATTAAAATGAAAATTCTGACATCGGGTCGTACTTAACACCGTTGTAACGGCACTCGAAGTGGAGGTGAGGTCCGGTTGAGTAGCCTGTTGTGCCTGAATATCCGATAACAGTGCCCTTGGTTACATACTGACCGGGGCTTACAAGTACGGTGGTAAGGTGACCGTAGATTGTCTCCTTGCCGTTGCCGTGGCTCATCCAAACATAGTTACCGAAACCGCCGCCGCAGCCGCAGCTTCCGCCCTTGCCCCAGTTATGGGTACAATATGTGCAGGTGTATTCAACCGTGCCGCTTTCGGCAGCTACTACAGTAGAGTTCATCGGACAGCCGATGTCGATTGCGCCGTGAGCGTATGTAGTTCTGTCCTCGCCGAACCAGGCGGTTATAAGGTAAATTCCGGGACAAGGCCATACGTAGCCGCCGCCTGTTGAAGGCGTTGCCGGAGTTTCCTCTTCCTCATAATAATCTTCCGATGAGCTTTGCTGTGAGGAATGAGAACCGGAGCTGCTGCTTGACTGACTGCTGCTTGAGCGCGAAGGTGTGCTTGAGCTTGACGCAGCCTGCTGTCTTTTTTCGTAGCTCTTAATCTGATCGGTTACATCCACGTGTCCGGAAGCGGAAGCCGCTGCCTTTGCCTTTGCATCAGCCTCCCAATAAGCCCGGATTTCCTTTTCACGGTCAGAAATTTTACCGGAAACATCGTCAAGCTTTGACTTTGCGTCCTCGTTTTTGGTGTAAAGATCCTGAAGAAGCTCTTTGTTTTCCTTCAGTGTGCCGTCGAGGTCGTCAAGGTCTGCCTGAAGGCTGTCCTTTTCCTTGTTGAGCTCTTCCTTGTCGGTTTCAAGCTCCTTTTTCTGAGCGTTCACTACGGTGAGCTTTTCGTCGATGTCGTCGATAAGCTCCTGATCAATATTTGAAACTGTTTTTACAAGGTTAACCTTGTCGATAAAATCGCTTAAATCCTTTGCGCCGAGCACGATTTCGAGGTCGCTGGCACTGCCTGCCATATCAATCGCCCTTAAACGTTCGCAAAGCGCGTCAAGCTGGGCGTCGATATCCTTATTACCCTTGTCGATTTCCTTTTGCTTGTCGGCTATGCTTGTGTTAAGCTTGCTGATTGAAGTATTGGTCGCGTTGATTTTTTGGCTGAGCACATCAATCTTGCCAACCAAAGCCTCGCTGTAGGCTTCCTTTTCATTGATGTCGTTCTCGGTTTCGTCAAGGGTTTTCTGATACTCCTGACTTTGCTTTGTCAGCTTTTCAAGCTGGCTTTCGAGGGTGTTAATATCCTCGGCTCCCGAAACCGCAAAGGAAGAAACAAGCGGGCACGCAAGGATGCTGATACTCAGAAGCGAACAAAGAACTGTTTTAATTTTTCTCATATACTACTCCTTTCCGTTACCATCCGAGAATTTCGTTACCTTCCATTTTAAGGTATTTGCGAATGGAAATGAATCCGCCGAAGAATCCGACAAGCACGCCTACTATTACAAAAGCAAGCGAAAGCGGAGCAACCACATTTATAAACGGAATGTATTCGATTGGCAGGTTGGTTCTTTTCAGCACTCCGACCAGCGCGTTATAAAGAAGCGCAAGCGCGCCCGTGGACAACGCGGCGGAGATTATACCGATTACCATACCTTCCACAAGGAACGGCATACGCACAAACATATTTGTGGCGCCGACGGATTTCATAATGCTTATTTCGAATCTTCTTGAATACATGGTGGCGCGGATGGTGTTCGCGATGATGAAAATAGAAATTACAATCAGCGCGATTACAACGCCCACCGCTATTATATTAACAAGATTACTGACTTTTGTCAACTTTTCGGCGAAATCTCTTCTGTCAAGAATGCTGTCAACACCCTTAATCGCCTTAATTTGCTTTACGGTATCGTCATATTTTGACAAATCGAGCATTTGAACGCGGAATCTGTCGGGAAGAATTTTTTTGCGGTCGCCGAGCTTGTCAAAAACCTGCTCGCCTACCTGACTTTTGTATTCTTCGAGCGCTTCGTCGCTTGAAACGAAGATTACGTCCTTGATATTGTCCATCTTTTCGATTTCTCTGCCGATGTACTTTGCCTCGATTTGACTGAGATTCCGGTCGATGTATACTTTGATTTCGTTATTTTGTCCTACCGCCTCTACCATTGAGTGCACGTTAAGAGAAAACAGTGCCGCCGCGCCTGTGAGCACCAGACAGCTTACAAGCACGCAGACTGAAGCGATACTCATAATCCTGTTGCTCCAGACGTTTTTGACGCCTTCCTTTACAAGATAGCCAAAACCTTTCATATAATTATCCTTTCAGGGGGTCTCCGACTCAGTCGGGAATTTTCAGCACATTGTCGGGATAACGCGGAGCATCGTCCCCGTCCTCGTCGGCATAGTGCGCGCCCTTGTATTCGTTAATTTCGTATTCGTCAGCCTCAAGACGGGCTTCCAGCGAGAAAGAATTAAGGTCAATATAATCTTCCTCTCCTTCATCCTCCCGGGAAAGCGCCGACTTTGCCGCATCGGAATATGCTTTGTACGCCGAATCATCGTCGGGAGCCGCATAAGCAGGCTTATAGGCAGCTTCTTCCTGAGCATATTCAGTCTCTGACTCAGCCTCTTGCGCGTATCCGGGTTCGGGGTCAGCTTCCTGAATGTAACCGGGCTCGTACTCAGTATCCTGAACATACTCGTCTTCCTGAGCGTATCCGGGCTGATAATCCTCATCGGAATAATCCGGTCCGGGATCAAATTCGGGTTCAAGCTCCTCGCCGTAAACGGCGGAATAATCGGAAGCGGAGTCAGAAACAATGCGTCCGCTGTCGATTGTAATTACTCTTTGGTGGAACTCGCGGACAAGCTCGTGCTCGTGAGTAACAACAAGAACCGTTGTGCCCATTGAATTGATTTCGTTGAGCAGCTCGAGGATTTCGTGTGAAAGCTCGGGGTCAACGTTACCTGTAGGCTCGTCCGCCACGATAATTTCGGGATTGTTTACCAAAGCGCGCGCAAGGCTGACACGCTGCTGTTCGCCGCCTGAAAGCTCGCTGGGCTTATTCTTCATTTTATCCTTTAAGCCTACAAGGTTGAGAACATACGGAACTCTTTTCTTGATCGTGGCGTTTCCCTCGCCCACCGCGCGCATCGCGAAAGCGACGTTGTCAAATACATTCATCTTGTCAATAAGACGGAAGTCCTGGAAAACTATTCCCATATGACGTCTTAGGTACGGAATGTCGCGGCGGCGCAGACGGGTTACGTCGTTGCCGTTGATGATGATTTTACCGCCGGAAGGGGTTTCCTCGTGCATAATAAGCTTTAGAAAGGTACTTTTACCTGCGCCGGACGGACCTACTATAAACACAAACTCGCCTTTTTCGATTTTAAGGCTGACGTTGTGCAGCGCGTGTGTACCGTTGGGATATGTTTTTGAAACATTCTCAAATTCAATCATAAATTCACCTTATCGTGTTGTAATTTTCCGGAAACGAATTGCCGCAAATGCGACAAAAACAATTCGTAATTTCCCGGAATAATAAGCAACTTGCGGAATTGCACTAAAAATGCTAACGCCCTGAACGCCTTTTTTGGGCGTTCAGGACCGTTATACAACGCTTTACCGCACAGAAAATTAATATTTTGTGGGGCTTGCGTTGAGATATTTTTTAACCATAAGAGCTACCTTGAATACGATAGCGTCCTCAAACTCACGAAGGTCAAGGCCTGTGAGCTTTTTGATTTTTTCAAGTCTGTACACAAGGGTGTTACGGTGTACAAACAGCTTGCGCGAGGTTTCGGAAACGTTGAGGTTGTTTTCGAAAAAGCGCTGGATTGTAAACAGGGTTTCCTGATCAAGACTTTCGATAGATCCGCGCTTGAACACTTCCTTTAAGAACATTTTGCAGAGGGTTGTGGGAAGCTGATAAATAAGACGCGCGATGCCGAGGTTGTCGTAGCTTACGATTGTGCGCTCGGTATCGAACACCTTGGCAACCTCCAGAGCGGACTGGGCTTCCTTGAAGGAACGCGCCAAATCCTTGATTCCCGTAACGGTGGTACCGATTCCGACAACACAGTGGGTGTAGAATTCGCTTGAAAGTGTGTCGGCAATTGAGCTCGCGAGCTTTTCAAGGTCACGGCTTTCGGTGTCGGACTTAACCTCTTTAACGAGGGCGATTTCCTCCTCATTAATGTTGATTACAAAGTCCTTTGTTTTATCCGGGAAAAGGTTCTGAACGATGTCATATGCTGAAACGTCTGTTTTGGAAACAATTTTGATTAACAGGCAAACACGCGAAACCTCGCTGTTAAAGTGAAGCTCTCTTGCCTTTAAGTAGATGTCGCCGGGAAGAATGTTATCAAGAATTACGTTCTTGATAAAGTTGGAGCGATCGTACTTTTCATCATAATACTGCTTGATGCTTGCGAAGGAAACTGACAAAAGCTGGGCGTACTTTTGAGCGTACTCGTCGGTTCCCTGCACAAATACGGCATAATCATATTTTGCGCTGCTGCCGAATGATTTATAGGTATAGCCGTTGATTACAAAAGGAGCGGTAGAGCTGAGTGTTTCGGAGTTAATGCTTTCATTAACCTCGCCGATTTTTCCAAGCTCCGAGCAGGCGATTACAACCGATGTTTCATCAATTACGCCGATTGTTCTGTCTATTGCGTCCTTCATCTGGTGCACTATTCCCTGAAATAATCTGTTAGACATAGTTTCAACCTCTTTTTCATGCATAATTATATTACAATTCTGAAAATTGCAATTCTTCTCATATACATATTACACAAAAATGAAGAAAAAATCAACCTCTATCAACAAATTTTTTAGATTTTTTTAAATAAAAATTTAATGATATAAACAACCGGCAGTTTTAATTTGCTCTGTTTGGTATTATAATAACACGCTAATGTGATAATTATGTGACAAAAATGTAACAAAACACAATTTGCAAATTTCCGCGGCAAACAAAGCGCAAAAAGGACGGCAGTTGCCTGCCGTCCTTAAAAGCTTATTAAATTATCAGTTTGTGATTACCTGCTCGGTGTCCTTATCAAAGATGTGGAGCTTGTCGAGGCTGAAGCAAACGTCGATGTCGTCGCCGACCTTAGCTCTTGAAGTAGGTTCAACTCTTGCGGTGATGGGCTGACCTGCGATAGTAACATAGAGATAAATTTCAGCGCCCATAAGCTCGGTAACGTCAACCTTGGCGTCGAACTTGATTGTAGCCTTTGCCAGCTCTTCGTCCTCGTCATGAACGTGCTCGGGACGGATACCGAAGATAACTTCCTTGCCAACATAAGCGTCAAGCTTGCCGTCCTTGCTCTTTTCGGGAGGAAGCGGAACCTCGTACTTGTCGAAGTTAAGGGTATAGTTTGAGCCCTTCTTGCCGATTGTAGCGTTAACAAAGTTCATCTGGGGAGATCCGATAAAGCCTGCTACGAACATATTGCAGGGAAGGTCATACAGATGCTGAGGTGTGTCAACCTGCTGTACGATACCGTCCTTCATAACTACGATTCTGGTACCCATTGTCATAGCCTCTGTCTGGTCATGGGTTACGTAGATAAATGTTGTGCCGAGTCTTTGATAGAGCTTGGAAATTTCGGTACGCATCTGAGCACGGAGCTTTGCGTCGAGGTTTGAAAGCGGCTCGTCAAGGAGGAATACCTTAGGATCACGAACGATTGCACGACCGAGAGCAACACGCTGTCTCTGACCGCCGGAGAGAGCCTTCGGCTTTCTTTCGAGGAACTGCTCGATGCCGAGGATACGGGCGGCTTCTTCAACTCTTCTTTTGATTTCTTCCTTGGGCATCTTTCTGAGCTTAAGACCGAATGCCATATTATCATATACTGTCATATGAGGATAAAGAGCGTAGTTCTGGAAAACCATCGCGATATCTCTGTCCTTGGGAGTTACGTCGTTAACGAGCTTGTCGCCAATGTACAGTTCACCCTTTGAAATATCTTCAAGACCCGCAATCATTCTGAGTGTTGTGGACTTACCGCAACCGGAAGGACCTACGAAAATGATGAATTCCTTGTCATCAATTTCCAGATTGAAGTCTTTAACGGCAGTTACGTTGCCGTCATAAATTTTGTAGATGTGTCTTAATGATAGACTTGCCATATGAATAACCTCCGTTTATATAGTAAAAACTATTATTTACAATAATAATATACCACTTTGGGAGTTTTTTTACTATACTGATTTTAACTAAAGATTTTGCCCATATTTTATTTAAAATAAATATACAGTAAAATATCAAAGCTAATTTTAGTGTATATTGCCCATAAAAATCGACTCAACATCCAATTTTGTCAATTTTTTACAACAACCTATGGTTAAATTGCTACCCAAATACAAATTTCCGATTGATATTCGTTTAAGGTGCACAACTTTAAGTCCGCATACGGCAAACATTTTTTTCACCTGATGAAACTTTCCCTCGCAAATTTTGACAATTGCCCTGTTTTTTCGGCTTTTGTCGGGAATATTAAGCTCCGCAGGCATACATTTTGTACCGTCGGCAAACATTATCCCTTTTTTAAAGGCATATATTGTGTCATCGGTAACTTCGCCGTCAAGCTCGGCTTCATACTGCTTGTACACTTTTTTTGAGGGAGAAAGCATTTTGTGCGCGAATTCTCCGTCGTTTGTTATTATCAGCAGGCCTTCGGTGTCCTTGTCGAGTCTGCCTGCCGGGAACATATTCCGACGCCTGAATTCTTCGGGAAGTATATCTATTACCGTTTTGTCGTAATTGTCTTTTGTTGCGCTCACAACGCCTGCAGGCTTGTTCATCATTATATAAATAAACTTGTCCGCGTCAATGTTTTTTCCAGAAACCGTCACTGAGCCGGTCTGCGGATCAAGCTTTGTGTCGGGCTTTTTGCATACTGTTCCGTTTAAGCTGACCGCACCCGAGCGAATCAGCCTTTGAACCTCCCTGCGGCTGCCTGCGCCGCGTTCTGTCAGATATTTGTCGAGTCTTTCCATTTTAAGCTAACGGCAAATAACCCCTGCCGTCCCCGGGTGATGTAAGATGTCCGCCTATTACACGGTTTTTATAAAGCAGCAAAACCGCGTATCCGGCTTTTTCCGATTCGATTTTGTATGTTACCTTCAGCGCGCTTTTACCCTTGTAGCGGCTTAAATCAAGTCCAACGCGCTTTTGAATTTCGTTATACTTTTCGTAAACGGAATTGAAGCTTTTGGGAATAATTACCTTTTCCCTGCCGGTTTTTTCAATTACCTTTTCAATTCCGAAGCCCTGCAAAAACGCCTTTGCCTGTTCGTCGTTTTTTACCGTAAGCGAATATTCTCCTGCTTCGTCGCGCGTGGCTGTAGCGGAGATTTGCCTTGACACTGACAGCGAAACCGCGCAGGCGGCTGTAAACAACGCCAGAATTACGGCTGCCGCGATTATCGCGGGCTTGTGTTTTTTCGGTTGAATGTTCAAATACAGCATTGCAATCCCTCCGGCAAATTATATGCGGAGGACGTGCCGTTTTATTCGTTTTCGGGTAAAATGTTATGACAAAAGCGAAATAAGCCCGGCAGGAGTATCTGCAAAAACAGCCGCGCCCTGCCGTTCCATTGCTTCTATACTGCCGTAGCCGTATTTTACGCCTATAAAATCCACCTTGCACAGTCTTGCGCCCTGAGCGTCGAACCACGTGTCGCCAATCATTACGGTGTTTTTGCGGTCGGCTTCAAAGCTGCCGCCGAGGGTTTCGACCGCGTATGGAATCAAGTCCTTCTTATCCTTGCGGCTTCCGTCAAGATTTGAGCCGCACACCGCGTCGAAGGAATTTTCAAGCCCGAGGATTTTCAGGATTTCTTCGGCGAATTTTTCATATTTTGAGGTACACACGGCAAGCTTTGCTCCCATAGCCTTCAGCTTTTCGAGCAAATCGGGAATACCTTCATAGACCTTGTTCATATACTTGCCGCGCGAATTATAATAGTCACGGTAAAGCTGAGCGCCGCGTTCGGCGTCGTCCGCGCCGAGTCCGCAGAGATTCAGGAAGGTATCAATCAGCGGAGGCCCGATGTAGAGCGTGTAATCGTCGAGGTTCGGCGGCTGTACGCCGAGCTGTGAAAGCGCGTGCTCGAGCGAAGCGCGGATTCCCTGAGCGCTTTGAGTTACCGTGCCGTCAAGGTCAAAAAGGATGTACTTATACTTCATTGAGCTTACCGTCGGCTTTCGCTTGGAATTTTACAGCCCTGACGCTTACACGGGTGTGCGTTCCGCGCGCGATTTCGCCCTTGTTGTCGGTCGCCGTAACATTAAAGTAAAAGAAGCGGCCGTCGGTTTTTGTAAGCTCCGCCGTTGCTGTCACTTCGGCTCCGAGCGGAGTGGGGCTGGTGTGTTCAATGCTGATTTGGGTTCCCACGGTTGTGATTTCATCGCTGTTTATTATATTTTGAGCGAGCTCTGCCGCCGCGCATTCCATCAGCGCGACAACCGCCGGAGTAGCCAGCACAAACAGGCTGCCGCTGCCCATGGCGCAGGCAAGCTGCTCCTCCTCTACTCTGGTTGTTATTGTATTTGTTTTGTTTTCCATAAAATCACCTGCCGGATTATTTTGCTATTATTTTAATATATTTATCGGAATTATGCAAGCTTCTTTTAACCGGCAAACGCGAGATTTACCCAGCCGACGCCTGATTTAAGCTTTCCCCAGCGGTTTCCGTAGCTGTCGACGGCTTCGTCCACAATAGTATATTTTGTCGATATGTCGATTACATATGTTACAGCCGAGGAGGAGTCCGGTTTTTCATAAACAGTCACGCCTGAGTCCAGCCAAACCAAATAGCTCTCAAACTGAGACGACTGAGCAGGCTTGACCGGCACTGTAACCGGCGGCTCGGTTTTTTGCTCTTCATTTGATGATTCTTCCCTTGTTTCCTCAGCCGGTTTTTGGGCGATATAAACGGTTACGGTTTCGCCGGGCTTTATTTTGCTCCCCTTTTTTGGAACATGGTTTACCGCCTCGCCCTCTTTTGAGCTTGAGGTTTCCACCTCGATGAATTCTGTTTTCAGATTAAGCGACGACAGCTTGTCGAGAACCTCGTCCTTGGTTAAACCCTTTAAATCGGGTACCGACACACTTTTCTCCGCTGCGGTTTTTTTGGCTGCCGTTGCTGAAACGGCGGATTTTACGGTTGACTGCGTTTCTTTTTTTACCGGCTCGGAGCTTTTCATATTAACAAATAATATCACGATAATTGCCGCCAAAACCAAAACCGCTACTGCGGCAATAAGCACAAGCCTCTTGTTTGGGTTCGGATTTTGGGTAGGCATGTGTTTAACCGGAACCGTCCGTTCGTTTTCAATAGAATTATACTTATTCATATTATATCCCTCTGAGCATAACAAATTATAAGGCAACTGATTTTTGGACAATATGACGGTATAATTAACCGGCAAGATGTGCGCATTTAATTGTGCTGTATTGCCTTAAAAATATATCTATATTATATAGTATAGCGGTTTGATTTTCAACAGTTTGAATTTATTATCGCTTATTTTTCTAAACGCGGTAAAAACTCGGCAAATCCTGTTGCTTGCCGTTCACAAAACCGTTCCCGGCATATTTATTAAGCGTTGCTCTTGTTTTTTTCTTTTTATTGTGATACTATATTATAGTAAATTTTAAGGATCGCAAATTCTTACAGGTGATTGCCTTATGAAGAAAACCGCCGATACTTTTTACATGACGCAAAAAGAACAGAAAAAGCTTCCGTTTACGGTTCCCGTAGTTTTGCTGAGCGTTTATATTTTTGGTTCGGCAATCAGGAATATTATTCTGCGCAACTATATTACGGCTTTTGTGTTTATGGTTTTTTCAACCCTGATTATAAAA
>ONLA01000045.1 GCA_900318495.1 uncultured Eubacteriales bacterium
GCGGCGCACTATGAATGTTCCGTATGCGGCAAGCTCTTTACCGACGCTGAGGGCAACAACGAGACCACAGCGGAAGCACTCGTGATCCCGCAGATCGTGGAGAATGTCGTTGACCTCAGCACCCTTGAGAGGGGCTACGAGGCGCAGGACGGCGACGTCCTGATTAACGCTCTCGATGGTCAGAAGTATATCAGGATTGCCGACGGTGCGACCGTCAAGCTCAGAAACGCAAATATCACCTGTTTACGCAATAGCTCGAGTATTAATATCGCCGGTCTCACGCTTTTGGGCGACGCGACTATTATCTTAGAGGGTACCAACGTCATCAGGGGTGGATATGAATACTGTCCGGGTATTCATGTCCCCGAGGGTAAAACGCTTACCATCGACGGTACAGGTTCGCTTGACGTTTCCTCAAACGGTCGGGGCTTTGGCTGCGGAATCGGCAGTAATGATGGTACTAATTGCGGTAACATTGTTATTAACGGCGGTAATATCACAGCCTATGCCGGTACTGCAGCTGGCATTGGAGCAAAAAGCGGTAGTTCCTGCGGTAACATCACTATCAATGGTGGTACAGTGAATGCCACAAGTGGAGATTATGGTGCCGGTATTGGAAGTACTCTTTACGGTAATTCAATTTGCGGTGATATTACAATTAACGGCGGCGTCGTAAATGCCACAGCCAACTACGAGGGTCCCGGTATTGGAAGCGGTACTAGTGCAAATTGCGGTAATATTACTATCACCGGCGGTACTGTTACCGCCATAGGCGGTGAGGAAGGTGCCGGTATCGGCACGGGCAATAACGTTTCTATATGCGGAAATATCCTGATCACCGGTGGCACGGTCATAGCCAAAGGCGGCAACAAAGCTGCCGGTATCGGCTCAGGTTATCGAAATACCACTTGCGGTACTATCACGATCGCCGACACCGTGACACAGGTCACTGCGACAAAGGGTACCGATGCCCCCAACTCCATTGGCGCGGGCGATAGTGGCTCCTGCGGCACCGTGACCATCGCGCCCGGCGCGAATGTTACCCAGAATTAATCTGAAAGGACGTGCATGAATTATGAATAAAGAAACTTATGAGCGTCTGAGTATGGACGTGACGCAGTTTGACGTTGAGGACGTAATCACAACCTCGGGCGTAACACCCGGCGGCGGTGGCGGCAGCGATTCGCACACCTTAACCCCCGGAGATTACGAAGGTATATTCGTTCCCGTCGGAGGTTAATCACGACGCGTACTTGACGTTTGATAAAATTTTACGTTAAGCATTTCGCGAGAAAAGTTAATATTCAGGAAACTGTGGTTGCAATGGAAACAACGTTCCGTTCGTTACAGCTTTCAAACCAACGCATTTTAGGGAGGCGCACACCGCGTCTCCCTTTTGCTATACTCCAAAAGTATGATGTTAAGAGAATAGTATGAATATCTGCTTTCCTGATGCCGCGGCAAAGCAAAAGGGAAGCCGCAGGGGCTTCCCTTTCAGAGTTTTTGTTAGGACTATTTTAATAAACGGAATACACAAATTACGCGGAACTGCGGAAAAAGCTCCGTCAGCCGGGCGTTTTCTGTTACAAACAAGCCGTATTACAACGTTTTGTGCTCGGTACGCGCTATCACGTCGAGCTGCTGTTCGCGTGTGAGGTCGATAAACTTTACAGCGTAGCCTGAAACACGGATTGTAAAGTTCGCGTATTCGGGCTTTTCGGGGTGCTCCATACAATCCCTGAGCTTTTCAACGCCGAAAACATTGACGTTAAGGTGGTGCGCTCCCTTGTCAAAATAGCCGTCAAGAATATGCCACAGATTGTCCACGCGTTCCTCGTCGCTGTGTCCGAGAGCGTCCGGGCTGATTGTCTGGGTATTGGAAATTCCGTCCAGAGCGTACTCATAGGGCAGCTTCGCAACCGAATTGAGCGAAGCCAAAAGACCGTTTTTCTCGGCTCCGTAGGCAGGATTAGCGCCAGGAGCAAAGGGAGCCTTTGCCTTTCGTCCGTCGGGTGTTGCGCCTGTCGCCTTGCCGTAAACTACGTTTGAGGTGATTGTAAGAATCGAGGTTGTAGGCTCGGAATCGCGGTAGGTGTGGTGCTCGCGAACCTTCTTCATAAACGCCTTGAGCAGCCAGATAGCGATTTCGTCGGCTCGCTCGTCGTCGTTGCCGTAGCGCGGAAAATCGCCTTCGATTTCGTAATCGACAATAAGTCCGTCCGCGTCGCGCACGGGCTTAACCTTGGCGTACTTGATTGCGGAAAGCGAGTCTACAACGTGGCTGAAGCCTGCGATACCCGTTGCGAAGGTGCGCCTTGTGTAGGTGTCGATAAGCGCCATTTCGGCAGCCTCGTAATAATACTTGTCGTGCATATAGTGAATTAGGTTGAGCGTGTTTACATAAAGCTCAACAAGCCAGCTCATCATTGCGTTAAACTTGTGCATAACCTCGTCATAATCAAGGTATTCGCCCTTGACCGGCGCGATTTCGGGGCCTACCTGTTCGCGCGTGTTAAGGTCAACGCCGCCGTTGAGCGCGTAAAGAAGGCACTTGGCAAGATTTGCGCGCGCTCCGAAGAACTGGATTTCCTTGCCTGTTTGTGTTGCGGAAACACAGCAGCAAATGCTGTAATCGTCGCCCCAAACCGGACGCATTACGCAGTCGTTTTCATACTGAATCGAGGAGGTTGTAACCGAAATGTGCGCCGCGTATTTTTTGAACGCCTCGGGCAGCCTTGACGACCAAAGCACCGTAAGGTTAGGCTCGGGCGCGGGTCCCATATTTTCGAGGGTGTGCAGAAAACGGAAGTCGTTTTTGGTAACCATATGTCTGCCGTCCATTCCGATGCCTGCCATTTCGAGTGTTACCCAAACGGGATCTCCCGAAAACAGCTCGTTGTAGGACGGAATACGCGCGAATTTTACCATACGGAATTTGAGCACAAGGTGGTCGATAAGCTCCTGTGCCTGCTGCTCGGTGAGTGTGCCCTCCTGAAGGTCGCGGTTGATGTAGATGTCGAGGAAGGTCGAAATTCTGCCCACGCTCATTGCGGCGCCGTTTTGTGTTTTAATGGCGGCAAGGTAACCGAAGTACAGCCACTGAACCGCCTCCCTTGCGTTTTTGGCAGGCTCCGAAATGTCGTAGCCGTAAATTTCAGCCATCTTCTTCATACCCTTTAGGGCGCGGATTTGCTCGGCAATTTCTTCCCTGAGGCGGATGTGAGCCTCACTCATATTGATGCCGCCGCAATAAAACAAATCCTTTTCCTTCATTTTAATAAGGTAATCAAGACCGTAAAGCGCTACACGGCGGTAGTCGCCCACAATTCTGCCTCTGCCGTAGGTGTCTGGCAGTCCTGTAATGATGTGGTTGTGGCGCGCGCGCTTCATTTCGGGCGTGTACGCGTCAAAAACCGCCTGATTGTGCGTTTTGTGGTAGTCGGTGAATATTTTATGAAGCTCGGGGTTAACCTGATAGCCATAGGTTGAAGCCGCCTGCTCAGCCATTTTAATGCCGCCGTAGGGCATAAACGCGCGCTTTAGCGGCTTGTCGGTCTGCAAGCCGACAACCTTCTCCAAATCCTTCATATCTTCGTCGATATATCCGGGGCCGTAGGAGGTCAGCGAGGAAACAATCTCGGTTTCGCACTCGAGCACTCCGCCCTTTTCGCGCTCCTCCTTTTGAAGCTGCTGAAGCTTGTCCCAAAGCTTGTTTGTAGCTTCGGTGGGGCCTTCAAGAAAGCTTTCGTCGCCGTCGTACATAGTGTAGTTGCTTTGAATAAACTCGCGTACGTTAATGTCCTCCTGCCACTTTCTTCCCGTGAAGCCTCTCCATGCTTTTTTCCTGATTTCTTCTGCTATGCAAGCTAACATAATAATCCTTCCTCCAAAAATGTATGTGCTGTATGTTAATGGTTTAATATTTTTTCCGCGTTCTTAACGCGCTCCTTTGACGGCGGCTGTGTTCCCTTTAGGGTGTATTCAAGCCCAAGCTCCCGCCACTTGTACTCCCCCATGCTGTGATAAGGCAAAACCTCAACGCGGCGGACGTTTGAAAGAGTGTCGATAAATTCGCGCGTTCGGGTTAAGTACGCGTCGTCGTCGGTTATTCCCGGCACAAGCACGTGGCGAATCCACACGGGCTTATTAATTTTCGACAGGTACCTGAGCATTTTCAGGATGTTTTCATTGCCGTGCCCGGTAAGCTTTTTGTGCTGTTCACAGTCAATATGCTTAATGTCAACCAAAAACAGGTCGGTCAGTTTACAAAGCTGTTCGAATTTAGAAAAAAACGGCTCGTTTTCGCTAAACGGCTGACCTGAGGTATCGACGCAGGTGTTAATACCCCGGCGTTTGGCTTCCTCCAAAAGCTCTGTCAAAAAGTCAATTTGAGCAAGCGGCTCGCCTCCGCTGACGGTGATTCCGCCCTTATCGCCCCAATAGGCGCGGTAGCGCTCGGCTTTGTCGATAAGCCCGGCGGCGGTGTGTTCCTCTCCCCTTGAAAAATCCCAGGTGTCGGCATTGTGACAATAGCGGCAGCGCATCGGGCAGCCCTGAAAAAAAATAACGCAGCGCACTCCGGGACCGTCAACCGAACCGAAGCTTTCGAACGAATGAATTTTGCCCTTTGTCATACCGTCACCGCCTTTTTGATTTCATTACTCATTATAGCCCTTTTTTCGGGCTTGGTAAATAGCAAAACGGCAAATTCCGGACTGAAAACGAATTTTCGGAGTTTTGACAAGTTTCTTGCAGCTTTTTTCAAAAATAATATTGATTATTCTATATATTGTAAAATAGCACCACTAAACCACAATATATAGTCAAAAAAACAGGACGCACACAACGGCACGCCCTGATTTATCATATTCTTTTTATTTTACCGGGGAGAATCAGATACAGAGCGTATCCCAGACAAACCCCGGCGAAGTTCAAAATAAAATCGTCTATATCCACATTGCGGTACATATTGTTCAGCGCCAACCCTGTTAACAGCTGAGCAAGTTCAACGGCAGCCGGAAACGCCGCCGCCAAAAGCAGCAGCTTAACGGGAGTCTGCCTGACAATGAGAATACGTACAAACACACCGAACGGCACCGCAAGCAGAACATTTCCTATAATCTGAACAGCCGCGGTAGTGTTAAAGCCGCTGCCGAGCTGTCCTGCGATTGTCCTGAACGGAACAAAATTGTACCACGTTACCTCCCCGTAATATTCTACCTTTTCATCAACCGGAATCGGAAACAAGGTCACCGCAGCAACCGCTGTAAGATAAGCGATAAACAAAGCTGTGATTATAACGCGTTTAGGCTTTACTTTTAAGAGCAGCGCCGCGGCAGTATATACCGCCGCGGCAATTAAGCCGGTTAAAAAAGCATAACCTGATGAAATCATTTAGTCCTCCTGCTTTACGTAGAACGGCTCGATTCCCTTAACCGCGTTGCGCGCGAACTCCATTGAGAACGGCATCATTGAAAGCTCGTTGTCGTCGTCGATAAAGGGCTTGGCAACCTCGGCGATAGCGTCGAAGGTCTGCTCCATATTTCCCACAAAGTCAACAACGATGAAATAGCTCATTTTGCCGTCCTGCTCCAGCATTCTGAGGAAAGCGGCGTTAACGCCGGGCTCGGTGCTGAAATGGTTGATGAGCGCCGCCATCATATCGATCGGATAATCGTCGGGCTCGCTGAACTTAATCTGAGCGCCGTTTTTGAGGGTGTTTTTCTCGCGGCGGAGGTAGTCGCGCTGCTGTTTGATTCCGATTGTCATCGGCTTGGGGAAGGTTACGCTTTTGCCGAAGGGATTAATTACAAAGCCCATTACGTCCGCCTTGGGGTCGGAAACCATTTCGGCAAGGCTGTCAAAGTCGGTAACAACCTTTTGAGCGTCGCCCGCGCCCTTCCACTTTGCCAGCTCGTCGGTGTCGGTGAAAACGCCGAAGAACTTTTCGTTGTTACCGTTTTCAAGCAGACGGAACTGAACCTGGGTTGAGTTGCCCATAATTGTCTGTCCGTTTTTGGTGCGCGCGTTGGGAATTTGCTTTACCATTGCAGGCATAATAAACTTTGCCTCGACAACCTTGGAAATCATATTGTTGATGTTTTCGGGGCTGCCGTCAGCCTGCATAGCTTCAATCGCCTTGCAAAGCTCGGGGTTTTTTATTTTTTCGGCAGGAACATTGCTGCCTTCCATTTTTACGTTTTTAAGCTCGCTCATAATTTAATCCTCCGTAATTTTATATGTTTTGTTTTCTTCAAATTTAAGTCCCTTGGCTCCTGCCCCGGGGTATTGTACGCTGTCGGCGGATTCGCCGTCGTTGAAAATAATCAGCGGTGAGTCCCAGTCGTCGTCAAGTGTATAGCTGTATTTTCCGCCGCTTTCCTTTTTCATCTCCACGCCCGGCCAAACGTCGTTTTCGTCGTCGTCAATATTGTAAACATAGGCGTAAACAGTGTCGCCCCAGCCGCCGGGCTTTTCAAAGTAAACCTTCGCACCCTTTTTGACGGTGTAGGATTCGCGGAAGGTGAACTCGGCGCGCTCATAGGTTTTCACTCCCTGAGCGTTTTCGGCGGTAAGCTCAAGCTTTGCGACCTCTCCCTTTTCGGGCTTGGAAATTGTTACCGTGTCGCCGTCCTTAAAGCTTACAGCCTTGGCTCCGTCGATTGAATATTCCGCCTTGGCGGCGTTTTCGGCGGTGAGCTTAACCTTGATTTGGTCGCCGTCGGTCAGGAAAACCGTGCCGTCGGCAACGCCGGTGTCGGCGCATTTCGCGTAGTTTACATAGCCCTCGTTGTAGAGCACGGTAACGCTGCCGGCGCTTATGTCCTTTTCAGAGGTAAGCTTGCCGTCTTTGACGGTGTATACGGTTTTTCCGTCAACGCGGTCGGTGTATTCGCCGTCCGGCAGGTTGATTTCAAAGCCTGTTTTAAGCGGCTTTTCGCTGATGTTAACGATAACAGCGCCCTTTTTGCCGCGTTCAATTATTAACGCTTCGGAATTGTTTTCGGGGTTCACAAGCTTCTCGCTTTCTCCCTTCATGGCTGTGCGGAAGAAGTTGACAGCGCTTACACGGCTGTCCTTGTAAATGTCGCTGCCCTGAGCGCCGATGCGGTTCATTCCCCATTCGCTTTCCGTGCTGCTGCCGTAGGGACGCGAAAAGAACAGCGGCGTTCCGTCCTTGCGAGCGGCGATAATCGCCCAGCCGTTAATTACATCGTCGTCGGAAAGCTGCGCCCAGGTTCCGTCGTTGATGTAGTTGTCGTGCGATTCAACCCAGGTTACTATGCTGAGGTTTTCGTCGTCAATCCAATATTCACTGACGCTCGAGGTGTCGATAATCCTGTTAACAAGCGCGGCGCGGATTTTGCTGCCGTAAACGCTGGAGGTCGTCCTGCCGATTTCCTTGATGTAGTCAACTATTCTGTCGTTGCCTCCCTGAAGCACCTCGCCGTAGATGAACATATCCTCAGCCTTGTCTATGTCCTTGGTCGCGCGTTCCCAAAAGTTGTTTTTAAAGCCGTCGTCCTCCTTGGGGTCGTCGGGAAGTCCGATGTGCTTTGCGGTGTCGTGACGGAAGCCGTCGGCTCCGCAGGCAATGCAGTCGTTCAGAAAGCTCAGGAAGTATTCCTGATACGACGGACGTTCGGTGTTGATGTCGGGCAGGCCGCCCATTTTGTAGGTGGTGCACTGCAAACGGTTGCTGTAGTCGGAAATATCCTTGGCGTTGCCCTTGTGATACAGCGTTTCAAAGCTGCCGCCGCCCGCCTTAATCAAGTCCTTTGAAACCGCGCTCAGGGTTGTTGTGGTGTGGTTGGCGATAACATCTACAAGCACCTTTACGCCGTACTTGTGCGCTTCGTCGCACATAGCCCTGAACTCGTCGCGCGTGCCAAGCTGATAGTTGCCGATTTTAAAATCGGTGGGCTGGTAATGGTAGTACCACTTTCCGTCGCCGAAAAGCTCCATTCCGCCGCCCTCGCCCTTTAAGCACTCGTTTACCGGCGAGGTCTGCACAGCCGAAAAGCCTGCCGCCGCGATGTCCGCCATTGAAGCCTTAATGGTGTTAAAATCCCAGCTGAACGCCTGCAAAATCGCGCCGTCCTGAACCTTGTCCGCGGTTTTAAAGTCTGTTGAAGCCGCCTGTTCCTTTTTACTTTTGCCCTTGTTGTCGGTACAGCCTGAAACACACGCCGCCGCTGACACAAGCACAAGCGAGCCGAGCAAAGCTGACATTATTCTTTTATGCAATTATTTCACTCCTTTTCAATAAAATCCAGAGTTGTAAAGGTTATTCCATATAACATCTCAAAATGATTATAACACAAAAATATAATTAATGGAATACTTATTTTTATTTTGCCGCGAAATTCACGCAAAAAGTTTATATACATTATTGAAATTAAGCTCATTTTATGATATAATATTTTTATAAATTTTTTCGCCAATTTCTAAAAAATACAGATTATCTTTAATCGGCTTATAATAAGAGCATTAAACGCAAAAGGAGGATTATTATGTTAAAAAAGTATTTATGCGCGGCGTTATCGGCGGTAATTTGTCTGTCCGCCGCGGCGGTTGTTCCGTCCGCTCAGGCGGCTGAGGTAAAACCCGAACCGTCAGGCGCGCTTGCCGAAAGCAACTTCGGCGGCGAGGACAACATCAGCCTGAGGGTTTGGGCAAGCGACAAAGCTGTACCTCTTGTCAGAAAGCAGATTGAAAGCTTTAAGGCGCTTTACCCCGGCAAGACCTTTAAAAAGATTGAGTTAACGGCTTACGGCGAATACGACGCGGCAACTCAGCTTGTCAACGACCCCAACACCGCCGCCGACGTTATGACGGTTCCGTCTGACCTGCTTTATAGGCTTGACTCCGCAAAGCTGATAAGCCCTGTTAAATTCGCCGCCGAGGTTAAAAGCAGAGATGCCGAAAATTCTGTAAACGCCGCAACTTACAACAACACTTTGTACGCCTATCCGCACTCCGTTGACAACGGTTATTACCTTGTTTACGACAAAAACGTTGTTTCGGCGGAAAACGCCAAAACCCTTGAGGGCACATTAGAGGCTTGCAAAAAGGCAAAAAAACAGTTTGTAATGGACTGCGAAAACGGATTTTACTCCTGTATATTCGCCTTTACCGGAGGAGCTGTGATTGACGGCTTTGAAAGCGACGGCGAAACCCAGAAGTTTAAGGCTTATGACGAGGAAACCGCCGTTAATACCCTGCAGGCTTTTTCAAAGCTTATGCACGATTACAAGGGCACGTTTGTTTCACACGATCCGTCACAAATCGCCTCCGGCTTCAGCAACGGTATAGTCGGCGCCGGATTTGACGGCACATGGAACGCGTCGGCGGACAAGTCGGCGCTGGGTTCACGCTACGGCGCGACAAAGCTGCCTGCAATTACCGTGAACAACACCAAACGGCAAATTGTTCCCATGCAGGGCTTTAAATACAATGTTGTAAACAGCAAATCAAAATTTCCGAACGCGGCGCATATGCTCGCTTATTACCTGACAGACGAGGCGTGTCAAAAGCAAAACGCGCAGCAGTTTGGCTGGACTCCGTCAAACAAGGCGGTGCAAAATTCCGCTGTTGTCAAAAACAACGCGCTTATGAACGCAATGAAAGCCCAGGCGGAATTTGCCTGCCCACAGATAAGTGTTCAGGGAACGTTCTGGCAGGCGATGGGAAACCTCGGCGTGGATCTTATGTCGAATCAGACCAATCCTTCCGACAGGGCTTATATGCGGTACCTGCTTAACACGGCAATAAGCGACACGCGCGACGAGTGGTCGGAATTTCCTGTTATCAGCCACGGCGAAGCAGCCGAAAACGGAATTGCCTTAAACTGGTATCCGGGCGGCTGCTGCGGTAAAGGATACAGAGTTTACCGCAAATCCGGCAACAGCTGGAAAGGCATCGGCAACACACCGGTTGAGATGTTTACGGACTCCGACGTTGAGTTCGGAAAAACCTACACCTACACAGTAAGAGCGCTTGATTCAAACGGCAAGCCAACCGGCGATTACCACCACACCGGTTTTACTGTAAAATACGAAACCGAAACGCCCGAAATCACCTCGCTCACATCAACGGCGAACGGAATGTTGATTCGCTGGAACCAAATTAAAGAAGATGTCAGCTGCTACCGCATCTATTACAAAAACTCAAACGGCGGCTGGTCAAGCCTTAAAAGCCCGGTTTCGGGACAATGGACTTACGACACCGGCATTAAATACGGCGAAACCCGAACCTACACAATAAGAGCCGTTGACAACAAGGGCAAACCGATAAGCCGGTATAACACGGCAGGACGGAGCGCCAAATACGGCGTTGCGAATCCGCAGATTACAAGCCTGAGCTCAAACGAAAACGGCGTTACAATTAAGTGGAACGCGGTAACCGGAGCCGCCAAATACAGAGTTTACTACAAGGAAAACGGCAAGTGGAGAGCGTTTAAAAACGATGTTTCGGGCACCTCAATGACCGATTCGGCAGTGAGCTACAACAAGAGCAAAACCTACACAATACGCGCGGTTAACAACAGCGGCGCGGTTATGAGCGGTTACAATTCCGCAGGCCGGACAGCAAAATACGCGGTTGCCACTCCGCAAATCAAGAGCCTTTCAAACAGCTCAAGGGGAGTTGTAATTAAGTGGAGCAAGGTAAGCGGAGTTTCAAACTACCGTTTGTATTACAAAAACGACAAGGGCGGCTGGAGTATTCTTTCAAAATCGTTCAGGGGCGATTCCTACACCGATATCAGGGCAAAGAACGGTCAAAAAAGAACCTACAC
>ONLA01000020.1 GCA_900318495.1 uncultured Eubacteriales bacterium
ACGACGCCGACCAGTATTTCTATATCACATGGAGCCTGACCTCGACTCACGATCCTTCAAGCAGTCAGAAGTTTAAGATAGCCTGGAACGAGGGCACGGTTCACGACGGCTCGGTTGTGCTGATTAGACAGGACAGCGGTTCGGGCTGGCAGGAAAAAGGCACGTTCAAAACTACCGTTGTAACAAAACATACCCGCAAGCCATCCGATTCGGGCTGGAAAACCATCAATAACGAAGCAATTCTTGACGTAGAATATCTTTCGGGGCATCACGACCGTTACAGGGTGTCAAATACGGCAGGTATATACCTGCTTCCCGACGGCGATATGCAGTACGAAAAGTACATCAAGGACTATACCAGAGGAGCAGACCGCGTTAAGAAAGGCGCGCAGGATATAATCCTTTCCCGTCAGCCTGTGCAAAATCTGCCCTTTGAGATCGCCTATCGCGAATACAAAAACACAGACAACGCTACATGGAACGATAACACCAAGCAATACAGTACGCCCGAACGCAATATCGTCATTACTGACGGCATTAAGGGCAACGGAGACGTTGTGCTCTCTACAGTTAGGGGCACAGACCGCTACAACTGGGGTTCGTCAACGGAAAAGCTTCTCAGCGACAGTGACTACTGCTTTGACACGCTGACCGTTTATATGACAGAATACGACGCAGTTAATGTCAAAACTCAGGTTCAGGGACAGGATGTATGGGAATGGTCAGAGCCGTTCGCGCACAAGCCGCTTGATTCGACTAAACCGTTTGTCGATTATACCGATATCGAAATTTGGACAAGAACCGAGGGCGAGGATGATTTCAGACTGTTTAAGACAATCAAAAACAGCGAACTGTCCGCAACCACAGATGATGCCTTAACAGAGAATTTTGACGAAAGAGAAAACTACGGCGCTGTTTACGCAAATGTTACTTTGCCTGCCAAAACCGTAGGCTATCAGGTCAGACATAAGTCCGAGTTCTTTACAACCAAGCTTTTTGTCAACGCAAATATGTGTCTGAATTCGAGCAATAAGGTTCTGTCTTACATCAGAGAGGATGTGTCGGGCGGATACAACAGCCTTATAAAGAACAACTGTACACTTGACGTCAGCGTTTGGAATTCTTCCGAGAATAAATATACCGCAAAATCCGGTTTGAACAACAACGAGTCACGTGACGCCCAGTCAGGCGGCGCCTCAATCTGCTCTTATGAGCTTGCTATAGGCAACAGTTATATCTGTGCCGACAAACGCTGTCAAAAGGTATTAACCGATCAAACCGCCGGAAGCTACGGCGTGACTGTAAACAGCAATTACCAGGAATTTCCCGGGCTGATTTGCGGTTGGGGTTATACCGATACCGAGGGCACGGTTAAGCTGATTGAATCCGGAGAATTCAACGACCTTCTTCCGTACAACTTTACCGTAGACAAAAGCTCGGTTTATGTCGTTCCGATAACCGGAAATATCGACGGTAAGACAATACGGTCTGACGGTAAAACAAACACAATCGGCAACTATGTCGCGGTAAACCAGTATAATACCAAAAAGAGCGAAGCGTTGCCGTCAGCGTACTATTCTGTCGATTTCCACGAGAACTGGGAAGGCTCGGGACGCACAATGATGACAATCAATGTCAATACTCCCGACGGTGTTCCGGCGACCGGCTACTATGCTTTTTATAAGATGAAAACGTCAATGTCCAATATAAGCGCCAACGGACTTACCCAGTCAAACTATGTAAGCTTTACGGATACGACCGAAAATCAGAGTCCGCCCGCGGCAAAGGAAGGCAATATCAACAGCATTGACAGTAAATTTGTTCAGAATTATAAATCCATTGACGATAAATACACGGCTTTCGCCAAGGCGACTACCGAAATGGCTATCCCCAGCTCTTACGCTACGGGCATCAAGAGCGCGGTAAAATCCGAGGGTGAGTTTGTTTCAAGAAACATAACCGTAGGACTCGATTCTGACTACACCTACAACGTTACCTTTACAAACAGCCAGCCCGCAAACAATGTTATAATTTACGATGTGCTCGGAAACGGGCTTAACGGTCAAGTCTATGATTGGAACGGCACCTTTAATTCGGTCGATGTTTCATCCTTAACGACAGACGAGCTGACTTCAAACAGCGATTCCAACGCTCATATGGCGCCGGTAATCTACTATTGCGTCAAGGACGGCGATTTGCTGGAGTCCGATCTCGATATTGTCAACAACCCGTCTTTCTGGACTACAACGGTTCCGGCTGACAAGAGTACCGTCAAGGCGATTGCTGTTGACTGCCGCAAGGATGAAAACGGCAACGATTACTGGCTGAAGCCTGAAGTTCCGATTTCCTTCAACATCAATATGCATTCACCGGTTTCTCATCCCAATAATGATGTTTACACCTACAACGAGGCGCATGTATACGGTTTAATCACAGGCGAGCCCTTCCATAACACAACCCTGACAAGCGTATTGCTTCACTACGCGGTGCCCGAGTTCCACAAGACCTCATTCCCGGAATCCGGCGCTGATAATGAGCACCGCACAGGTGTTGTCAACAAGAGCGTTATCGAATACAGTCTTGAGATTATAAATCCCGATGATTCCATTTCAATCAACAATGTTGTGGTTGAGGATGTGCTCGATTCCGATTTGACAATCAACAATATGCCAAAGGTTAAGCTTGGCAATGAAGAACCCGTGGCAATAAAAAAAGCGCCGGTAATTTCAGACTATGATATCACCGAGGAAAGCGGTATATGGAAGTTCTCCGCGACGGTTTCAACGCTTGCCCCCGGACAAAGGATTACCGTTATAGTTCCGGCTACTGTAAAAGCCGCCCTTGACGCGCCGATTGACAATACCGCTGAAATCACAAGCGCGGACGGCCGTGAAACTGACATTCACAGTGAGACAACCTATCATTACGTCACCGTCACTCAGGCGAAAATAAAGAAGGTCAACTCAAAGGGCGAGGGACTTGAAGGCGCTGTATTGCGGATTTACGAAAACAACAGTACAAACTGGGACAGTGAACACAGCAAGCTTAAAGCAGGAGCTGTCCCGAAAGAGGTAACCGTTAACGGCAGCAGTGTAACACAGTTTAACTCTGCCGGCGATGTTATCACCTTTAACCTTGAGCCGGGCGACTATATTCTTCACGAGGTAAGCGCTCCTGAAACCTATAAGACCGCGGCGGATATTCCGTTCACAATCGACGTCGAGGGCATAACTCACGTTGACGGTAAAGCTGTCAACTACGTTGAAATGGTAGACGAGCCCACGTACAAGATTATCTTCCACGAGAATAAGCCGGACGGTACGATTGATGATAAGAATAAGGTGTTCAAAATCTTCGAGCCGGGAGATTTAACGGATAACAAGATCACTCACTTCTACGATATCCCCGAATGGGCTGAGGATGAGTATGTGTTTGCCGGCTGGTATCACAGCAGCACCTATAAAATGTACTCAAACGCCGGTAATATCACGCAATATGTCACAACCGCGTCAATCTTTGAAGACGACGCGTTCACTAAAGCCAATTCGGGAAGCGATTCCGATTACCATCTCTACGCAAAGTGGATACCTGTCGGTACGGTTTCAAAGGACACAAACGACGCTAACCTTATGGAAGGCGACTACCGCGGCTTCGGTCTCGCCGGCGTTCAAATCCGTAATCCCGAAATGCACGATTCCAACTACGAGGAAGTAACTCCGGGCGGTATGCGCTTTGTCACCTCGCTTAAGGAAAGCCTGATTTCCGAAATCGACGCGCTTTCCTCACGCAAGGTAGAAACGGCGGAGGGTAACGTAGACGTTGAATACGGCTACGCTGTCGGTACAGAGAACAACATAAGCGCGTTTACCTCTCACTACGGTATCTCCGAACCGGCAAAATACCAGCTGCAGTATAAAGGCACAAACGTCAACGGCAAGAATACAACGGGCGCGGAAAGAACTGCGGAAACCGATTTCCGCTATATTACCAACGTGAACTGCACCAGAGGAACAACCAACTCCAACGGTACAATCAAGGACGACCACAGAAACTTCAGCGCTTACAGGCTCTACACGCTCGTAGTTACCTACGAGGGAGAAGATGCCTCCGCCAAAAATGAAAGGGTGGACGCAAGAGCTTACATCCGCTATTATGACGCTAACGGCAAACTAAGGGTGTTCTATAACACCTATAAAAAGTCGATGCACGGCGGCTGTATGTGCAGCTTTAATCAGGTAGCGGCTATGGCAATACCGCAGGATAAGGATATGCTGGAGGAACAGCAAAAGTGGAATGATTAACAGAATATAAGCAAAACGCCGCATCCGGAAAACCGCCGGGTGCGGCTTTTCAAATTGAAGCATTACAGATGTTAAATCGTATTATTAGATAATAGTATTATAAGTATGACCTGATGCCATCGGGCTGCGGCCGCCGCAATGCTTTTCTGTTGATTTTTGTGAACGGATATGATAGAATTTATCTGTAATCCGTACATTTTAATCACGTGAAAAGGAGTGTTCAGATGATTCTAAGGAATAAAAGTATTCGTTACACATTGCTGTTCGCTTCTTTTATGTTCGTTCAGTTTGTAATCCTGCGGCTTGCCAATCAGTCCGGACGGGGATATTTGCCTGAATCACAGCAAGAGAAGGTCTATCTCTTTATCCAGATTGCGGCGGTTACCGGCTTTCTCTCTCATGCGCTGTTCCGATTCTTCACAGCTATCCGGGGACTGTATAAGCCCTTGTCAGCCGCTGTAACGGCATTGCTTCTGTCAGGCGCCGGTATTATGCTGTTCTGTTCTCCGTCGTCGCTGTTTTATCTCATAGTTACCGGCTTCAGCGTTCTGCTGCTCGGCTTTACCGGAGGAAAAGTTTATGAGCGTCTGGCTTTATCCGCGAATTCTCAAAGACACGCCGGACTGTGTACCGGTATCGGATACGCGCTTGCGGTCGCTCTCCAGTTCTGCTTACAGCTGCAGTGGACGTTTACCCCGGTTTTAGCGTTGTTTCTGTTTATCTCGTTCGTCCTGTTATTTATACTGATTTTCAGGAAAGACAGCATACAGACAGCGGCGCCGGAGCAAAAGACAGCCGTTTCCCGTACAACACTTGTTTCCGGCATTGTGATTACGGCGGCTCTGCTGATTTTTACAAGCTACTACAACAGCTATATTCACCACTTGCAGGTAGCGTCGGGATATTCGGACTACAACGTTTACAGCTGGCCGCGCCTGCTGATGATTCCTACAGTTATTCTGTTCGGATATCTCGGAGACGTCAGGGGCGGAAAGCTCCTGCCCGTCTGCACTCTGTGTGTCGCGGCGACGGCGCTGCTGAACACGGCGCTGCTCGGCAGGGATACATATCTGCTGAATATGTGCCTGTATTATGTAGCTCTTACCGCAGTGATTGCTTACTATCACGTGACGTTTTTCAGAATCGCCGAGCATACAAAACACCCTTCGCTGTGGGCGTGTATGGGGCGCGTGGTTGACAGCTTAATCGTGATTCTCGCGTTTGGGCTGAAAATATCGGTACAGTCTCAGCTTGTCGTACTTATAATAAACATCGCCGCGCTTGCCGTAACAATTGTAACGATGGCTTTCAGCGGAGCGCTGAATCTGTCAAAACCGGAGGTTGCGGAAGCTGAAGCAGCCGAGAAGGCAGATCCGTTTCCGGTTATTCAGAAAAACTACGGCATCACGCCTTCCGAGTTAAGGGTACTGCGCGAGCTGGTTAGTACGGATGACAAACAGGCGGTAATCGCCTCACGGCTCAATATATCGGTCAGCACCCTGCGTCATCACATCACTTCTCTTTACAAAAAGACCGGCGTGCAGACGCGCCTTGCTCTCAGCAATCTTGTCAATTCCCAAAAATAGAATAACGCTTTGTGCCTCCTCTCCGGCTCCGGGGAGGATTTTTTTGCCGAAAACCGCTTGGATAAGCCATATAGCAGGAACATTCTATATCATTTTTTTACAGAATATGGTATGTTTACATTAAGGTTTTTTAATAAATGTATATCAGAGGAGGTAAAATATGAGAAAGCTATACGCAACGGTTCTTATTCTCATCCTGATGTCCGCTTTTTTGAGCGGATGCTTCAGTGTGAGCCTGAACACGGATTCCGGTGAAACGCGAACTTCCCCTGAGGAGAGTTCCGTAGTTGATTCAGAGGTTGATTCCGAGATTGAGGATGAACCAACCGTTTATACAGATTCACCTACAACCGCTCCGGCAGTTCCCGGGATAACGGTACGTCCGGCGGAATGGGCTCAGGTAGAATGGCAGCCGTATTCCTGCGCGTATTTCACGCTTAATGTTCCGAACGGCTGGAAGGTTCAGTGGGACGGCAACGCGCAAAAGCTGTGGTGGACTGCCACAAGTCCCGACGGAAAGATTGGTATTCATAATCTCGATCACGACTATGCCGCCAAGGATCCGGCAATGACAAAGACGCTCGGATTTCAGAAGCCGATGAAGGACGCTTCGGTGCAGGGATATTTTGAAATGATTTATGAAGACTCTGCCGATTACTTCACAGTGAAAAACTCCTGCGTACCCGGTAATTACAATGTTGTGCAATCATCCGTCAACAAGCAGATTAAGGATTACAAAGCGCTTTACGCAACCTTTCGCGACGCTACGGTAGGCGAGGGTGAAGGTGTGTATTCGGCGGTTTTGTTCAATCACGACGATATATTTATACGCGGAGCCAATTACGCGAACTGGGAAATTGACGCGATTGTCACTCAGTGGGCGCCAATCGGTCAGCTTGTCAACTGGTCTCAGGTGCTTGCGCAGATTGCTCAGTCCTTTGCTTATACTGATTATTATATACAGGAGTGGCAGTCCTGGATGAAAACAAGCACAAATCCTACATCGTCAGTGAATGATACCGACCCTGTGCTGGAGGCGTTTGAGGAACGCAGCAAGTCCGACACAATCATTCAGGAGAAGCGCTCGGATATGCTGGAGGAGTATGAGCGTGTCTACGATAACGACACAGGCGAGATATACCGTGCGTACAACGGTTTTTTGGATGATATCGGAGATCAAAACCGCTATACGCCGATTAAGGACAGCCAGTATGCCGAGGGTTATGTCGGCTGGATAGATAAATAGCAAGGGTCAAAGTTATTAAAAACGCTGCAGCTGCATAAAAAGTCATCAAAAATCTGCACCGCCTGATGCGAATCGGGCGGTGCTTTACTGTGTCCTCAAAACGAGGTAAAAAGCTGTTCGTGAACAGCGTACTACTGTATTTGCAGAATTGTCAGGTGCGCGGATACAGGCCGTGTTCCTCCCGCAAGCGGTGTAACAGTAAGTGCGGCGGCATTACCGGCAGGATTGCGAACGGTTATTATAGGTATTATGAGTATCAGCCTTTCGCCGTCCTTTTTTTGAGCACGGCAACGCAAAAAAACGCGCGCACAATGTGCGCACGCTTCTTGAATATATGAAGGAGAAAGGGATTATCGGGAGAATTGCCTGTGCTTATCTAATTCCAAATAAGCACAGGCGTAAATCTTTGAGTGTATTTGGAGATAGTAGATTTATTAATAAGTCGGTTAATTAATCAAGTAGTTAACTGACTACATATATAATAGCACCTTGATAAAGCTTTGTCAAGCCTTTTTTTTAAAAATTTACCGATATTTTGAAAAACAAGCCCTAATTTACCTTGTTTTTCGGTGTACCGTCCAAAAAACACCTTATGTTGTCCGCGACAATGTTCATCAGCCGCCTGCGCGTTTCAACCGGCGCCCAGGCTATGTGCGGTGTAATAATGCAGTTTTTTGCCTTCATCAAAACGCAGTCCTCCTCCATGGGCTCAACGCTCAGCGTGTCAATGCAGGCACCGCCGATTGTTCCGCTTTGCAGCGCGTCAAATAAATCGCGCTCGTTCATAACTCCGCCGCGCGCGGTGTTTACAAATAATGCGTCTCGCTTCATCTTTTCAAACGCAGCCTTGTTGAATATGTTTTCAGATTCGCTGTTCAGCGGACAGTGCACGGTAACAATGTCGCTTTCGCGTAAAAGTGTGTCAAAGCTGACCTGAGCAACGCCATCAACTTTTTTGGGGCTGCGGTTGCAGGCAATAACCCTCATCCCAAAGGCGTTGGCTATCCTTGCGACCGCCTGACCGATTGCGCCAAGCCCGAAAATGCCGAGCGTTTTGCCGGCAAGCTCGCTCATCGGATACACAAACGGGGAAAAGGTGGGGCTGCGTTTCCACCTGCCTTCCTGAACAAAGCTGTTGTATTCGGCAACACGGTTAAAGCGCTCCAAAATCAGGGCAAAGGTGTGCTGAGCCACCGCCATGGTAGAGTAGGAACCGGCATTGCACACGGTTATTCCGCAGCTGCTGCAATATTCAAGGTCAATGTTGTTGTAGCCCGTGGCGAAAAGCCCGATGTATTTCAGCTTCTTCGCGAGCCGCAGGGTGTGGCTGTCCATCAGCGTTTTGTTGCAAACAACAATGTCGGCGCCGCTGATTTTTTCGGCAACATCGTCATAGGGAAGAAGTCCGTATGACACAACCTCGCCGAACTGCTCCAAAATTTCAGCGCCTGCAAGCCCGTCAACAACCGTTTGCGCGTCTGTAAGTACGATTTTCATACACATCACCGCTTTCTGTTTTATATTTATATTATACCCTTTATTTTGCCGTATTTCAACTTGCAAAACATATTGTTATAGTATATAATTAAAATCGGAGGTATAGGCGATGATAAAGAATTATTTGTTTGATTTGGATGGTACGTTGCTGCCGATGGATATGGAAAAATTCATAGAGCTTTATTTGGCTTCGATTTGCAAAAAATTCGCTCCCGTTACCGGGATTGACCCAAAGCTTTTTGCCAGGGGAATTTGGAAGGGCGCCGCGGCAATGGGTAAAAACGACGGCGACTGCCTTAATATCGAGGTTTTTTGGCGTGCGATGAACGACGCGTGCGGCAAGGATATGCGCGTTTTCAGCGACGATTTTGACGATTATTACCGCAACGAGTTTATCGCCTCAAGGCAGGCTACAAGCGTTAATCCTTACGCCCGGAAGTCGGTTGAGCTGATTAAACGGAACGGGGGAAAGCTTATAGTCGCGACAAATCCGATTTTCCCCAAGGCTGCCACCTACCGCAGAATCGAGTGGGCAGGGCTGGACGTAAACGATTTTGAATATATAACAACCTACGACAACAGCTCGCGCTGCAAGCCTAATCTGAATTATTTTGCGGACATCTGCTCGGTGTGCGGAATCGTTCCCGAGGAAAGCCTTATGGTCGGCAACGACGTGGACGAGGATATGTGCGCTTCGCGTCTGGGCTTTGAGGTGTTTCTGATTAAGGATTGCGTAATCAATCGCAAAAACAAAAACATCAGCTTTTACAATAACGGAAGCTTCGCCGACTTTTACCGCCGTCTCGAAAAAACATTAGTTTAAATTATATAACATAAACTCGAACAAGCCCCCGCCGTTTTGGCAGGGGCTGAATTTATTATACTGCGTTCTTGTTGTTGCCGTAGAACGCGTTAAGATACATCTGCTTAATTTCGCTCATAAGCGGATATCTCGGGTTAGCGCCTGTGCACTGGTCGTCAAACGCCTGCTCGGTCATCTCGTCAAGTGTTGCGAGGAAGTCTTCTTCGCTTACGCCGTAATCGGCGATTGTTTCCTTGATGCCTACTCTCTTTTTAAGCGCGTTAATGCCGTCAATCAGCTTTTCAACGCTTTCCTTGTCATCCTTGCCTGCAAATCCGAGGAATCTTGCAACCTCGGCATAACGCGCGAGGGTGTGGGGATGGTCATACTGGGGGAATGTTCCCATTTTTGCCGGAACCTCGGCGCTGTTGAAGCGGATAACCTGTTCAAGCATAAGCGCGTTTGCGACGCCGTGTGCAATGTGGTGGAACGCGCCCAGCTTGTGAGCCATTGAGTGGCATACGCCGAGGAAAGCGTTCGCGAAAGCCATACCTGCCATTGTGGCGGCGTGGGCAACCTTTTCGCGCGCGAAGGGTTCGTTCATACCGTTGTCATAGCAGGCAGGCAGGTACTCAAAAATAACCTGCAAAGCCTTTAAGGCGAGTCCGTCTGTAAAGTCGGTTGCCATCATTGAAGCGTAAGCCTCGAGGGCGTGCGATACCGCGTCAATACCCGAAGCGGCTGTAAGTCCCTTGGGGGCGCTCATCATATTGTCGGCGTCAACAATCGCCATATTCGGCATAAGCTCATAATCGGCAAGCGGATATTTAATGCCTGTTTCCTGGTCGGTGATAACAGCGAACGGAGTAACCTCCGAGCCTGTGCCCGACGAGGTGGGAACAGCGATAAAGTAAGCTTTTTCGCCCATCTTCGGGAAGGTGTAAACCCTCTTGCGGATGTCGGAGAAACGCATTGCCATATCCATAAAGTTAGCGTCGGGATGCTCGTAAAGCACCCACATAATTTTTGCCGCGTCCATAGCCGAGCCGCCGCCGAGCGCGATAATTGTGTCGGGCTCGAACTTGCGCATTGCCTCGGCGCCCTTCTGGGCAGAAAGCAGAGACGGGTCGGGTTCTACGTCGGCAAAGGTTGTGTATGTAATGCCCATTTGGTCAAGCTTGTCGGTAATCGGCTTGGTGTAGCCGTTTTTGTACAGGAAGCTGTCGGTAACAATAAAGGCTCTCTTTTTGCCCAAAACGTCCTTAAGCTCCTGAAGGGCAACCGGCATACAGCCCTTTTTAATGTAAACCTTTTCGGGTGCTCTGAACCAAAGCATATTTTCTCTCCTTTCGGCAACGGTTTTAATGTTAAGCAAATGCTTTACTCCAACGTTTTCGCTTACCGAGTTGCCGCCCCATGAACCGCAGCCAAGGGTGAGCGAAGGGGTAAGGTTGAAGTTGTAAAGGTCGCCGATGCCGCCTTGAGAAGAAGGCGTGTTAACAAGAATACGGCAGGTTTTCATATGAGAAGCAAACTCCGCGATTTTATCCCTGTGGTTTACCTCGTCAACATAAAGCGACGCCGTGTGGCCGTAGCCGCCGTCGGCTACAAGCTGTTCGGCCTTTGCGATTGCGTCCTCAAAGCTTTCGGCCTTGTACATCGCAAGCACCGGGCTGAGCTTTTCGTGAGCGAATTCCTCGCTGATGTCAACGCTTTCAACCTCGCCGATAAGAATTTTGGTGCTCTCGGGAACGGTAACGCCTGCCAGACCCGCGATTGTAACGGGCTTTTGACCAACGATTTTCGCGTTGAGCGCGCCGTTGATGATTATTGTCTTTCTGACCTTTTCGGTTTCTTCTTCGTTAAGGAAGTAACAGCCTCTTGCCTTGAATTCCTTTTTAACCTTGGCGTAAACCTTTTTGGAAGCGATTACGCTTTGCTCTGACGCGCAAATCATACCGTTGTCAAAGGTTTTTGAGTGAATAATCGAGTTAACCGCAAGTGTTACGTCGGCGGTTTCGTCAATAATAGCCGGGGTGTTGCCGGCGCCTACGCCAAGCGCGGGCTTGCCGCTTGAATACGCCGCCTTTACCATTCCGGGGCCGCCTGTGGCAAGAATTATGTCGGCCTCCTGCATAAGCATATTTGTAAGCTCAAGCGAAGGAATGTCAATCCATCTTATGATACCCTCGGGAGCGCCTGCCTCAACCGCCGCCTCAAGAACAATTTTCGCGGCTTCAATCGTGCTTTTTTTGGCGCGGGGGTGGGGACTGATGATAATTCCGTTTCTTGTTTTTAAGCAGATAAGCGTTTTAAAAATAGCTGTAGAGGTTGGATTCGTTGTTGGAATAACAGCCGCTACAACGCCGATCGGCTCTGCGATTTTGGTTGTGCCGAAGGTTTTGTTTTCCTCGATAACACCGCAGGTTTTTACGTCCTTGTAAGCATTGTAAATGTATTCGGAGGCAAAGTGATTTTTGATTACCTTGTCCTCGACAACGCCCATTCCTGTTTCCTCAACAGCCATTTTGGCAAGCGGAAGCCTTGCTTTGTTGGCGGCGGTCGCGGCGGCAAGGAAAATCTTGTCTACCTGTTCCTGGGTATAGGTTGCGAAAACCTTTTGCGCTTCCCTTACTTCGGCGAGGGCAGCCTCAAAGCTTTCCGCGTTTTCCACGATAGGATACTCTTTGTTACTCATATAATCTACCTCTACTTTTGCGATTTAGTATGTTTGTACGCGCAGTGGCGTATTATTTGATTTCTTCTGTTTTATAGCTGTGCTTTTTAGCGTAGCTGATCGCGTATGTGTTCGGCTTTGCCTTAATTGTAAGGTCTGAGGAACATTCGTTAAACGCGTTGTCGGCAATGTTGGTCATAGACGCCGGAACCGTTACCTCTTTAAGGTTCTTTGACTGGAAGAACACAAACTGGTCAAGCTGTGTAAGGGTTTTGCTTTCGGGAAGTGTCACGCTTGTAAGACCTGTTGCCGAAAAAGCGTAAACGCCGATTTTTTTAAGAGTAGCCGGAAGCTCAATCGAGGTAAGCTTGGGGCAGTTCCAGAACGCGTTGTTGCCGATAACCTTGAGGTTCTTTGAAAGCTTAACCTTTGAAAGATTGCTGTTTGCCGCGAACGCGTAATCCTGAACCTCGGTAACGCTGTCGGGAATTTCAACGCTTTCAATGTTTACGTCGGGCGAGTTAAAAAGGCTGTGGCCTACAACAGTTACCTTGTAATTCTGGAAGGATGCCGGAATTTTAATATCCTTTGCGTTGCCGAAGTAAGCCGAAACCATAAGCTCTTCTTTGTTAAGACGGTAAAAGCCGAACTCGCTGTCCTTGAGGTCGGGGTCGGTGGGAACTACGGAATAACCCGGAGTGTTTGTGCTTTTTGACTTGGATTTTTTGTTGTCGCAGCCGCAGCCGGCGAACACAGCGGCAGTGCTTACAACCATTACGCCTGCCAGAATAACGCTCAAAATTCTTTTCATTTTTACAATCCCTTTCAATTTCGTATTTTATTGATAAACGGTACAGAGCTGTTTCCGATATAATTCTACCACGATTGTTAAATGTTTGTCAATCTTTTTAATTCTGTCCGCACAGTTTTTTTCGCGCGGCTTTTATTTGATTTAATAAAAGCGCGGAAGCGGAGCAAAATCGCCTAAAGCTTCGGCAAACCAAAACGCGTATACTATATTATATATAAGGAGCAGCTCTGCCAAAGCCGCTGTGACACGGCTTGGCTGTTGCCGCAAGGCTGCCGCCTTGCAAACGCACCTAATGGTGAACATATTATATAATATAACAAATTCCTCAGTTTTGCAATAATAAAGTTAGTTTTTATCTTAATTTTTAATACCGAAGGTCACAAATAATTTCCAAAATATTACAATTACGGTTTTAAGTGTAACCAATTGAGTTAAAAATATTCTGTGAGAGAAATAATAGTTGAGCAAATTGCCCGAAATTACCTCAGATTGAAAAAATCAGGCACTAAAGGGTTGACAATTTGAAATATATAGGCTATAATTATTACAAATTTGTTAACAAGTTCTTTTTCGATTGTAATTTTTCGGTTACAAAATTCATAAGACTTGTATATACTGGAGGTAATAGAAATGCACAGGATAAAAAAGCTTACGGCTGTAATCTTGAGTGTTCTCACGGTTTCGGGTGTGTCCGTTGTTGGCAGCTTCACTGCAGGAGCAAGCGGCACAGGCGCGGGACTTGCAGAATGGGCACTTAACGCCTACAATGAAGGATGGTCCTATTCGTGGGGCGGTGCTTCACCGGGAGCGGTTGACTGCTCCGGATTAATCTGGTCATACTGCGGCGGCGACAGAATGAATATGCTTTCCGACGCTCAGTCAAACGGCAGAGACTGGGGTTATGTAAGCGACGGTGTGCCGAGAGTACACGGCCTCGGACTTGCGAGAACAGGCCACGTCGGAGTTTATATCGCTGACGGTATGGAGGTTGACGCAAGAGGCGACGAGTACGGCGTATGCTACGATGAAATCGGCGGTTGGAACAACTGGGATTGCTGGTTTAAGCTCACAGCGGTGTCCTACCCCGAAAACGGCTGGGAGCAGTTTAACGGCGACAGCTATTATTACGAGGACGGCGAGTATATTGTAAACACCTCAAGAACAATTGACGGTACTACATATTACTTTGACTCACAGGGCCGTTCCGACACAACTCCGTCCGACACATCAAGCTCATCGGGCAGCTCTTCATCCTCTTCAAGCTCCAAAAAGTCTGAAACAAAGCAGACTTATTGGCAGAAGGGCTCAAACGGCGATGAGGTAACAAAGATTCAAACACGTTTAGCGGAGCTTGGCTTCTATTCAGGCTCAATCGACGGCGACTTCGGCGACGCGACCGACAAGGCTTTCAAGGCTTTCCAGAAGGCTGCGGGTCTTTATGTTGACGGTATCGCGGGTTCCGACAGAGAAGTTCTTTACTCCGACGACGCTCCCTTTGCTCAGACCGAGAAAAAGGAAGAAAAGAAAGAGGAAAAAGAGGAGAAGGAGGAGGCGACAGAGCCTGCTACGGAAGCTGAAACAACTCCCACTTCTCTTTCAAACGGCGACTTCAGCACAGGCGTTGCCGACGTTCAGACAAAGCTTGCCGACCTTGGTTACTTCGGACTTGACGCTACAGGCTACTTCGGCGATTTTACCGCCGACGCAATCAAGGCTTTCCAGAAGGCTAACGGTCTTGAGGAAACAGGCATTGTTGACGAGGCAACCTACGCGCTTCTGTTCAGCGACGACGCTGTGAAGTTCACAGCCGAGGAAACAACCGAGGCAACCGAGCCCACAGAGGTTACAGAGCCTGCGGAAGAAGTTACAGAGGAAGTTACCGAGCCTGCTGAAACCGAACCCGTTGAAGAGGTTGTTGAGGAAGCTGTTGAAACCGAGGAGTATGTTGAGCCGGAAACAGAGCAGCCCACCGAGGCTCCCAAGGCTCAGGGTGTTGTTTACTCAACTCCCGCCGGTCCTTCACCGCTCAAGGCTTCATCAGCCGGCACAGGCTCCGGCGATTATTCCGGAACTGCTTCAAGCGTAGCTAACAAGACAAACAAGGTTGCGGAAAACGCTCTCGCGGATTCCTCTTCCAACGTTCAGTCTTCCGTTGCCGCTCAGGTTAAGAGAACCGCCAACATCTGGATTTGGTTCGTAATCGCGGCGCTTATTCTCGGCATCGCTGCTTTCGTTGTCGTTAAGCGCGACAGTAAAAAGCAGTCAAGATATCAGAGATACGCTTCAAAGAAAAAGAGCTCTCTCAAGGAACAGCTCAATTCAAAATGGTAAGCTAATACAAACTAAGGGAGGCTGAAAGGTCTCCCTTTTTTGCGCTTTGTCCGCGAAAAATTACGGGGTGTGGAAAATGGATAAAGAAAGACTTGAAAAACAGCTTGCGTTCTGCCTTGAGGCTGACAGGGAAAAGCTTATTGAACGGCAGACTCTTGTGTCGGACGGCAGCAAAAGGGAAAACGACGCGGAGCACGCGTGGCATATGGCGCTGATGTGTATTCTGCTGGGCGAATACTCAAATCAGCCGCTCGATTTGCTGAAAACCGTCACAATGATACTTATACACGACGTGGTTGAAATCGACGCAGGCGACACCTACGCCTATGACGCCGAAGCAAACCTGAGCCGCCGCAGCCGCGAGTTAAAGGCGGCGGAAAGGCTGTTTAATATTTTGCCCGGCGACCAGGCAAAAAAGCTCAGGTCGCTGTGGGATGAGTTTGAGGAGGGCAAAACCGCCGAGGCAAGGTTCGCCCGCACCCTTGACAATATCCAGCCCGCAATGCTCAACAACGCGACCGGCGGCAGGGTGTGGCGTCAGCGCGGCGTGCGGCTGAGCCAAATTCTTGACCGGAACAAAAACACCTCCGAGGGCTCGGAGGTGCTGTGGGATTACTCGCTGAACAACTTTATCAAGCCCAATCTTGAAAAGGGTATGATAATTAACGACGGGTAAGCATATTAATTTATTTCCTTAACCGCGTATTTGTCAGACGAAAGGGTAAAGCTTTTGCGTATGCCTTCGCTGACAAGCGCGGTGTTTTTTGTCAGGATAACAAAGTCAAAATCAGGGTTTTCGCGCCGGAATTCAACCGCCTTGTCCGCTCCCATAACAAAAAGCGCGGTGGAAAGGCAGTCGCTTTTTATGCCGCTGTCAGACACAATTGTAACCGACTTGATTCCGTTGTCAACCGGATACCCGGTTTTAGGGTTGATTATATGGCTGTAAATTTTGCCGTCGCTACCCTTAAAAAACCGCTCATAGCTTCCCGAGGTGGCGACAATTTTATCGGAGCAGTTGATGTAACCAACGTAATCCGCGCTGTTTTCCGGGTCGGCTATTCCAACGCGCCACAGGCTTCCGCCGGGCTTTTTGCCGTAAGCCGCAACGGTTCCGCCCAGATTTAAAATAGCCGAGCCGCAGCCGCTGTTTTTCAGCGTTTCAACCGCCTTGTCGGCGGCAAAGCCCTTTGCGGTCGCGCCCGGGTCAAGCTCCGCGCCGTTTTTAAGGGTTATTTCATTTCCGTTAACCTCAACATTGTTGTAGTCAACCTTTTTCAGCAGATTGTCAATCACGCTTTTTTCGGGGATTTTGTAATCGCCGCTTATAAAGCCCCACTCGCGTATTACCGGGTACACGGTCACGTCAAGCGCGCCGCCGGTGCTTTTACATTCTTCAAGCGACCTTCGCACCGCCTTGGCGCACACCTCGTCCGCGGTTGACTTCTTTTCGCGGTTCAGCTTAAAAATATCGCTGCTTTCGTTTGTCGGTGAAAGCAGGCTGTCAAGCCGTGTTATTTGGCTTTTAATCCGCTCCGCCGTGCCCGGCGAGCCGTAAACCTGAAGCTGCATAAAAGTGTCCATGGCCTGAAAGCTCACGCTTTCGGGCTTTTCGTTTTGCGCACAGCCGCAGGCAAAGCACAGCGCGGCGCAGACAACAAGTGATAAAAGTTTGATTGCGGGTTTCATACAAGTCTCCGTTCCCGGTAAATTTTATTTTTGGGCAAGCTGACGGAATAATATTCAAGCAAGCCGTGCGCCTTGAATTGGGCGGTATTGCCTTAACAACAGGGTTCGGCGTTAACCGAACCCTGTGCTGTTTAATATTATTGTTTTATTCCGCCGTGCAGCCGCGCGTTATGACTTTTTCCAAACCGTGGGAACGAACAGCAGCAGAACGGGGAAAAGCTCCAGTCTGCCGGCGAGCATATCGAACATCAAAACGATTTTTGACAGAAGCGTCATTGAAGCGTAATTGCCAACAGGTCCCACAAGTCCGAGTCCCGGACCGGTGTTGTTAAGCGTTGCCGCCACCGAAGTAAGGGTTGTTTCAATGTCAAGTCCCTCTATGGCGACAAGCAAAAAGCTTGCTACGTAAATCGACAGGTAAACCACAAGATAAACCGAAGTGTTGCGCATAATGTTGTGGTCAATGCTTTTGCCGTCCATTTTAACCACGCGGATGTTGCGCGGATGAATAAGCAGCTTGAATTCCTTTCTGACCTCTTTCGCGAGCAGCACGATACGCGAAATCTTAAAGCCGCCGCCGGTGCTGCCTGCCATTGCTCCCACAAAGGTGATGATAACGATTACCGCCTTTGAAAGCGTAGGCCAGTGGTTGACGTCGCCAATGCCGAAGCCCGTTGTGGTTATGATTGAAGAAACATAAAAGAAGCTTTGGTGGAAGGCTTCGTGGGGGTCGTGATAAATCGGCAGAATATTGAAGCCGATAATAAGCGTGGACACAACGATAAATCCGATGTAGTACCACAGTTCCTCGATTTTGAACGCCTGCTTGAACTTTCGCGCGATAAGCAGGATGTAAAACGAGAAGTTCACGCCGAAAAGCATCATAAACACCGCTATAACCGTTTGCAGATAGTAGGTATCATAAGCCGCGATGTTGGCGTTGCGCACGCCGAAGCCACCGGTTCCGGCTGTTGCGAAGCTGGTGTTAATTGCGTCAAAAAATCCCATTCCGCCGCAAATCAGCAAAATAAACTCAAGCAGCGTCATACCTATGTAAATTCCGTATAGCAGCGCGGCATACTGGCGCATATGCGGCACAGCCTTGCCGATAATCGGGCCGGGGCTTTCCGCCTTCATCAAAAAGATGTTTTGCTGGCCGCCGAGCCTTGGAATAAGCGCAAGCAAAAATACAATAACGCCCATACCGCCCAAAAAGTTCATCAGACTGCGCCACATCAGCATTCCGTGGCTGAGCCTTTCAACCTCGGGAAGAATTGTGGCGCCGGTGGTGGTGAAGCCCGAGATTGTCTCGAACATCGCGTCGGCAAAATTCGGTATTTCGTGACTGAGCCAAAACGGCATCGCGCCGATAAACGCCAGCAAAATCCAGCTCAGCGCCGTAGCGACAAAGCCTGCCTTTTGGTACAGCACCATTTTTTGAGGCTTTTTAACCTTGACGGCAAGCACGCCCAAAAGGGCGCTGACCGCGCCGGTAATCAAAAAGAAAATCCCTTCGTGTTCTCCGTAAATCAGTGAGGTAACAGTGCAAAACTGCATTGCTGCGCCTTCCACAATCATTACCCAGCCGAGTATATAAATAATAATCCTTTTGTTCATAAATTAATAATCAACGCCTGTTCAGAATATCGTCAAGGTCATTAAGTCCCTTGTGCTTTGTAATAACAACAACCAAATCGTCCGGCATAATCATATCGTTGCCGTGGGGAATAATAACCTTGCCCGCGCGGCTTATACAGATAATCTGCAAATCGTCCTTGAGATTCAGCTCCATAATTGCCTTGCCGACGGTTTTCGAGGTTGCCCTTGCGCGGAATTCAAGCGCCTCAACCTGATCCTCGTGCAGCTTGTAAAGTGTTTCAACGTTGCTGCCCAGCGAATTCTGCATTGCCCTGATGTACCGCGCGATGTATTCGCCCGTGAGCACCTTGGGGTTGATAACGTGCTGCAGCCCGAGGTTGTCGATTATTATGTTAAACGAATCATTATTAACCTTGGTAATTATTTTTGCGCGCGACACGCTTTGGATGTAAAGCGAAATAAGGATATTTTCCTCGTCGTAATCCATCAGCGCCACAACGCCGTCAACGTTTTCGATGCCCTCGCTTAACAAAAGCTCCTGATCCATACAATCGCCGTGAATAATGGTAGCGTCGTGAAGCATATCGCTCAGGATACCGCAGCGTTCCTCGTTGCGCTCGATTATTTTTACGTTAACGCCGGATTTCATAAGCTGCTGCGCAAGATAATAAGACACCTTGCCGCCGCCCAGAATAATAACGTCGCGGCACCTTTCAATGTTAAGGCTTGCCTTCTTAAAGAACTTTGCGGCGATTTCGGGCTTTGAAATAATCGAAACCTTGTCGCCGGAGTTAATAACAAAGTCGCCGTTGGCAATGTAAACGTCGCTGCCGCGTTCAACCGTGCAAATTCTTACTTTTCCGCGCAGGTTGTCTGTCTGGCTGATTTTCTTGTTGATGAGCGCGCTCTTTTCGGGAATCCTGACCTTGATAAGCTCCGCGGCTCCCTTTGAAAAGCTGTCGATTTCAAGCGCGCCCGAAAAACGCAGCAGGCGGCTTATTTCCATAGCCTCGGTAAGCTCGGGGTTAATCGCCATTGAAAGGCGAAGGTGATCCTTAACGCGGTGAAGGTCGTTTGTGTATTCGGGGCTGCGCACTCTGGCGATTGTGTGCGGAGTTCCGGCGGAACGCGCCATAAAGCAGGTGTACAGATTAACCTCGTCGCGCGCGGTTGCGGCAATAACCAAATCGGCGGACTGGGCGCCTGCCTCGGACAAAACGTCGTAGGTCGCGCCGTTTCCCTCGATACCCATAACGTCGAGCGATTCCGACAGCCTTTTTACCGCCATAGGGTTAGTGTCAACAACCGAAATTTCGTGTCCTTCGGCGTTAAGCTGGTTTGCTATAGACGAGCCAACCTTGCCGCAGCCGACAATTACAATTTTCATTACTATTCTCCAATTGCTAAATGCTTACGGGGAATCTTCCGAAAATTCCCCATTTTATCATTGTTTTTCAGTTAACGTCATAATACACCTTTTAGCATAAAAAATCAATATAAATATATGAAAAAGATGTTCTTTTTTTAAAAAATGCCCTTTGAAACCTGTGTCTTGTGTGCTATAATAATATTATTATAAAGGAAAAG
>ONLA01000019.1 GCA_900318495.1 uncultured Eubacteriales bacterium
AAGCGCGTATGTGCTTAACGGAATGGACTTTGAAGCCGCCAAACAATCCTTCAGCGCTACTAACGCGTTCGTTATGCTCGCAAGCCAGATTATTATGTCTTTCGTTCTTATGGTAACACTGATTGTTATCTGGCCGAGAGCTTCCGTCAGCGCAAAGCGTGTACACGAGGTAATCACTCACGAGGTTTCCGTACTGGATACCGACAACCCCGTTAATTTCAAAGAAACCGGAACAATTGAATTTAAAAACGTAGGTTTCGCATATCCCGGTGCGGATAAAGAAGCAGTGTCTAACATTTCATTTAAGGTTAAGCAGGGCGAAACAATCGCGTTTATCGGCGCCACCGGCAGCGGTAAAACGACGATTATCAATATGATTCCCCGTATGGCTGACTGTACAAGCGGTGAAGTGCTTGTTGACGGTGTTAACGTTAAGAATGTTCGCCAGAAGGACTTGAGAGACCGCATCGGATACGCGCCGCAAAGAGGCTTCCTGTTTAAGGGAATTATCAAGGATAACATCGCCTTTAAGAATCCCGATATGACGCTTCAGGATGTTAGATGGGCGGCTGAAATTGCGGACGCCGACGGCTTTGTTATGAAGAAGAGAAACGGTTATGATTCCGAGGTTGCCCAGGGCGGTTCTAACTTCTCGGGTGGTCAGAAGCAAAGACTTTGCATCGCGAGAGCGGTTGCGACAAAGCCCGAAATTCTGATTTTCGACGACTCCTTCTCGGCTCTTGACTATAAGACCGATAAAACCGTAAGAAGCCGTATCGCAGAGCAGCTTCCGGGCACCACAAGAGTTATCATCGCCCAGCGCGTTGGTACAATTATGGACGCGGATCAGATTGTTGTTTTGGATCACGGTAAGATGGTCGGCATCGGCAAGCACTATGACCTTGTCAGAAATTGTCCTGTTTATCAGGAGATTGCGTTATCACAGCTTAGTAAGGAGGAGTTAGGATTATGAGTACAAACACCAAAGCCCCTGCTAAGGAAAAGAACAAGCTCGGCAGCCTTGTAAAGGCTTTCCGTCCTTATTACGCGCCCTTCATTTTTTCAATTGTGCTGCTGATTGCTTCGGTTATCTTTACAATTTTAACTTTCATTACCGGATTTATTTCCGGATTCATTCTTAACACGATTATTCAGAAGTTCTCAAAGGATTTAAGACGGCAGATTTCATCAAAAATCAACAAAATGCCGCTTAACTATTTTGATACCACTCAAACCGGTGACATTCTTTCGGTTATCACCAACGACGTCGATATTCTCAGCACATCGCTGCAGAACTCCGTCAGTATGCTGGTTCAGTCCGGCGTAATGCTGGTCGGCGTATTCATTGCGATGTTTATCGCCTGCTGGCAGATGGCGCTTGTTGTTGTCGGCTCGCTTCCCGTTATGCTGATTATCATCGGACTCACATTCAAATTCGCCCTGCCGCTGTTTGACAAAAACCAAAAGCTGCTCGGTGAAGTTAACGCGACTGTTGAAGAAAACTATTCCGGACAGCTTGTTATCAAGGCTTTCAACGCCGAGGATAAAAAGATTGAGGAATTCAGAGAGAAAAACGATTTGTTCGGCTCTATCCTTTACCGTTCACAGGCAATCGGTACCCTTATCGAGCCTGCCATGCAGTTTGTGTCTTACCTGACCTATGCCGCCGTTCTTATCGTTGCCGGCCTGCTGTTTGCAAACGGCTCCATTTCCGACATCGGCGTTATTACCGGCTTTATCGTGTATGTATCTCTGTTCCAGGAGCCTTTGGCTCAAATCGGTCAGGCGAGCTCAACAATTCAGCTCGGTACCGCAGCGTGCAACAGAGTATTCACCTTCCTTGAGCAGGAAGAGCTTCCCGACGAAGGCGACAAGAAACAGCTTCTCGACCACAACCACATTCGCGGTGAGGTTGAATTTAAGGACGTATGCTTCGGCTACGATCCTCAAAAGCTTACTATCCGCAACTTCTCCGGTAAAATTAAGCCCGGTATGAAGGTGGCAATCATCGGTCCCACCGGCGCCGGAAAGACTACGCTGGTTAACCTGCTGATGCGTTTCTATGAAATCACCAGCGGCGATATTCTTGTTGACGGCGTATCTATCAAGGATATGTCCCGCAGCGAGCTTAGAGACATATTCGGAATGATTCTGCAGGAGACCTGGGTTATCAACGGTACGCTCAGAGAGAACATCGTTTACAACCTTAAGAACGTTGACGAAAACAGACTTCAGGAGATTCTTGAAGAAACCAATCTGAGCCATTATGTGGCAACACTGCCCGACGGACTTGACACAGAGATTCAGAAGGAGAGCGCTCTTTCCGCAGGTCAGAAACAGCTTGTTACCATTGCGAGAGCGATGACAGAAAATGCTCCGATGCTGATTCTTGACGAAGCGACAAGTAACGTTGATACCAGAACGGAAATCCTGATTCAGAAGGCTATGGATTCTCTGACAAGCGGCAGAACAAGCTTTGTTATTGCTCACAGACTTTCCACAATCAAGAATGCCGACCTGATCTTCGTTATGAAGGACGGTAACATTGTAGAAACCGGCAACCACGACTCACTTATGGAGCTCGGCGGACTCTACAGCGAAATCTACAATTCACAGTTCAACTGATAAAACGAGGCGCCGCAAAGTTTTCACCTGAATTCGGCGGTTTTGCCTGTTTGTTAAAGGTTGGCAAGCATTATAAATAATTGCAGGCGGCGGCGTAAAAACTGCCGCTTGCTTTTTATTCAGGGAGATCCTCGCGGTCTCCCTTCGATTGTTCCGCCGCGAGGTATTGCCTATAGCGTTTCGCGAGAAAACTTAATCTATCGGAAACTGTGGTTTAATACTAATACCTAATAAAAAGTAGCCAATCTTTGCGGTCTATTTTCCGCAATACTGCGTTGTCGTCCTTGCAAGGCGCCAGCCTTGCCGCGTCCTCAGGAATTAGTATAACAGGAACAACGTTCCGTTCGTTACAGCTTTCCGAGCAACGCAATTTAGGGAGGCGCGCCGCGCCTCCTTTTTACTTTATCCGGGTTCGCGATGATTGTGTATGCTGGTTTCAATGTGATATGCGGTCATCGCGGTTTGCAATTCTCAATATTTTAACAATAAATTATATCAAAAACACTGCTTTGTGAATTTTGTATAAAATAGAGCTTGTTTTTTTGGCATAGAAGAAATTTAATTATTCTATAAAAGAAAAATACAAAAACTCCGGTAACTTATAATATATATTGTATAGTTATCTTATTCTAAAATAAGGAGGAGTATCTATGGCACATTTAAAAAAGATTCTTGCTTTGGTACTGGCTGTTTGCGTGTTGGCCACGGTTGGCGTGGTTTCGGTAACAGCGGCTGCTGCCGACAAGGAGGCTGAACCTGTTTCCGCCGGCGGAATTACGGTTCACATCTACAATGAAGGCGGCACGCCCAACATCTATTACTGGAACAGCTTGCCGACCAACATTACAACCACTTACCCCGGTCCCAAGATGACATCGGAAGGCGACAACATTTATAAGTACACCTTCCCGAACGTCACCAAAATCAATTTTATGACCGTTACAAACGGCAAGCAGGGCGAGGAGCTTACGCGCACCACAGGCGAATGGTGGTACAAAAACGGTCGTTGGTATAACCACGACTGGCGCGAGGCTGACGACTGGGAACGCACCGACCTTCGTGAGGATTCAATTTACTTTGTAATCACCACCCGTTTTTATGACGGCGACTCCAGCAACAATGTTCACTGCTGGGAGGACAAAAAGGCAAACAACCCCGATTCCGATCCCGCTTGGCACGGCGATTTCAAGGGTCTTATTCAAAAGCTTGACTACATCAAGGCTCTGGGCTTCTCGGCAATCTGGATTACTCCTGTTGTAGAAAACGCTTCGGGTTATGACTATCACGGTTATCACGCTTTTGACTTCTCCAAGGTTGACGCGCGCTACGAAAGCGACGGCGTTACATACCAGGATCTTATTGAAGCGGCGCACGAAAAGGGTATGAAGATTGTTCAGGATATTGTTTGGAACCACTCGGGCAACTTTGGCGAAAACACTCTTTGCCATATGTTCGACAAAAAGTACAACAGCGTTAAGGATCTTGAGAAAATCAGCTCAATGGTTGTTAACCCCAACGGTCCGCTCGCAAAGTATTATCCAAACTACGCTAACCTCAACGACGACGCGCAGTATCAGGCAAGACTTGCCTGTATGAAAGAGGACAACAGGGACACTGCCTTTAACTATCACCACTCAAAGGATATGAGCTACGAGTCTTATACCGAGCAGACAGGTCAGATGGCAGGCGACTGTGTTGATATTAACACCGAAAAACAAGAGGTTGCCGATTACCTTACCGGCGCTTACATGGACTATGTAGATATGGGCGTTGACGCTTTCCGTCTTGACACCGAAAAGCACATCAGCCGCTGGACGCTTAACCACGCGTTCTTCCCCAAGTTTACGGCTGTTGAAAACTTCTACATCTTCGGCGAGGTTTGCGCGCGCGTACGCGACATTTGGAACCACGGCCTGCAGGCTGACTCTTGTCCGTTCTACGGCTGGAAGGAAACCGAGAGCAAGTGGATGAACAACTGGTCAACCACCAACTGGAGAGCAAACTACGATAACGCTATTCAGCACTTCCAGGCTCACTCCAATTCAAGCGGAGCTCCCACATCCAACAACGAAAAGCTTAACGGCGTTAACTACCATAACCCCGATTACAGCAAAGCAAACGGTACAGGCGTAATCGACTTCTCAATGCACTGGAACTTTGACAACGCATACGACGCATACAACTGCGGCTTGGGCGAGGATCAGTACTTCAACGATTCCACATGGAACGTAATGTATGTTGACTCCCACGACTATGCTCCCGATAGCCAGCAGACCGTACGCTTTAACGGCGGCGAGCAGACTTGGGCAGAGAATATGGATCTTATGTTTACCTTCCGCGGAATTCCCTGCGTATACTACGGCTCCGAAATCGAGTTCAAGAAGGGCGCTGTTATCGACGTCGGCCCCAACAAGCCGCTCAGCGAAACAGGTCGTGCTTACTTTGGAAGCAACCTCGAGGGCAACGTTACGGCCTCCGACTTCGGTAAGTATACCGCAAGTGGCACTGTAAATACAACTCTTTCAAAGCCTCTTGCAAAGCATTTGCAGCAGCTTAACCAGATTAGACGCGCGGTTCCCGCACTCCAGAAAGGTCAGTATTCAGCTGTTGGCGGCGGCGGAATGTCATTCGTACGCCGTTACACCAAGAACGGTGTTGACAGCCTTGCGTGCGTTGCAATTTCCGGCGGCGGTAACTTTACGGGTCTGCCCAACGGCACTTACATTGACGCTGTAACAGGCGACAGAAAGACCGTTTCTAACGGTACTCTTAATGTCAGCGGTCTCGGCAAAGCAAATATGAGAGTTTATGTATGCTGCGCTTCAGGCTTCAAGGGCATCAGCGGCAAGATCGGTTCAACCGGTTCTTACCTTAAATAATTTAATATAAAACTAAACGCAAAATTTTAGGGAGGCTTTATGAGCCTCCCTTTAAGTTTTTTGCGGTAATTATTCATCAATCACAAATTTGAGATTTAATTACCAAGAACATAATCCCTAATTTCATAGGCGTTGGCGATTATTTCATCGGAATCGCCGCGCAGACCGCTGCTGTCGTGATAATACTTGACCGCTTTGTTGGATTTATCATCCGGACCGTCGCGGTAATCCAGCTTAATAACTCTGTCGTTGTAAACATAGTATCTGTACTGATGTGAGTTCTCATAAGAGAACACAAACACAAGCGTACCGTCTTTATCAAAATAATACCAGGTTCTGTCGGACTTGCCGTCGTCGTATCTGTTATACGGGTAAACAATTCGGTAAGTGTCGGAAGCAGAACGGAAGATGCTGTAGTTGCCGTGTATTTCATAACGCGAGCTGTCAAGGTAACCGTTTGTGTCAGCCTCCATTGTAGCAGTGTAAATCGGAGCAATCTGTCTGCTGCATATACTGTCTACTTCGGAGTGCGACAAATTTGATACGTCTCCCGGACTGTAGCTGTGAGAAGGAGAGTATTCCGCTGTGACTTTTTCGGTTTCGGGAACAGTGGGTTCTGTTTCGGGCTCCTGCTCCGTTGCGGGAGGAGCGGTGTATGTACCGTTTGAAATAACAGTGGGTTCGGGTACTGTTGTATCGGCTTCCACATTATTGTTAACGTCAACGGTTGCCGTTTCGGTTGCGGCGGTTGTTTCCGTTGTGCCTTCGTCGTCCCTGCCGTTGCCTGAAATCAGGATTATAAGAACCGTGACAAGCGCGGCAATTGCCGCGAGCGATATCGCTATAGCCGCTATAACCGGAGCGTTGCTTTGTTTTTTCGGAGGCTCGCTGTAATAATTCGGCTGCAGCTTAGGCGGCATATAATACGGATCCTCGGCTCCTCTCGTTCTGTCATACGGATTATAATTATTATAATTCCCTGAAAATTCATTGATAAGCGTCTGCATATCCGGGCACCTGTATTGCGCGTAAACCGCCAGACCGTGCATAAGAGCGCGTTCGTGAGCCTCGGAAATAATTACTCCGCGCCTTGACGGAGGAACAAGGGTGTCGTTGACAATGCGCTGTACACTGTCCTCCGGAGGTCTGCCCGTAATGCAGGCGTAAATTGTGGCGCACAGGGCGTAAACGTCGGTGTACGGTCCCTGTCTGCCCTTTGAACGGTATTGCTCTTCGGGAGCGTAGCCGTGCTTTAGTATAACCGAAAGCTCTTTTTCCTCGTTGGCGAAATACCTGGCGGAACCGAAATCCATAAGTATAAGCTTGCCCGAGGTCGTGTACATTATATTGTCGGGGCTGATGTCGCGGTGAATGATACCGCGGCTGTGCATTGTGTTCAGCGATTTCATTACCGGCATCATCAGTTCAATTAAGATGTCCTCGCGTATTACGCCGTTTTGCGACAGATACTGCTTTAGTGTAACGCCGTCGAGGTACTCCATAATAATGTATGCCGTTTGGTTTTCTTCGAAAGAGTCATACACATCAACAATACCCTCGACATTGGTAAATTCCGCGACGGCCCGCGCTTCCTGAATAAAGTTTATTTTACCGCGGTCGAACTGCTCTGACTTTCCTTGGGTGACAATAATGGTGTTGTCTCCGCTGTGCCGGTTAGCAGTGCCCGACGGGTAGTATTCTTTAATTGCGACGCGGCGGTTAAGCCGTTCGTCAAAGCCGATGTAAGTAATTCCGAAACCGCCTTCGCCGAGAGAACGTCCCACAATATACCGGCTGTTTATTTTTGAGCCGGGCTTGATGTGATACGGTGCGCGCGCGGAAATGTCTGAGCTGTTGCAGTAAGGGCAAATATGAGTGCTTTCGGAAATTTTCATACAGTTAAAACATAATCTTGACATAATCTCTCCGCCTGCCTTTTATTTATATCCGAGCCGCTTTTGAACCCTTGATATAGTATTAATGTTTGCTATTTCAAAGCTGTTTAAATATGTGTAAAGGTTATTGTCAAAGGTTGCGGGGTCAATATAACCGTGATACCATGATTTTGAGTTAAAATAGCTTTGAAGCTCCGAATCCTTAAAAAGTCTGCCCTTGCGTGCGTATATTTCGTTTAAAGCGTAGTTCATATCGCTTCTTGAAAGAGTAATTACCTCGGACTCGCTGAGGTATCTGGAGTTTGATTCGGCGATAATATACTCCGAATTGTCTATGTAACTGCTTTGCGCAGGCGGAATATATGACGGAGTAACCGGGGTCTGCTGAACCGCGGACGATTTTGACTGATGTTCGGGACCCTTCGATATGTACACCTTAACCTTGTCGCCGTCCTTGATGTAGCCTTCCGCGGGGCTTTGGCTGATAACGTAGCCCTCGCTTACGGATTCGTTGTACTGGCGCGACAGGGTGAATTTTATTCCGGCTTCGTTAAGCATATCGCAGGCGTCGGATTCCTTTGAACCTACAACGTTTATAACGGCAACGGTAGCCGGTTCGGTTTCGGCGGAAACCTTGTTTTCCGTTACAGCCGCGGCAGTGGACGCGGTTTCTTTTTGAGCTTCGTTCTTGTTGTTGCCGTTGTTAATTAAGAAGAACGCAACAAAGCCGCCGAGCGCTAAAATGATAGCAATTGAAACAACAATAATCGCGATAATGACAGCGTTGGAATTGTTGTTATTGTTGTTTTGGGGATAATTGTCATAGCCCGAACCGTATCCGCCGTTATATGTGCTTGTTCCCGGCGTATAACCCTGCGGCGGGCCTTGGTTAACACCCGGCGAAAAGCTGTCTACCGATTGTGTTTTTTCAAGATCCTTATACATAAAACCATTCTCCTTATATGTTGATATATCTGCGGCAACAGCACGTAATTCAGGTGTGCGGAGTGCGCGGAAGGTTTTTATTCGGGCAGGGCGAGCGCCGTAAATTGCGCGGCGCCGCCCTAATATTATTCTACAGATTTCGGCATAAAAAGTCAATAAAACAAGCAATTTGCGCAAAATTATTTTGCGCTGATTTTTGTTTGTGTGTAATTTTTTTTAATTTTATTATCTTCGCTATTGGCATTTTAATCTTTTGGAGTTATAATAAAAAAGAGGTATATTTACAGGAGGATAATTTTATGAAGGCACTGGTAATTTTTTATTCAATGAGCGGCAATACAAAAAAAGCCGCGAAAGAAATCGCCGCAATCACAGGCGCTGACACCCTTGAGCTTTACCCCTTGCAAAAATATCCCGACAAGGGAATGAAAAAGTTCCTGTGGGGCGGAAAAAGCGCGGTTATGGGGGACAAGCCTGTTTTGCAGCCGTATATTTTTAACAGCGAAAAATATGATACGGTAATTTTCGGATCTCCGGTTTGGGCAAGCTCGTTCGCTCCGCCGCTCAGAACCTTTATTGACGATAACCGCGACCGGCTTGAAAACAAGCGTCTGGCGGCGTATGTTTGCTTTATGGGAAGCAGCGGGCAAAAAGCTCTTTCAAAGCTGAAAAAATTCATCGGAGCGGCTAACCTTGAAGCAGAGCTTGAGCTTAGTGACAAAGAAGAAAAGGAAAATAAAATTAAAGAATTTTGCGAAAAGCTTAACAAACAATGATAAAGATTGATTTGATTACCGGATTTCTGGGCTCGGGAAAAACTACGTTTCTGAAAATGTACGCGCGCCGTTTGCTCGAAAGCGGACTGAAAATCGGTATACTTGAAAATGACTACGGCGCGGTGAATATTGATATGATGCTGCTCGGCGACCTCGAGGGCGAAAACTGCGAGCTTGAAATGGTAGCCGGAGCCTGCGACGCGGATTGCCACAGACGCAGGTTCAAAACCAAGCTGATTGCGTTGGGAATGAGCGGCTGCGACAGGGTTTTGGTTGAACCGTCGGGTATATTTGATATAGATGAATTCTTTGACGTGCTTCACGAAAGTCCGCTTGACCGCTGGTACGAGCCGGGCAACGTAATCGCGGTGGTTGACGCGAAGCTCGGGGATAAGCTGTCGGATAACTCAGCTTACCTTTTGGCTTCTCAGGCGGCAATGTCGGGACTTGTTGTTTTGAGCAAAAGTCAGCTTGCCGGTGAAAAAGATTTTGAAAAAACCGTTGCCGCGCTTAATGAGGCAATGAAAAAAACAGGCTGCCCGAGGCGGTTTGACATAAACGAAGTTTTAACCAAGCCGTGGAACCTGCTGGACGACGCGGACTTTAACCGTATTTTTAACTGCGGTTACCGTCCGGAAAGCTTTGTTAAGCTGTTGGATGACAGCAGCGGCACTTATCAGTCGCTTTATTATTTTGACGTTAAAGCCGATGAAAAACGTTTAAGAAATTTGACAGAAATTTTGATGAACGGTGATAATTTCGGAAATGTTTTCAGAATAAAGGGGTTTGTACGCAAAAACGGAGGCTGGCTTGAACTAAACGCGACGCGTTCGCAAATTTCCGTAAGCGAAGCCGCGGCAGGACAGGATATAATAATTGTAATCGGAGAGTCGCTTAACAAAGATAAAATTGACAGCGTAATGAATCGCGGATAAGAATGGTGTAAACAGGAGGGATTTTGCGGAATGAGGTGCGTTAATTGCGGTAATGAGGTTTTGGAAGGCCGCAGGTTTTGCGGCTTTTGCGGAGCTGACCAAATGATTTCCGGCGGCATAAAAACATCTGAGGGGAATGATTTTGCGCAAAAAGAAACGGAACGCGCTTTAGAGGCTTCCGCCGAAAATACTTATGAAAAAAATGTTATAAATTATAATCAGGGCGGAGAAATTTCCGGTCAGGCAGGAACGGTCAATCCGGTAAATCAAAATTACCGCAGCCGTTTGACGGACGCGGGCGCGGTGAACAGACGCGGCAAAGCTAAAAATTCAATGGTGCTCGCGGCTGTTATCGGCGCGCTTATGGTAATATCGGCGATTGTGGTGGCTGTAGGAGTGTTCGGCTTTGGGTGGCTCGGCGACAAAAGCCCCAAAAAGGATCCTGCCGAAACCGTAAATGTGGCTTTTAACGCTATAAACCGCAACGACAGTAAAACATTTTTTAACTGCTTTAAGCCTGAAATAAGAAACAGCGCCGAAGCCTCACTAAAATCGGTAATCTCGGGATTCGGCACGATGTTCGGCGGTGAAGCCCCGAACTCCTACGAGCTTTTGAACAAAACCCTTGAGTATACAAAATTTGTACTGGGAATTGAAAAAGTTGAGCTGAATAATACGGAGGTAACGGAAGGCGAGGTAAACGGCAGCACTGCCGTTACAGGTGATTTGTATTTAGGCACTATGGACGCGGGCAAGCTGAAGGTAGAGCTTGAAATGGCGGACGGAATATGGTACATATCAAACATTGATACAAAGAATCTTAGATTTGACGACATAATCAGTCAGGTTCCGGCAGTCGGAAGTCTGTTGGAAAAAAACAAGGGCAGCTGAAAGTGAGCTGCCCTGATTTTTCGGCTAATACTAATTCCTGATAGAAAATAGACCGCAAAGATTGGCTGCTTTTTATTAGGTATTAGTATAAAACCTTTGCCGATTAAAATAAGGTTATCGAAAACATATGCAAAATCCAAAGCACCGCGCCGTACACAACCGAAGCGGCTGTGCCGTAAACTATGACGGGGCCTGCTATCGCGAAAAGATTTTTGCCGACGCCGGTAATAAAGCCCTCGCTTTTAAATTCAATCGCGGGCGAAGCCATTGCGTTCGCGAAGCCGGTAATCGGTATAAGCGTGCCTGCTCCGGCGCGGCGCGCAAGCTTGTCGTAAATTCCGAACGCGGTCAAAAGCACGCCTATCGCAATCATTGCTACCGACGTAAGAGTGCGTGCGGTGTCCTCCTCAAAATTCCACATAATAAAAAGCTCGAAAATAAGCTGACCGGCGGTGCAAATCGCCCCGCCCGAGAAAAAAGCTTTTGCGCAGTTTACCACGGTGTTGCTGCGCGGCATATTTTTTTTAACTATTTTATCGTATTCCTTAGGTGAAACCAAAGCTTTACCTCCCAAAAATTAAGCAAGGCGCGCCGTGAATTATGCGGTGCTGCCTTAGCTTTGTGCGGTCTAAACCTTATTCTTTGCGGAATTTTTTGATTTATGTTAAATTTATCACTTTATTTTTTGTGATTGATGTTGTATAATAACTGTATGTGTAATTTTATCTTGGAGGGGAATATCTTGCAGCATTATCTTGACAACAGCGCCACCACCAAAGTGTCTGAAAAAGCCGCCGAAAAGGCTTACGAGATAATGACAAAGACATACGGTAATCCCTCCTCGCTGCACAGCATGGGCTTGGCTGCCGAAAACGAACTGCGGCTCGCCGGAAAGACAGTTGCCCGGTGCCTGGGCGCGTCCGGCGACGAGGTGTTTTTTACAAGCGGCGGAACCGAGGCTAATAACCTTGCGCTGTTCGGCGCGGCGTATGCTAACATCAGACGCGGCAAAAAGCTTGTTGTGTCCGCTGTTGAGCACAGCAGCGTTATCGAGGCGGCAAAGCGGCTTGAAGCCGAGGGCTTTACGGTAGATTACATAGCGCCGCGCGGTGACGGAAAAATTTGTCCTGACGATGTTGAAGCGGCGGTTGACAGCGAAACCGTGCTGGTTTCGGTAATGTGCGTCAACAACGAAACGGGAGCCGTGAACCCTGTCGCGGATATTTTTGAAGCGGCGCGGATTAAAAATCCGTCGGTTGTGTGTCATACCGACGCTGTTCAGGCTTTCGGAAAAACAGAGATCAAGGCACGCAGGCTGGGCGCGGATTTAATCAGCGTGAGCGCGCACAAGGTGCACGCGCCGAAGGGCTGCGGAGCAATTTATATAAAAAAGGGAATAAGACTTGTTTCACGCCAGTACGGCGGCGAACAGGAAAAGAAAATCCGCCCCGGCACCGAAGCGCTGCCGTCAATAGCGGCGTTCGGCGTAGCCTGCGGAGAATTCAATATCAGCGAAAATTACAAAAAAATCAGCGGGCTGAACGCCTACGCGCGCGAAAGGCTGAGCAAAATTAACGGCGTTGTCTTTAATTCACCCGGAGATGCTCTGCCGTATGTTTTGAATATTTCGGCAGGCAGGGTAAGAAGTGAAATTATGCTCCACTTCCTTGAGGAACGCGGCGTTTACGTTTCATCGGGCAGCGCATGCGCCAAGGGCAAGCCCAGTTATGTGCTCGGGGCAATGGGCATCGACAGGCAGCGTGCCGACAGCGCTCTGAGAATCAGCTTTTCAAAATACAGCACGGCGGAAGATGTTGACGCGCTGTGCGATTCAATAGCGCAGGGACTCGGAGTTCTCGCGCACAGATAAAGGTAGTTATATGAAAGAAATTTTGCTTTTGAAGGACGGCGAGATAGTATTAAAGGGACTTAACCGCCGTCAGTTTGAAGATGTACTTAAAAGGAATGTAAAAATAGCCCTAAAGGGCGCCGGAAAATTTGAAATCACATCCGCGCAGTCTACGGTTTACGTAAAGCCGCTTGACGACGACGCCGATTTGGACGAAGCTTGCGACCGCGTTTCGCGCGTTTTCGGTCTGGCGAGCTTTTCAAGAGCCGCGGTGTGTCCCGAAAAAACGCTTGAATCGGTGTGCGAAACCGCGCCCGAATACCTTGCGAAACAGCTTAAAGCCGCAAAAACCTTCAAGGTTGAGGCAAAGCGAAGCGATAAAAAATTTCCGTACAAGTCGCCTGAAATCTGCCGTGAGGCAGGCGGCGCGATTCTCGGTAAATTTCCGCACCTGAGCGTTGACGTTCACAATCCCGACGTTACGGTGTTTGTTGAAATCCGTGATTTCGGCGCGTACATTCACACCGAAGCCGAACGCGGCGCAGGCGGAATTCCCGTAGGCACCGGCGGCAAGGCGCTTGTGCTTATCAGCGGAGGAATCGACTCGCCCGTCGCGGCATATATGATGGCAAAAAGGGGAATAAAGCTCACGGCGGTTCACTTTGCCAGCCCTCCGTATACCAGCCCCAGAGCAGAGGAAAAGGTTGTTCGTCTGCTTGAAAAGGTCAGCCGTTACTCGGGGCCGGTTAAGATGTACACGGTTCCGTTTACAAAGCTTCAGGAAAAGCTCAGGGACGACTGCCCGGAGGAGCTTTTTACGGTCATTATGCGCAGGCTGATGATTCAGATTTCCGAAAGAATAGCCGCGGACAACGACTGCGCGGCGCTGATTACAGGCGAAAGCCTCGGCCAGGTGGCAAGCCAGACAATCGGCGCGCTCAGATGCACCGACGAAGCGGCGAATATGCTTGTTTTCCGTCCGCTTATAGGAATGGACAAACAGGAAATTATTGATATTTCCTACAAAATTGATACTTATGAAACCTCAATCGAGCCTTATGAGGACTGCTGCACCGTGTTTACGCCAAAGCATCCGCGCACAAAGCCCGTGCTTAAATATGTTAAACAGGCACAGGAGCAGGCAGGCTTTGAAGAATTGATAAACGAGGCTCTGCAAAACTTAAAAACAACTTATATTTCATACTGATACTGACACTCCGCAAAACGCCGGAGTGGTTGAAAGGATGGGCCTGAGTGTATATAGAAATTATATCTGTAAGCAAAAAGAGAGAAACAGACACACTGCCCGACCGTCAGGAAGAGCTCAGAGAAACTCTGGGACGATACGGTTTTACGCTTAACGATATTAAAAAAACCGTGCTGCATCCTACGGCTGTCAATTCAACGCTAAACAAAATCGCAAAATCGGACAATAAGCCCGATGTGGTTATAATTACAAACGCGTTGAGAACCAAGGACAGCAAGTCGTTTAAAAAATATTTTGTCGAAACGGTGGTTGCCGCCGAACACGACGTAAACGAGCCGGCTCCCAAGGATTACTGGAAAAAACGCAACAAGGCGGTTAAGGAAGCCAAAATCAAAAAACGCCCTCCCGAAGAAATCGAGGAGCTTGAAAAAAGCTTTTTGCTGAAACGCAAAAAATCAAAGGTGTTCACGCTCGGTGACTTCGGCAACGGTTACTCCGGCTACTGCTTTATGTACAAGGGCGTTAAGGTGGCGGCTGTTCCAAAGGACAGCCTTACCGGACACAGCGTCAGCGAAATGACAGCCCTTGCCGCCGCGAGGACGACAGAGGTTTTTGAAAATTCTGCCAACGCTTATCCCGGCGGCTTTGCCGAGGTGGAGTACGAGCCCGAAAAAACCGGCTTCGCAAACCGTTACATTCCGCTGAGAAGCGACAGCAAAAAAGAAGTCACGAGAAAGTGTGTTGTAATCGCTGCTTTTTTGGTTTTTCTTGCCGCGCTGGGGCTTTTGTTCTATAATATGATTTATTTAAGTCTGCGCAACGCTCAGATTAACGGCGAAATTCAGCGTATTGCCCACGGAACTGATGAAAACGGCGACCCGAGCAAAAAAGGCAGCGGCATAGACTGGGACGCTCTTAAAAATATAAATAAAGAAATTGTCGGCTGGCTCAAGGTTAATGAAACCCAAATTGACTACCCTGTGCTGTGGCACAAGGAAGACGACATGAACAGCCAGTATTACCTTAACCACAACTACAAAAACGAATATGATTCCTACGGCAGCGTGTTCCTTGACTACCGCTGCAAAAACGGAACCGACTGCAAAAACGTTGTGCTTCACGCTCATCACATGAACGACGGTTCAATGTTCGGCAGTCTGATGAATTACGGCGGCACAACGGGTAACCTCGATTTTTACAAAAAGGTTCCGGTAATTTATTTCCACACGCCCAAGGCAAACGGTACATATAAAATTATTTCCGTATTTAAGACAAATACACTGTCAAGCCACGGCGAGTTCTTTAACTATATGATTGGTGATTATCAGAACGAAAAGGACTTTATGAATTATGTGTATAACGTAAGAGTCCGTTCGCTGATAAACTGCCCTGTTACAGTTAACGAGGACGACGAGCTGCTTACGCTGTCAACCTGTTCATACGAGTTTACAAACTTCAGGACGGTAGTTGTGGCGCGCAGAGTCAGAATCGGCGAAAGCGCCAAGGTTGACGTTAAAAAAGCAACGCTTAACTCAAACGCGGTTTGGCCGCAGGTTTATTACAGCTCAAACGGCGGCACCCGTCCCAAGGTTACCGATTTCACCACCGAATACCTTGCCAAAAATATTAGCTGGTATGACGGAAAATTCCGCTTTAAGAATCAGAAGGTTCAGGTTACCGACGGTCACGGAACAACCGCTCCGCCAACAACCAAGGCAGCCACAACCGCAGGCGGAACAGCCGGAAGCACAGGCAACACGGGCGGCTCCACCGCGGCGGGCAGCACCGCCAAGCCCAGCACAAAGGCTGTGGTTTATTGCTCGGTCAAGTTTATTAACTACGACGGTTCAACCATAAGCGAACAAAAGGTTGAATACGGCAAGGCGGCAAAAAAGCCCAAGGATCCCGTAAAGCCGAGCGATCAATATTACAATTACGTGTTCAAGGGCTGGCAGCTTGATTTCAGCAAGGTTACAAGCAATATGGTAATCGCACCTAATTTTGAGCCGCAGCTAAAGCCGGAATACGCAAACTAAGGAGGTTCTTATGAATTGCAGAATCGTGTTTTATTCCGCGAAAAAAACCTCCTACTGTGAAAAAGCCCTGCGAAAAAGTGTGTCGGGGCTGGGACTTAACGTAAAAACCGCGTCTTATGCCGTAAACGGCGAAGGACTCGGCGAACAGCTTGTCGAGGCGTTTTCCGACTGCGACATTGTGTTTACGGTCGGCGGACTGAGCTTTGACGACAGGCGAAGCATTAAAACCGTCATGTCCAACGCGGTAAAGAACATTGAAACCGATGATTGCAAAAAGCTTAAAAACAGCGGCGGCGAGGATGGTTACATTCTCAGGGCAGGCAATCAAATTCTTGTTATCTTGCCCGATAACCCGGAACAGCTCGATGAAATTTTACACGGCTGTGTGTCAGGTTATCTTGGAGCTTATATAAAATCCGCTTGACAAACATCGCCTTATTGCGTACAATACGGTGAGGACAATGATTATAAAGACAAACAGAGAACTGTGAGGGTATATGAATATGAACACAAAAACATTCGAGGAATACGAGTCAGTCGTCCGTTCTTACTGCAGACATTTTCCCAAGGTGTTTACCACCGCAAAGGGAGCTGTAATTACCGACGAGGACGGCAACGATTACATTGACTTTTTCTGCGGCGCGGGCGCGGTAAACTACGGTCACAACAATCCCTACATTAAGCAAAAAATGGTCGATTACCTTATGACCGACGGAATAATCCACGCGCTCGATATGTACACCGTGCCAAAGCGCGAGTTTATCGAAACCCTTGAAAAGAAGATTATCGAACCGCGCGGACTCAATTACAAAATCCAGTTTTGCGGCCCCACCGGTACAAACGGTGTCGAGGCGGCGATAAAGCTTGCAAGAAAAACAAAGGGCAGAAGAAACATCTTCGCGTTTATGGGCTGTTTCCACGGTATGACTCTCGGCGCGCTTTCGCTCACTTCCGAAATGTACGCGCGCAACGGCGCGGGCGCGTCTCTTAACGACGTTACCCATATTCCGGCTCCGTATATGTTTGAGGGACTTGACGTTATCAAGTATATGCAGACCTTGCTCGACGACGACCATTCCGGCGTTGAAAAGCCTGCCGCGGTTGTTATGGAAACCCTGCAGGCGGAAGGCGGAATCCGTCCGTTCAGCGACGAGTTTTTGAAGGACGTCCGCGAATTCTGCGACAAAAACGACATTCTTATGATTATTGACGATATCCAGGTCGGCTGCTGCCGCACAGGCACATTCTTCTCGTTTGAACGTGCCGGCATTGTTCCCGATATGGTGATTATGTCAAAGTCAATCGGCGGACTGGGTATGCCTTTGTCAATCGTTCTTCTCAAGGAGGAGCTTGACGAATGGAAGCCCGGCGAGCATAACGGCACCTTCCGCGGCAACCAGCTTTCGTTTATCGCCGGCAAGGCTTCGTTTGACTGGCTGCTCGAAAACAACGTTGAAGCTGAAACTCAGCGCAAGGGCAAAATTGTTAAGGATTACCTCGAAAAGGAAGTTATATCTCTTGACAGCAGGCTCGAGCTTCGCGGAATGGGCTTGATTTGGGGTATCGACTTCGGAAAAATCAATCCCGAGCTTTCCGAGCGCATTATCGAAAGATGCTTTGAACAGCAGCTTATCTGCGAATGCGCAGGCAGAGACGGCGCGGTTCTCAAAATTATGCCTCCGCTTGTAATCGGGGACGATTTACTGATGAAGGGACTCGAAATTATCGCTAACGCCGCAAAAGAGGAATTAAAGTAATATAAAAGTAATATTAAAAAACAGGGTTCAAATCCGTCTGAGATTTGAACCCTGTTTTTGAGCTTACACATAATTTTGCGGTGGTGTACCGAAGTTTACGATTTATTTTTGCGAGAAACAATCTAAAATATTTAATACGCATTCTTTTTGCCTGCGGTTAACCAATCTAAAACGTTGTATTACCTGTGCTTCCTTTTGGTTTAAATCAAAAGAGGAGGTTTCTTCGATTACGCGGCTTATCTGTGTGTGCCCTATTAAATAGTCAACCGATGTGTTAAAATAATCGGCAATTTTAATCAGCGTTTCAATATCCGGTTCGACACCGTGGTTTTCGTATTTATTTATCGACTGCTGACTTACTCCGATAACTTCGGCAAGCTGATGTTGGCTTATGCCCTTTTCTATTCTGAGCTGCTTTAAGTTTTTAATCATAACAACACCTCCGAATATAATATTAACAACTTTTTGTTGTTTAATAAAAATCTTATTATTAGTTATTGACAACAACTTATAGTTGTTATATAATAATCTTAACTTAAATTTAGTGAGGTAACTGTTATGCATAAAACTAAAATGACTTCACGGGTAAAAATTATAACTGCATTGGAACTGATACTTTTTCCTTTGTCCTTAATTTTAAGAATAATTGTGGCAAATATTACTTGGAATAGTTTAATGAATGGACTAAATGTCCAAGGTTTTAACGGATTTAAAGCAATAGGTGCCGATTCTGCTTATTTAAGTTTCATGTTAACTTATGTTTCAATATCATTGCTTTTTCTTCCCTGTTTAATAGTTGCGATAATTAATTTGAGGAATAAAAAGTCAAACGGAAATGTTTTAATGATTGTGGCTTGCGCTATATACTCTTTATATACAATTATAATCATAGTTCGAGAAAAATTTAACGCTCCTTTTGAATTTGCGCTGCTCATATATTTTGTTGCTTTACTTGTACTTGTAGTGTTAAATATGATAGAAGAATCAAGAATAAAAAAACAATCACAGTTTCAGGAGATACAGCCGATACAGCAGATATATCCTCAAACATACAATAATCAAATCGCGTCTTATTGCATTAATTGCGGTGCGGCAATAAACCCGGAAGATAGATACTGTGAAAAATGCGGGACGTTTCAAAACAACACAATAAAATGAGATATTGAAAAAGAAAGGAAGTTGTTACCGTGACCAAAAAGATGTCTCCGAGAGTTGCTGGAATCACAAGTTTGGAGATTATAGCTTTTTCCATAGCTCTAATGTTTTGTATTGGCATAATACCTCTTTCAAGCCAAATAGCAAACAGTATTGTTATGACAAACAATGTAAATCCAAACGAAATAATTATTTCATTTATAATAATCGTAGACATTACGTTGTTAATCAACGCGCCATATTTAATTGCCGCAGTATTTAATTTTAGAAACAAAAAATCTAATCTCAATGTTTTTATTATTGTTTTATCTTCTTTAAAAATTCTTATTTATTTTTCTTTTATTGCGTTAATTTCATTTAATGCGTTGAAATATTCTATTTTTCTTTTTGTTCCTATTATTTTCAATGGAATCCAAGTATTGCTGATCGCTCTGGAAATAAAAAAAGAAAAGCAAAGTGCACAAGTAAAAAAATATCAAAATCAGATTTCTAATGAATATCCTGCGGTTGATTGTACGGCTTATCAGGAAAAGTATTGCCGTATATGCGGAATTAAGATAAATAAAAATGATGAATACTGTCAAAACTGTAGTTCTGCCCAGAATAATTATCTAAATCATCAATGAAATTCATAGTAAAGAAAAGCAAAAGATTTTAGGCTTAAGTTCATTACTGCATAAACAATAGGTATGTAATATGAGAAAAACAATTACATAATTTTAAAATATCTGTAACCTTATTTTTCAATAAAAGCAGCGGATTCTGACTTTCGGTCTGAACCCGCTGCTTTGTTTTTGTATGAATTGCTTTGCGTTATTAATTTTTATTTAATATTCTACGCCCTTTCTTGCGGTAACGCCCTTGTCGAACGGGTGCTTAACCTTTTTGAACTCGGTGACGTAGTCCGCCGCGTCGATAAAGCGCTGAGGCGGATTGTGGCCTGTCATAACGATTTCAAGGCTTTTGGGCGCGTTGGCAATAAACTCAAAAACCTCGGATTCCGCCAGCATATTCTCGTTTATAACATCAAACACCTCGTCGAAAACTATCATATCGTAGCGGCTTGAAAGCGCGGCTGACGCGCTGTTGTTGAACAGCTGGCGGAACATTACCGCGGTTTGCTGTTTTTCCTGTTCGGTCATATCAAATGTAAACTTCAGTTCAAGCGGACAGGTTGTAAGCGTAATGTTTTGCATTCCTCTGAGCGCCTCGCGCTCGCCCGAAAACTCGGTCTTTAAAAACTGAACAAACATCACGCGCATACCGCTCCCCGACGCTCTTGCCGCGAGTCCTGCCGCAGCCGTGGTTTTGCCCTTGCCGTCTCCGTAATATACGTGAATCATAATATCCCCCTCCGGATTTTACCGAATTTATTTGCTTATATTATATATGAAACCGGAAAAATCGGCAATACTGACAAACTGCACAAAAATCATCAAAAAATTCGTCAAAAGTTCTATGCAGAAATTTTAGCGGAAAATTTGTGAAAAACCTTGCAAAAACAGATGATTTACAGTATAATAAACCTTGCGTGACTGCACACAATGATATGCGATGAAGCGGGAGGTTGCGGCTTGAACAGCCGGTTTTTCCGTGGAGTATGTCCGATTTTAAACCGGGCGATTTACAATGAAACATTGAGTATAACAGGCATTTAGGGTTGCTATGCCATAGCTATGCTCGCTCGCTTTCAGGACGTCCCGGTTAACTGAATAGTTAAACGGGTTTTTTAATGCGGGGTGAGGAAACACCCGGCAGAGTTGCAGAAAATTCTGGAAGCAAACGCCCGCCTATTCCGGCGTTAAGCCTTGTTCACGAGAGGCTGTAACGCGAAAATTTTTAAGGAGGCGACGATAATGGCAGTCAAGGAAAAGATTAGAATAAGATTAAAGGGTTATGATCATCAGCTTGTTGATCAGAGCGCAGAGAGAATCGTGGCTACAGCTAAGCGCACAGGCGCAAGAGTTTCGGGTCCCGTGCCTCTCCCCACCGAGAAGCAGATTGTTACAATCCTTCGCGCTGTTCACAAGTATAAGGACAGCCGTGAGCAGTTTGAAATCAGAACCCACAAGCGTCTTATCGACATCTTAAGACCATCTAACAAAACAGTCGATGCTCTTACGAGCTTGGAGCTCCCTGCCGGCGTTGATATCGAGATTAAGCTTTAATCTTTTTACCAACCTACAAGCAGACAGGGTCATGTTGGCTAAGCCAACCAATAACCTATAAGGAGGAAATTTTAATGCAAAAAGCAATCATCGGCAAGAAAATCGGTATGACACAGATTTTCGATGAACAGGGAAAAGTTGTTCCCGTAACTGTTGTTGAAGCAGGTCCCTGCGTGGTAACCGCTAAAAAGACAGTTGAAAACGACGGCTACGCATCCGTTCAGCTCGGATTCGGCGACTTAAAGCCGCACAAGGTTAACAAACCCATGAAGGGCTTTTTTGACAAGGCGGGCGTAGCACCCAAGAAAACTCTTAAAGAGTTCCGTTTTGCCGACACCGACGCTTACAACGTAGGCGATTTGGTAAAGGCAGACGTATTCACCCCCGGCGACAAGATTGACGTAACCGGCAAGAGCAAGGGTAAGGGTACAGCAGGCGTAATTAAGAGATGGAACTTCCACCGCCTTAAAGAAAGCCACGGTACAGGCCCCTGCGTTCGTCACGGCGGCTCAATCGGTGCCTGCTCATCGCCCTCAAGAGTTTGGAAGGGCAAGAAGATGGCAGGTCACCTCGGTGCAGAGCGGGTAACGGTTCAGAATCTTACAGTTGTTAAGGTTGACGCTGAAAACAACCTCATCGCTGTTAAGGGCGCTGTTCCCGGTCCAAACAAGGGAATCGTAGTATTGAAAGATTCCGTTAAGGCGTAAGGAAGGGGGATTATAAATGCCAAGTATTTCAGTAGTAGATATGGAAGGCAAGAACGTAGGTTCAATCGAGCTTGCCGAGTCCGTATTCGGTATTGAGCCTAACGAGGCTGTAATGCACGAAATGGTAGTTAACTACCTTGCTGCTCAGCGTCAGGGCACACAGTCCGCTCTTACAAGATCAGAGGTTTCCGGCGGCGGCAAAAAGCCCTGGAGACAGAAGGGCACAGGACGCGCAAGACAGGGTTCAACAAGAGCTCCGCAGTGGACACACGGCGGCGTTGTGTTTGCTCCCAAGCCGAGAAGTTACAGATTCACTGTAAACAAAAAGGTAAGAAGACTCGCTATGAAGTCTGCTTTCTCAACCAAGGCTGCGGCAAACGAGATTGTTGTTGTTGATTCCATCGCGCTTGACGAGTACAAAACAAAGAAAATCGTTGCTATGCTCAAGGCAATTGAGGCTGAAAAGAAGCCCCTTATCGTTCTTGACAGCGTAGACAGCAAGGTTATTAAGTCTGCGGCGAACATTCCCGGCGCAAAAACAGCTCAGGTTAACACACTGAATGTTTATGACATTCTCAATGCCGGCAAGCTTGTTATTGTTAAGGGTGCCGTAAGCAAAATCGAGGAGGTATATGCATGATAGCTCACGATATTATTGTTCGTCCGATCATCACCGAAAAGAGCATGAACGGCGCCGTAAATAAGGTATATACCTTTGAAGTAGCGAAAACCGCTAATAAAATCGAAATCGCAAAAGCTTGCGAGGAAGTTTTCAAGGTAAAGGTTGCCAAGGTTAATACAGTAAGCGTTCGCGGCAAGTTCCGCCGTCAGGGCAGAAACAACGGCGGCTACACCAAAAGCTGGAAAAAAGCCATCGTTACCCTTACAGAAGACAGCAAGCCTATCGAATTTTTTGAAGGCATGATGTAATTTGTGCGCAGGCTCCGTTTGATAAAACAGCGTTCGCGCGAAAGCTGTTTTAAAAGGAGTGTTGAAGCAAAGCGCTTCACGCGTACACGAAAAGTAGTTATGGGATTTGCCAATCCCGCAAAACCATCATGAGGAGAGTGAAACCAAATGGCAATTAAAGTTTATAAGCCGACTATCAACTCAAGAAGAAATATGTCGGTTGTTGACTATTCAGGTCTTTCAAAGGTTGCTCCCGAGAAGAGCCTGCTTGCTCCGCTCAACAAGAAAGCCGGCCGTAACAGCTACGGCAGAATTACGGTTCGTCACAGAGGCGGCGGCAACAGAAGAAAGTACCGCATTATAGATTTCAAGCGTAATAAGTTTGACGTAGAAGCAATTGTTAAAACAATTGAGTACGATCCCAACCGTTCCGCGTTCATCGCGCTGATCGAGTATGAGGACGGCGAAAAGTCCTACATCCTCGCCCCCGAGGGACTCAAGGTAGGCTACAAGGTAGTAGCCGGCGAAAATGTTGATATTTGGCCCGGCAACGCGCTTCCGCTTACTTCAATCCCGGTTGGTACATTCGTACACAACGTAGAGCTATATCCCGGCAGAGGCGCTCAGCTTGCACGTTCAGCCGGAAATATGGCTCAGCTGATGGCAAGAGAAGACGGCTACGCGCTGCTCAGACTTCCTTCAGGCGAACTCCGCAGAGTTCCCGAAACCTGTATGGCTACAGTTGGTCAGGTTTCAAACCCCGATCACTTTAACGTAAAAATCGGTAAGGCAGGCCGTAAGAGAAATATGGGCTGGCGTCCTACCGTACGCGGTTCTGTTATGAACCCGAACGACCATCCGCACGGCGGTGGTGAGGGTAAATCACCTGTCGGCCGTCCCGGACCTGTAACCCCGTGGGGTAAGCCCGCACTCGGCTACAAGACTCGTAAGCACAACAAGCAGAGCGACAAGCTTATCGTTCGCAGAAGAAACGGTAAGTAAGGGCAGAAAGGAGCTTAAACAATGAGTAGAAGTACTAAAAAGTTGAAATGAACGAAAAGGGCGAAAAGAGAATTCTTAAGACTTGGTCAAGAAGCTCAACAATTTTCCCCGAATTCGTTGGTCACACATTCGCCGTTCACGACGGCCGTAAGCACGTTCCGGTTTATGTAACTGAGGATATGGTCGGACACAAGCTCGGCGAGTTTGCTCCGACAAGAACCTTTAAGGGTCACGCCGGTTCAAAAACAAGCAAATAAGCGGAAGGAGAGTATTGCAAATGGAAGCTAAGGCAATTGCGAAATTTGTTCGTATTTCACCCCGCAAGGTTGGCGTTGTTCTTGACCTTATCAGAGGCAAAGACGTCAAGTACGCGGAAGCTGTTCTCAAGCACACTCCCAAGGCCGCTTGCGAGCCGCTTTTAAAGCTGCTCAAGTCAGCTATGGCAAACGCTGAGAACAACCATGATATGGATGTATCCAAGCTTTACATTGCTTACTGCAATGCAACAGCAGGCCCCATCCTTAAAAGAATTCGTCCGAGAGCACAGGGCAGAGCGTTCAGAATTAACAAGAGAACTTCTCACATCACCCTCGTTCTCAAGGAAAAAGAAGACTAAGGGGAGGTTTAAATTATGGGACAGAAAGTTAATCCGCACGGTCTTCGTGTAGGCGTTATTAAAGATTGGGATTCCCGTTGGTTCGCCGGCAAAAAGGATTTCGGCGCAACACTGGTTGAAGACTACAACCTTCGTAAAACTCTTAAAAAGCAGCTTTACAACTTCGGTATTTCCAAGATTGAAATTGAAAGAGACGGCAAAAAGGTAAAAATCAGCATTCACACCGCAAAGCCCGGTCTTGTAATCGGTAAGGGCGGCTCTGAAATCGAGAAGCTCAAGGCTCAGTGTGAAAAAATGCTTAACAAGCCCGTAGCCATCAACATTGTTGAAGTTAAGGCTCCCGAGCTTGACGCTCAGCTCACTGCCGAGAACATCGCTCAGCAGCTTGAAAAGAGAATTTCCTTCCGCCGCGCTATGAAACAGAGCATCGGCAACGCAATGCGCCGCGGTGCAAAGGGTATCAAGATTATGTGTTCAGGCCGTCTCGGCGGTGCTGAAATCGCACGTTCCGAGCAGTATCACGAGGGTACTATTCCGCTTCAGACACTGCGTGCGGACATTGACTACGGTTTTGCGGAGGCAAACACAACCTACGGTAAGGTAGGCGTAAAGGTTTGGCTCTACAAGGGCGAGGTTCTTAATGTCAACGAGGACAGAAGGCCGCCCAGAAGGCCCCGCAGAGAAGGAGGCAGAAAATAATGTTAATGCCTAAAAGAGTTAAATACAGAAGAGTTCACCGCGGACGTATGACCGGTAAGGCTTTGCGCGGCAATACCGTAACATACGGCGAGTACGGACTTCAGGCTACAGAGCCCGCATGGATCACTTCAAACCAGATCGAGGCTGCCCGTGTTGCCATGACACGTTACTGCAAGCGTTTCGGTAAGGTTTGGATCAAGATTTTCCCTGACAAGCCTGTAACCGCAAGACCCGCCGAAACCCGTATGGGTAAAGGTAAAGGTAATGTTGAGTATTGGGTAGCTGTTGTTAAGCCCGGCAGAGTTATGTTTGAGCTTGGCGGCGTTGACGAGGCCACCGCAAGAGAGGCTATGCGCCTTGCGGCAAACAAGCTCCCCATCAAGTGCAAATTTGTGAAGAAAGAGGAGGGTGAGCAGTAATGAAAGCTTCAGAACTCAGAGAACTTACAGGTGAAGAGCTTCAGACAAAGCTCACCGAGCTTAAAGAAGAGCTTTTCAATCTTCGTTTTCAGCTTGCTGTTAATCAGCTCGAAAACTCAAACAGAATCGGTGCCGTAAAGAAGGACATTGCAAGAGTATCCACCGTTCTTCGTCAGCGCGAGCTTAACGGCACAGTAGACTAAGAGAGGAGGACTTAACAGTGAGTGACAGAAATATGAGAAAAACTGTTATAGGCAAGGTTGTTTCCGACAAAATGGACAAGACAATCGTTGTTGCCGTTGAAGACAGTGTTAAGCATAAGCTTTATAACAAAATTGTTAAGCGTACAGTTCGCTTTAAGGCACACGATGAAAACAACGAGTGCAAAGCAGGCGACCGTGTAAAGATTATGGAGACCCGTCCTCTTTCTAAGGATAAAAGATGGAGACTCGTCGAGATTATAGAGAAAGCTAAATAAGTTTAGCGGCTTTGAGAAAAGGAGGAATCTACTGTGATTCAGCAGCAAACTATCCTCAAGGTTGCCGACAACACCGGCGCAAAGGAACTTATGTGCATTCGTGTACTCGGCGGTACCAGAAGGAGATATGCCAATATTGGCGATATTATAGTTGCTTCAGTTAAAAAAGCAGCACCCGGCGGCGTTGTTAAGAAGGGCGACGTTGTAAGAGCCGTTGTTGTTCGCTCCGCAAAGGGCGTAAGACGCGAAGACGGCACCTACATTCGTTTTGATGAAAACGCAGCTGTTATTATTAAGGAAGATAAGAACCCCCGCGGTACTCGTATCTTCGGACCCGTAGCAAGAGAGCTTCGTGATAAGGACTTCATGAAGATTTTGTCACTTGCTCCGGAAGTACTTTAATGGAGGTGTCACAATGAGTAAGGTTCATGTAAAAACAGGCGACACCGTTATCGTAATCAGCGGTAAGGATAAGGGCAAAAAAGGCCAGGTTATGGCTGTAAGCCCCAAAGAAGGCAAAGTTATTGTAGAAAAAGTTAACATGGTATCCAAGCACGTTAAGCCCAGAAGAATGGGCGAGCCGGGCGGCATCATTAAGGCCGAGGGTGCTATGTACGCTTCAAAGGTTCAGATTGTTTGTCCGCGCTGCAAAAAGCCCACAAGAGTTGGTCACAAGCTTTATGAGGACGGCTCAAAGGGCAGAATTTGCGCTAAATGCGGCGAAGCACTGTAAGGAGGAAATAAGATATGGCAAGACTTAAAGAATACTATTCAAAAGAAGTTGCACCTGCTCTTATGTCAAAGTTCTCCTACAAGAGCACAATGCAGATTCCAAAGCTTGACAAAATCGTTGTCAACGTTGGCGCGGGTGAAGCAAGAGAAAATTCAAAGGTTATCGACGCTATCTGCAAGGATCTTTCACAGATTACCGGTCAGAAGCCGCTTGTTTGCCGTGCAAGAAAGTCAGTCGCTAACTTCAAGCTCAGAGAAGGTATGCCCATCGGCGTTAAGGTAACGCTCAGAGGCGACAGAATGTACGAATTCCTTGACAGATTCTTCAACGTTGCGCTTCCCCGCGTAAGAGACTTCAGAGGCATCAACCCCAACTCTTTCGACGGCAGAGGCAACTACAGCGTGGGTCTTAAGGAACAGTTGATTTTCCCTGAGATTGATTATGACAAGATTGACAAGGTTCGCGGTATGGACATTTGTTTTGTAACAACCGCGAAAACAGACGAAGAGGCTCGTGAGCTCTTAAAGCTGATGGGCGCACCGTTTTCAAAGTAAGGAGGGTTTGTTGTGGCTAAGACAGCAATGAAAGTTAAGCAGCAGAGAAAGCAGAAATTCTCTACAAGAGAGTATTCAAGATGTAATATCTGCGGAAGACCACACGCCTACCTGCGCAAGTATGGTATTTGTCGTATTTGCTTCCGTGAGCTCGCTTACAAGGGCGAAATTCCGGGCGTAAAGAAAGCAAGCTGGTAAGCAAGGAGGATAAAAGGTAATGCAGATTACAGATACAATAGCTGATTTACTTACAAGAATTCGCAACGCGAACGCAGCTAAGCACGATTCTGTTGAAATTCCTGCTTCAAACCTCAAGAAATCTATTTGTCAGATTCTTGTTGACGAAGGTTACATTAAGAATTTCACAGTTATCGAGGACGGCAAGCAGGGCATCATCAAGGTTACACTTAAATACCTTGAGGGCAAAAGACCCGTTATCACCGGTCTCAGAAGAGTTTCAAAGCCCGGTTTGCGTATTTACAGCAATGCAGAGGATATGCCTAAGGTAATGAAGGGCCTTGGCGTTGCAATTATTTCAACATCTAAGGGTGTAATGACAGACCGCGAAGCAAGAGCTCAGCACGTTGGCGGCGAGGTTCTGGCTTACATCTGGTAAGAGGAGGTGCGAAAATGTCTCGAATTGGAAGAAAACCTATAAATATTCCCGCCGGAGTCGAAGTTAAGGTTGACAACGGTGTTATCACTGTCAAGGGTCCCAAGGGTACTTTGGATATGAAGTACAACCAGAATATGACAGTAGAAGTTAAGGGCGCTGAAATTGAAGTAAGCCGTCCCGATGACAAAAAAGAGAACCGTTCGCTCCACGGCCTTACAAGAACACTTATTCACAATATGGTTGTAGGTGTTACCGAAGGCTACAAAAAGGAGCTTAAGGTTAACGGTGTTGGTTACCGTGTTCAGAAGCAGGGCAACAAATGCGTTATGAACCTTGGTTATTCACACCAGGTTATCGTTGAGGACACCGAGGACATCAAGATTGAAGTTCCCGATCCCAACACAGTTATTATCGTCGGCATTGATAAGCAAAAGGTTGGTCAGTTTGCTGCCGAGGTTAGAGAAAAGCGTCCGCCTGAGCCTTATAAGGGTAAGGGTATTAAGTACGCTGACGAAGTAATCCGCCGCAAGGAAGGCAAGGCCGGTAAGGGCAAATAATTAAGGAGTGAAAAATAATGGTAAGCAGACCTGATACAAAAAAGGCACGCGCAAAACGCCATAAGAGAGTCCGCGGAAAAATCAGCGGAACAGCTCAGTGCCCGCGTTTGTGCGTATTCCGCTCCACCAATAACATCTACGCTCAGATTATTGATGACGTAGCCGGTGTTACACTTGCCCAGGCATCAAGCCTTGACAAGACCATCACAGGTAATGGCGGAAACAAAGAAGCAGCAAGAGCAGTAGGCAAGCTCGTAGCAGAGCGTGCCAAGGCGAAGAATATCGTTGACGTTGTATTCGACAGAGGCGGTAATATTTATCACGGCCGTGTTAAGGAATTGGCCGAAGGCGCTCGCGAGGGCGGCCTCAATTTCTAAGGAACAGGAGGAATAACTTTGGCTAATAAAGTAGAAGCA
>ONLA01000018.1 GCA_900318495.1 uncultured Eubacteriales bacterium
ATGGTCGATTTTTCCTGCGCGCTAAAGCTTGCCATGCCTGTGACGGTTCTGTCGGCTATTCGTGAAGCAAACGCCTGCGGAATCGCGGTTAAGGGCGGCAAATTCCTTGAAAAAACCGCAAGCGCCAACACAATAGTTTTTGATAAAACAGGAACGCTTACCAAGGCAAATCCCACCGTTCACAGCGTGGTTTCCTTTTGCGATAAAAGTCCCGACGAGCTTCTGCGGATTGCCGCGTGTCTTGAGGAGCATTTTCCGCACTCAATCGCAAACGCCGTTGTGCGCGCGGCTAAAGAAAAAAATCTTGTTCACGATGAAATGCACACCAAGGTTGAGTACGTGGTGGCGCACGGTATTAAATCTACCATTGACGGCGCGGAGGTTTTAATCGGAAGCTATCACTTTATTTTTGAGGATATGGGCGCGGCAGTACCGCTCGGAACGGAACAGCGTTTGCTGGACATTTCAAAGGAGTATTCGCGGCTATATCTTTCCGTAGACGGTTGGCTCGCGGCGGTAATTTGCATTGAGGATCCGCCGAGGGAAGAAGCGCCTGAGGTTATCGCAGGGCTAAAAGAGCTCGGCTTTGAGAATATTGTAATGATGAACGGCGACAGCAAGCACACCGCCGCGGCAATCGCCGAAAGAGTCGGAGTTGACCGTTATTACGCCGAGGTGCTGCCCGAGGAAAAGGCGCGGTTTATTCAAGCGGAAAAAGCAAAGGGCAACACGGTTGTAATGATTGGCGACGGCGTTAACGATTCTCCGGCGCTGTCAGCCGCCGATGTGGGCGTGGCCATTTTAAACGGCGCCGCAATAGCGAGAGAAATCGCTGACATTACAATATCCGAAAATGATTTGAGCAGTATTATTACCCTGCGAAAGCTCAGCACAGCGATGATGAAGCGGATTAACTTTAATTACCGTTCAATTCTGTCAATAAACAGCGGATTAATCGTGCTCGGCGTTGGCGGTTTTGCTCATCCGACGGCAACCGCTATGCTGCACAACGCGTCAACCTTGGCAATCGGCTTGCTTAGTACAAAAAAATTGCTTTGATTCGGGTGATAAAATGAAGGCAACACCGCACAATTCAAGCAATCCGCACACCTGAATTATGCGGTATTGCCCAAAGTATTTGTGTATGATGGACTATTATACCTTTGAAATGCAGGGAGCAGTTCTTGACAGAACCAAAACACTCGGTTACGGCGACGACGAATGTAATTTTCATCTGATGAGCAAGGATAGGGCTGAAGAGCTTGGATTTGTAAAAAGTCCCGGCGCAAAGCAGCGGCATCAAAATTTGCTCTTGACAAGAAGAGATACAATCGCTATAATGTCAGTAAGGTCGGGCTAACTGCCCGCCTTTGTATTTTGTAATATAGTTAGCCGAGGCTAACTATATACGGTGAGGTTTTTATATGGGCAACAATCAAAAAGTGGAAGATTATATGAAAACTATATACCGCTTGCGCGAAAAAGGTTTGGTTCGCGGAGCGTACATCGCGCGTGAACTGGGTGTAACAAAGCCGACTGTCTCTGTTTCGCTTAAAGAAATGGAGGAGGCGGGATATCTTACAATCCAACCGGACAGAACCGTAATATTAACGCAAAAAGGCGAGGAAATCGCCGAACGGATTGTTGAGCGAAATAAGATAATATTTGATTTGCTCACAAATCTTGGCGTAAACCGTGAAACCGCGTATGATGACGCCTGCAATATCGAGCACGGTATCAGCGACGAAACCTTAAACGCGCTTATAAAGCTTCGCGATTATCTTACCTTTATCCGCAAAGCTCCTTTCGGAAAAACAGAGGAGTCTTTTTGATACAGCGGAGTTACCCTAAACTAACTTTTAAAGGAGGAATATATATGAAACTCAAAAGCCTTATTCCCGAAATTATTTTACTGATCCTCAGCCTGTTGATTTGCATAGGCTCGTTTACCTTTTTCTCAGCCTGTCCGGTGCACGGCGACACCGTTATGGCTTGTCACTGGGCGCAAAACGCGGTTACGGCACTCGGAGCGCTTTTGTCGGCAATATCGCTCGCCGCTGTTGTAATTCCGGACAGAAAGCTTAAGGCAGGACTGGAGCTTTCGGCAACGCTGACCGCAATCTTAACGGCGGTTGTTCCGGGTATTGTAATCAACGTTTGTATGATGAATTCAATGCGCTGTGTAAGCACATTCCGCCCGTTTACAATTTTGTTTGCGTCGTTAGCGGCGGTAGCCGCCTTATTCGGCGCGATTCTCAATCTAAAAAGAAAAGAGAAGTAATATGAAGTCAATCAACGGATTATCCTTTAGAAATATCATCAAAAAACCTGTCAGAAGCGCTGCGCTGATAATCATCGCGGCGTTTCTCGCGTTTTCGGCGTTCGGAGGCTCTGTAATGGTTATGAGTCTGTCGGAAGGTCTTAACAGCCTTTCGGCGCGCCTCGGCGCGGATATTGTAGTTGTGCCGTACTCCGCGACCTCGAAGGTCAGCTATGACTCAATTATTATCCAAGGTCAGCCCGGGCAGTTCTATATGGACTCAAAATATTACGACGAGATCAAGGAAGAAATCAGCGGAATAGAAAAGATAACCGCTCAGTTTTATCTTGCTTCGGCAAAGGCTTCCTGCTGTTCGTCCAGGCTTCAAATTATCGGCTTTGATCCCGAAACTGACTTTTCGGTTCAGCCGTGGATAGAAAAAAGCTATTCAGATAAGCTCGGACTTTATGACACCGTAGTCGGAAGCGACGTAACTCCCAACACCGATATGACGGTTGAGATTTACGGAAAAGCCCTGAAGGTTCAGTCGGTTCTTGATAAAACAGGAACAGAGCTTGACCACGCGATTTATGTTAATACCGATACTATGAAGGAGCTTATCAAGGCTCATAACGAGAAAAATCCGAATCAGGAGCGCAAGGTTAATCCCGACAACGTTGTTTCCTCGGTTCTGATTAAGGTAAGCGACGGCTTTGATATTGACAGCGTCGCAGGAGATATTAATCTGCACGTGCGTCAGGTCAAGGCGGTTCGCACTCAAAATATGATTTCAGGAGTAGCCGACAGCCTTTCGGGCGTATCGGGAATGATAAGCGCGTTGATGATTGCTGTGTGGGCGTTGTCGGTCATCATAATGGCGATAGCTTTCACAATGATTATGAACGAACGCAAAAAGGAATTTGCCGTTTTGCGTGTGCTCGGAGCTTCAAGAGCGCGGCTTGCGGGGCTTGTGTTTAAGGAGAACGCCATGCTCACCCTGACGGGGGGAGTCGCGGGCGTATTGCTCACCGTTATGATAACCCTGCTGTTTTCACCGCTTATTGAACAAAGCATCGGACTGCCGTTTTTACTGCCCGGCGCTGTTACCCTGTGTATCGCCGGAATAACAACCGTTATTGTAACGGTCGCTGCAGGCGCGCTGACAGCGGCAATTTCGGCGTTTAAAATCAGCAAGGCAGACGCCGGGGTGATACTGAGAGGTGATAACTGATGAGGCTTAAAGCGGAAAAAATCTGTAAAAAATTTAACAGGAAAACAGGCGGAGCAAGCTACTTTTACGCGGTGAACGAAACTGATTTTGAATTAGCCGAAAGCTCTCTGACCGCTGTATACGGCAGGTCAGGCGGAGGAAAAACAACGTTTCTGAATATGCTCGGCGGTTTGCTTAAACCGTCGGACGGAAAGGTGCTTGTTGACGGTACGGATATCTATGCAATGCCTGACAGAGAGCTGTCAAAATTCAGAAATAAAAATATAGGGATTATTCCGCAGGGAAGTACCGCTATTCCTGCTTTGACAGTGCTCGAAAATGTGATGCTGCCGAGGCTGATGTACAGCAAGCAAGACGATTCTTCGCTCGAATACGCTATGGAGCTGCTCGAAAAAGTCGGCATATCCAATCTGAGCGAAGCAATGCCGAACGAGCTGTCGGGCGGCGAGCTCAGAAGAATGGCGATTGCCAGAGCGCTAATGAATAAGCCGTCTGTTTTGCTCGCCGACGAACCCACCGGCGACCTCGACGACGAAAACACCGCGCTTGTGCTTTCTCTTTTGAGAGACACCGCAAAAGAAGGAACCTCTGTTTTTATTGTAACTCACGAGGGCGAAGCGGAAAACTATGCGGATATTGCTTTAAAGATGGACTCGGGAACTCTTAAAAATAAATAATATACAAAGCTTTTTCTCCGCAAGGGCGGCAAATATTGTGTGCCCTCGCGGAGAAAATAATTTTTCTAAACACATAAAAACCGCTTGACAAAGGGATTTTTATGTGATATATTATCTAACGGAATTTTTCCTTTATTTTTTTGCGTCTAAGTTAGCGTGTGATAACCAAAAGTAAAACAGCTTAACCAAAAAAACGCAATATAATATCAGAGTCGGAATGAAACGGCTTTATTTTTAAATAAATTAGTTAGCTTAGTCTAACTAATGGAGATTTTGGAGGTGTTATGTGTGGCAGCGAAAGCTAAATCACACAAAAAACTTTTTGCGGTGCTGTTTTTGGCGCTTGTTGTATTTACCGCTGTGTTTCCCGTTCAGGCGTTTGCGGCGGAGGAAACAAAGCATTACGCCACATGGAAGGAAGCTCAGCCCGAGTATTTTCCCGACAGCGATAAAACCAATATGAACGAGGTAGCCTACGCCATTGAAAAGGTGGTTGCCGCAGGCAGACAAAACCTTGCGGACGGCAATACCGACGCGGCTTACAAGTGTGCCCAGGACGCGTACTACGGCTACTACGAGGTATGCGGCTTTGAACGCCAGACCATGGCGCGGATTTCGGGCTCGCGCAAAAACGAGGTTGAATTCTATTACCGCGATTTGCGTCAGGCTGTAAAGTCAAATTCGCTTTCGGATTACGACAAGGCTGCAGACAATCTTATGAAGGATTTGTACACCGACGCTCCGCTTTTAAGCAACGTAAGCGACGCGTTTGTGCAAAAATATGTTGAGGACAAGGACTTTGCCGAAAACTACACAAAGCTTACCGGTACGGTTCTTGCTGAAAGCAACGTAACCGACAACGTAGGCGGAGCCGGAAGCGCGGGCGCGGTATTCGCTCAGGCTTTTGTAATCCTTCTTCGAGAGGGAATAGAGGCTATTCTTGTTATCGGCGGTATCATTGCCTACCTGATTAAATCGGGTAATAAAAAGCAGGTGCGCGCGGTTTACATCGGTTCCGTATTCGCTATTGCTCTCAGCTTTGGCGCGGCGATACTTTTAAACATTATCAAGTCGGCAAACGCCACAAACGGCGGCGCTAACCAGGAGCTTATCGAGGGTATTACGGCGTTGATCGCGGTTGCCGTTCTGTTCTATGTCAGCAACTGGATGCTGTCAAAATCAGAGTCCGAGGCTTGGCAAAACTACCTTGACAAAAAGGTTGAAACTTCTGTGTCGCGCGGAAGTATGATTGCTCTCGGCTTTACGGCGTTTCTCGCCGTGTTCCGTGAGGGCGCTGAGGTTATTCTGTTCTATCAGCAAATCATCACCGACGCTCAGGAAGGCGACGGCGTGGGCTGGCTTTGGCTCGGCGTTGCGGCAGCGGCTGTTGTGCTTGTCGCAATCTTTATCGCAATCCGGTTCTTCTCGGTTAAGCTTCCGTTAAAGCTATTCTTCCTCGCTACAAGTATTCTTATGGCTGTTATGGCGATATCGTTCCTCGGAGCAGGCATCAAGGAGCTTATGGAAGGCAGCTTTGAGCTTGTGCTCAGAATTCAGGGAATTACGCCGCTTGTCGAGCAGATTCCCACAAACGATTTCCTCGATATTTTCGGAATTTATCCGCATACCGAAACAATCGTTCCGCAGTTTATCCTGCTGTGCATAACGGTTTACCTGTTTATAAAACAGCACAGGGAAAACAAAAAGCTCAGAGCGCGGTTAGCCGCGAATGAGAATAAATAAGTTGATTCATACTCAGGCAAACGCCGGAGTATTATTCAAAATAATAAATTATATAAAAGGAGTAATGTAAAAATGAAGAAGATTCTTGCAATCCTCTGCGCCGCTGCAATTGCGGTAACAGCCACAGCAGCTCTTTCGGGCTGCGGCAACAGTTCATCATCAAGCTCATCCTCAAGCGCGTCAAAGGCAGACTCAAGCGCTGCCGAGACAAAGGCTGAGGAAACCAAGGCAGCCGCTGACGACGCCGCCGCTGATGACGCGGGCTTCACAGAGTATCCTATTTTTGAGGATGAAGAGGTTGGATTTATGAACGTTTCCGCCGTATTCTTCCAGGCGGTTCCCATGACAGCAGGCGCTACCGTAAAGGAGCAGAAGGCTGAGGATTACGACATTCACCTCGAGGCGGATATCTCGGCTCTTGACAACAAGCTCGGATACGAAAAGGGTTCATGGGTTCCCTACCTCACAGTTGACTACAAGGTAACAGACGGCAAGGACGTTAAGGCTGAAGGCACATTTATGGAAATGGCTGCTTCCGACGGTCCCCACTACGGCGCTAACATCAAGCTTCCCGACGCGGGCAAGTATCAGCTTACAATCACAATTCACAGCCCGGCTGACAACGATTATCTTATCCACAGCGACGCCCTTACAGGCCCCGGCGGCACCTTCGACGATTACTTCAAGAACGGCGAGCCCCTCGCAATTACAAAGGATTGGGATTACACCGGTCCTGTTAAGGTATAATTTCCCTCTAATTCCATTATAAACAACCATGGCAGCCTCTTTTCAGGGGCTGCCAAAAGCCCTTTTTGAGAGTTTAGGGTTCAGGCACCGGTTAATTTATTGTGAGCCTTAAACTCTCAAAAAGTGCATATATAAATTTAATCAGAGGAATGCAAATGTTAAAGTTTTTTGAACAACTATCGCTCGATTTGATGATACCCGCAATCGTTGCGGCGATGCTTTACGCGTTCGTCAAATTCAAATTGAGCAAGCTATGTAATATTGTGTTTTTGGCAGGCGGCGGTCTGACACTCGCGGCTTCGGTTTTTGTCGCGATTCTTAAAAATACAAACCGCGAACTTAAGCTGCCGTTTTGGAACGGAGTAACATATTATCTGTTAACAGTGCTTGTAATTGCTTCGGCGGTACTGATTATACTGCTGCCGCTTTGGCTCGCGTTAAAAAAATTCCGCAGGGTAACGGGCGTTATCGCGACAATAGCCGCGGCTGCCGTGGTGTTTACGGTGACGGTAAATTCTTTGCCCGGAGTTTTGGCGTATCCGTTTAACTTTGATTTGCAGGGCAATTCGGTGTTTTCAACGGAATTTTTATACAGGCTCATCGGCTGGATACTCGGCTTTTTGTTAGTGTTTTTAACAGGTCTTGCTGCGTTTAAAACGCTTAAATTCGCTTCAAACGCGGTGTCGGTAATCTTTATTGATATCGCCGTGTTTATTTCGGCGTTCAGCGTGCTCGGAAGGCTTATTCAGCTTATGCTGCAGCTGCAAATTATAAGGCAAACCCGTGACAAGGATTTGTTTAAGCTGCTGTTCCCGGTTTTGCAGTTTGTCAATAATAACGCCGAGCTGTTTATCTTCTGCGCGCTGGGTTGCGTTTCGGCAGCCGCGGTAATTCAGTTTATCCGCAACCTAAGGGTGCGCGGGGAATATGACAATCCCGCTCAGCTCAGAAAAATCAGGGCAGCAATGCGCAGCCGCCGCCGCTGGGCGGTAACGGCTATTGTTTGCGTTATCGCTACTGTGCTGAATCTTACGGTTGTTGACGCTATAAACAATAAAAAGCCCGTTGAAGCTCCTGTTGAACAGTGCGAAACGGACAGCACTAATATGTACATCGATTTTTCTCAGGTTGACGACGGTCACCTGCACCGCTTCGCTTATACCACCGAAAAAGGCACGGAAATCCGCTTTATCGTTATAAAAAAGCCGAACTCAAGCTCATACGGCGTAGGTCTTGACGCCTGCGATATTTGCGGCGAGGCAGGCTACTTTGAACGCGACGGACAAATTGTCTGCAAGCGCTGCGACGTTGTAATGAATATCAACACCATCGGTTTTAAGGGCGGCTGCAACCCGATTGTTATTGACTACGAGGTCAGGGACGGCAGAATTATCGTGCCGGTTGAAGGCTTGGTTCTGCACGAGCGCAAGTTTAAATGATTAGGAGAAATTTATGTTTTTCAGGATGATAAAAGGAGCGCTGTTCAGGCAAAAATCCAAAATGATTATGATTGCCGTAACAATCGCGCTCGGAGCGTCGCTGGCAACGGCTATGCTCAACATTATGCTCGATGTAGGGGATAAGGTTAATCAGGAGCTTAAAGCGTACGGAGCGAACATCACCGTTGTTCCGAAGGAAAATTCAGTGCTTAACGAGCTGTATTCCCTTGACGAGAAGGAAGAAACCGCCGCGGCTCACCTTAAAGAGGATGACCTGGGCAAAATCAAAACAATTTTCTGGGGCTTTAATATTCTCGACTTTACTCCGTTTGTGAATACATACGCTGAGCTTCCTAACGGTGAAGCCGTTAAGCTGACAGGCACTTGGTTTAACCATCACCTTGCGCTTAACACAGGCGAGGAGCTTGACGCGGGAATTCACAGCCTTCGTTCCTGGTGGGATGTGAAAAACGGTCAGTGGATTGACGAGCAAAGCGGAAGCGGCGGTGAAAATCCCGCTATGGTCGGTGTTGCCCTCGCGGAAAAGCTCGGCGTCAGCACCGGAGACAAGCTTGAGGTCAAAACCTCAAAGGGAAGTAAAGCTCTTGTCATTACAGGCGTTTATGACGCAGGCGGCGATGAGGACGAGCAGATTTTTACCACGCTCAAAACCGCTCAGGAGCTTTCGGACACTAAGGGCTTAATCGACAGCATCGAGGTCAGCGCCCTGACAACTCCCGACAACGAGCTTGCACGAAAAGCTGCTACAAAAGGACCTGCCTCGCTTTCTCCGGCGGATTACGAAACCTGGTACTGCACGGCTTATGTAAGCTCGATCTGCTACCAAATTCAGGAGGCGATTCCCGATTCGGTTGCTTCACCCGTACGGCAGGTTGCCGAATCCGAGGGAACTATCCTTGACAAAACCCAGCTTTTGATGATTTTGATAACAATACTCAGCCTGTTCGGCTCCGCTCTGGGAATTTCAAACCTTGTAACCGCGAGTGTAATGGAGCGCAGCAATGAAATAGGCTTGTTAAAGGCAATCGGAGCGCGCGACAACCGCATTTCGGGCATCGTGCTTACCGAAATTATAATCACTGCTGTTGCCGGCGGCGTTGCGGGCTACTTTATGGGCTACGGCTTCGCTCAGATAATCGGTCATACCGTGTTCAACTCGGCTATAGAAATGAAGCCGATGGTTATCCCGGTTGTAGCGGTTTTGATTATAATTGTAACGCTTTTGGGAAGTATTCCCGCAATACGTATGCTGCTTAGACTCCGCCCTGCGGAAGTATTGCACGGACGTTAAGGGAGGTAAAGTAATGAAAAGACAAACAATGTTTTTGAAAATGATTACCGCATCTCTTTTAAGGCGGCGTTCGCGTATGCTGGTTGCGCTTCTCGCAATCGCGGTAGGAGCGACAATTCTTTCGGGACTTGTAACGATTTATTATGACGTTCCGCGCCAGATGGGCGAGCAGTTCAGAAACTACGGAGCGAATATGATCTTCACGCCGTCGGGCAGCGATAAGCTCAGCACGGACGCAATCAACAAGGCAAAGGGCATTATTGACGGCAAGGAGCTTGTAGGCACGGCTCCGTACAGATATGAAAACATAACCGTTTATGAACGTCCGCTTATGGCGGCGGCAACCGATTTTGACGGCGCCGAAAAAACCAGTCCGTACTGGCGTATTGACGGCGAATGGCCTGCAAAAAGCGGTGAGGCTCTTGTGGGAAAAGAAACCGCCGCAACGCTCGATTTAAGGGCAGGCGATACAGTAACGCTTGTGTACGACCTTGAAGGTCAGACGTCCGGGACAAAGCCGTCGAAAAAAACAGAGAGAAATCAGAACAGCCTCGAATTCAGGGTGACCGGCGTTCTCGACACAGGCGGCAATGAGGAAAAGTACATATTTATTTCCATAGCCGATATGGAATCGTTGACCGGCAAGTCCGATATTTTCGATATGACCGAGCTCAGCGTTTCGGCTTCTCAGGAACAGCTTTCGGACTATGCCGAAAAAATATCATCCGGGGTTGACGGACTATCGGCACGCCTTGTAAAGCGCGTTACGCAGTCCGAAAACACAGTGCTCTCAAAGCTTCAGGCGCTTGTGCTGCTTGTAACGATAATTGTTCTGCTGCTGACTATGATTTGCGTTGCCACAACAATGATGGCGGTAGTTACCGAACGCCGTAAGGAAGTGGGACTTCGCAAGGCGCTTGGCGCTTCAAACAGGAGTATTATATTTGAGTTTATGGGCGAGGGCTTGCTTTTGGGCGCGATAGGCGGACTGCTTGGTTCAATTTTCGGCTTTATCTTTGCTCAGGCAGTCAGCATAAACGTATTCAACAGCTCAATTCAGTTCCACTGGGTTTTAATCCCGGTAACATTACTTGTGTCGGTGCTGGTAACGGGAATATCCTGTGTGCTTCCGGTAAGAAGCGCTACGGACGTGGATCCTGCTCTGGTGCTTAAGGGCGAATGATAAAGGAGAATTATATGAGTCTTTTGGAAATAAAAAACGTATCAAAAATCTACGGTCCGCTAAAGGCGCTTGACGGGGTTAACCTGACGGTTGAAAACGGCGAGTGGCTGGCAATTATGGGGCCTTCAGGCTCGGGAAAGTCAACAATGATGAATATTATCGGCTGTATGGATAAGCCCTCTTTGGGCGAGGTAATACTCGACGGCGCAGACATCGCCAAGGAAAGCGGCAAAAAGCTTACCGAAATCCGCAGGGATAAAATCGGACTTATTTTTCAGCAGTTCCATCTTATCAACTACCTTACGGCTGTGGAAAATGTTATGGTGTCGCAGTATTACCACAGTATGCCCGACGAAAAAGAGGCTATGGAGGCGCTTGAACGAGTTGGACTTGCTGAACGCGCAAAGCATTTGCCCAGCCAGCTTTCGGGCGGCGAGCAGCAGCGCGTGTGCATTGCGAGAGCGCTGATAAATCACCCCGAAATTGTGCTTGCCGACGAGCCTACGGGTAACCTTGACGAGGCCAACGAGAATATTGTAATCGACATTTTCAAGCAGCTCCACCGTCAGGGCACAACGCTGATTGTAGTTACCCACGACCCCGAGGTTGCCGAGGTTGCTCAGAGAACCGTTGTGCTCGAGCACGGCAGGCTTGTAAAGGAAATTATAAACGAAAATTTTGAGGAGTAATTTTATGAAAAAGCTAACTGCAATTTTGATGTGCGCGTTAATGCTCGGAACGGCTTTGTGCGGCTGCGGCGGCAAAAAAACATATAAGGACGGCACATATACCGGAAAAAGCGCGGTTTTCTCAGGCGATGAGGAAGGTAACGGCAACGGCTACGGCGAGGTAACAATCACCGTCAAGGACAACGCCGTAACCGCCTGCGAGTTCAAAACCTATGAGGAAAACGGAACCCTGAAGGGTGAGGACTACGGTATGGTTGACGGCGAGATTAAAAATCAGGATTACTACAACAAGGCGCAAAAGGCTATCAAGGGCAGCGAGCAATACGCCAAGGAGATTATAGGAAAAATCAACCCGGAAGAGGTTGACAGCATTTCCGGAGCGACATATTCGCACAATCAGTTTGTCGAGGCGGTTTACGACGCCCTTGACAAAGCGGCTGAATAATAATATTATGTAAACGGCAGTCAGTTATTAACTCCCTGCCGTTTGCCTGTTTTGGTGAATTTATGAAAACTGTATTTAGATTTGCTATGCGGCTTTTGTCCGTTGTTGTTGCCGGAGCTGTAATAATTTGTTTGCTCACGGCAGGCGGATATATTAACCTTAACAGCGATTCCCCCGACGCTGTGTCCTCGGCTACCGCGCAGTCGGTTTCCGCCGAAGATATGGAGGGAAAATGGGTTGTGCTTATCAACCGCGGTCTTCACGATAAATCGGGCACAACCGCCGACTGGCAAAAGTTTTTTTCTTTTTCCGGCAACGTCCCTCTTATTATGGAGGACATTATCTGCAAGGTCGCCGAGGGCGATTCAAGCGGACTTGATACCGCGAAAAAATATCAGGCGCGTCTGCCTGAAAATCAAATGAAAATCGTACAGGAAGCCGGCACTATGCTTGTTTCAAAGGCTGAGCTTACGCGCTTTGATGTTATTATTCTGAGCGAAGCCGCGGCAAAAGCCTGCGGCGCGCACACCCTGTATGACAGAAATGATATTTTGACTATAAAAATGTAGAGGCTTTTATGAGGAAAATCAACGGAATAATCGCAATGCTTGTGCTTGTGCTGTTTGTAATTCACGGCTTGCTCGGAGCGCTTAATTTAATGAATATCGCGACGGTTATCATCAAGGCGCTGTCGCATACAATGCTTTCGCTGATTATAGTTCACGCTGTTATCAGCATAGCGCTTACGGTGCGCTCACTCAGAACAGCGGTAAAGACAAAAGCTCCGTATTTCAGGCATAACCGCCTGTTTTGGGCGAGAAGAATCAGCGGAGCTTTAATTTCGGCGCTTGTGTTTTTTCATATGACGGCGTTCGGCTATACCTCGGGCGGAGTTTTCCGCTTGGTTCCGTTTGATGCTTTCCGCCTGACAACGCAAATATTATTCATACTCAGCATTGCCGTCCACATTATCACAAACGTCAAGCCCGCGCTCATCACCTTCGGCGTTAAAAGACTCCGCCCGAAGGCAGGGGACATTTTGTTCTTCGTTTCCGTTGCTATGCTGTTTATGACGGCAGGCTTTATAATTTATTACATAAGGTGGCAGCTATGAGAATAAATATTATCGGCGCAGGGCTTGCCGGGCTTTCAGCGGCGCTCACGCTTGCCGAAAACGGAGTAAAGTCAAATTTAATTTCATCTATGCAGTCCGAACGCGCTCAGTCGGTTATGGCAGAGGGCGGAATAAACGCCTGTCTGAACACAATGGGCGAGGACGACTCTGTGGAAAACCATATTGAAGACACTATCCGCGGAGGAGTAAATCTCGCCGATAAAAGCGCTGTTCGCGGACTTTGTGAAAATGCGCCGGAAATAGTAAAAAAATTATATAACCTCGGCGTTCCGTTTCAAACAAACGAAAACGGAATCGTACAGCGAAATTTCGGCGGACAAAAGAAAAAACGCACCGCTTTTGTAAAAAGCAGTACGGGAAAAATGCTGATGACGGCGCTGATTGACGCTGTACGCCGGTATGAGGCGGAGGGTGTGATTAAGCGTTATCCGTATCACGCGCTTCAACAGCTTCATATCCGTGATAACAGATGTCAGGGCGTAACCGCAGCCGACCTACATACCGGGGAAAGCATAACCTTTCGCGGAAGCGTAATCCTTGCATCGGGCGGTATGAACGGCTTGTTCAGCGGACTCACAACCGGCACTACGCAAAATACCGCGGACGTTACCGCGATGTGCCTTGAAAACGGAGTTGAGCTTGCCAACCTTGAGTTTATCCAGTACCACCCCACAACTATCGCGATTCCCGGAAAGCGCCTGCTCATAAGCGAGGCGGCAAGGGGAGAGGGCGGCAGGCTGTTTGTTGGCAGAAACGGCAAGCCGTGGTACTTTATGGAGGAAAAATACCCAGAGCTTAAAAACCTTATGCCGCGCGACGTTGTTTCCGCGGAAATTGTTGAAGTGACATCAATGCCCGAGTGTGAAAATCAGGTTTATCTTGATATGACAGGGATTGATAAAAAGGTTTGGAAAAGCCGACTTTCCGACCTGCGCGAGCAGGTTATTCACTATCTTGCGCTCGACCCTGTGAAAAAGCCTGTTCCCGTATCGCCCGGCATTCACTATTTTATGGGCGGAATTTGGGTTGATTCCGAACACCGTACCTCAGCGGAAAAGCTGTACGCCGCAGGAGAGTGCGCCTGTCAGTATCACGGCGCTAACCGCTTGGGAGGCAACTCGCTTTTAGGCGCGGTTTACGGCGGGAAAGTTGCCGCAATGACAGTTATAAAAGAATACGGTGAACCGGAAGCTTTGCCGGAAATAAAAGGTGTTAAGTCTTATTCAGAGGTTTCTCCGGCTTTCAGAGATTCGGTCGGTCAGGTGCTCGGCAATCACTTGAAAATCCTGCGCAGCGAGGATGACCTTATGCGTGCTTTGGACGAACTGAACTCAATTCAGGAAAAAGCCGCAAATCCTGCCGAAAACCGTTTGATTAATCTCGCGAAAGCGACTGTGAACTGCGCGTTATTCCGCAAAGAGAGCCGCGGCGCTCACAGACGGACGGATTATCCCGGCACAAATCCAGGCTGCCAAAAGCAGACAATAGTTAAAAATACAAAGGTGTTTTACAGAGAAATTAATCAGCTATGAAACTTACAGTAGAAATTTTACGGCGGAAGGACAGCGCTTCCGAGCCGTACAGACAAATAATTGAATTTGAAGCCCTGCCCGACGACACCGTCGCGACGCTGCTCAATAAAATGAACGCGAGCGTTGACCTAAAGGATATAAACGGAAATCCTGTAGGAATCATTCATTGGGAGTGCAGCTGCCTGCAAAAGAAGTGCGGAGCATGCGCAATGCGAATAAACGGAAGTCCCGCTCTTGCCTGCGATACAAAGCTGAGTACCTGCAAGAATGGTAAATTAAGCTTAGAGCCGCTGAGAAAATTCCCGACAGTTCGTGATTTGATTGTTGACCGCAGTTTGATGATGAATAATCTCAGATTAATCCACAACTGGCTGGAGCAGTCTGCCCATCATACGGAAAAGGCGGCGGATTTAAGCTATGACGCGTCGCGTTGCCTGCAGTGCGGCTGCTGCCTCGAGGTTTGTCCTAATTTTATGCCCGGCGGCGATTTTTACGGAGCGGCGGCTTTTGTGCCTGCGTCAAGAATTTTATCGCAGCTTGAAAAGAGCAATCCGCAGGAGTTGACCGCTCTATATCAAAAGAACATTTATAACGGCTGCGGCAAATCGCTTTCCTGCCATAACATTTGTCCGGCAGGCATCGACGTTGAACACAAGCTGTCGAACGCCAACGCCGTAGCGGTATGGAAAAGGTTTTTCGGTAATTAATTATTAATAATTTCGTGTTGTTAAGGCGGCTTAACCGTTGAATTGCTGCGCCGATGGCGCCCGGGTTCAAGCGCTGCCGCCCAAACCGTAAAGAATACTCAAAAAGATTTGTCCCCGGAAAAGTCTTATGAAAGGCGATAGAATGTTTCAAGTAAAAAAAGCAACAGGCAGACGCGCCGCATCGGTACGCCTGCCTTTTCTTACGCTGTAATACTACTTTCTATCAGGAATTAGTATAAACACTTTCCGGTCAGTGAACGGTACAAACAGCCTCCTTCATTTTACGGACATATTCGCCGATATGCTCCGGCGCTTCTCTGCCGTATTGCTCCGAAAGACGGACAATAGCGGAGCCGACAATCGCTCCGTCCGCAATTTCGGCCATTTGCTTTGCCTGTTCGGGAGTGGATATGCCGAAACCTACAGCGCAGGGGATGCTTGTATTTTCGCGGATGACCTTTATAATCGCGCCGAGGTCGGTGGTAATTTCGCTGCGTATTCCGGTAACGCCGAGGCTCGATACCAAATAAATAAAGCCCTCAGCTTCCTTGGCAATCATTCCGATACGGTTTGCCGAAGTAGGCGCAATCAAGGAGATTAAGTCCACATCATAACGGCGGCAAATTTCCGAGAATTCTTCCTTTTCCTCAAAGGGAATGTCCGGCAGAATCAAGCCGTCAATGCCGGTTTCGCCGCAGGTTGAAATGAATTTTTCCGCGCCGTAGGAAAACACCACGTTTGCATAGGTCATAAAGACCAGCGGCACGGTTACGTCTGTTCGCAAATCGCGCACAAGGTCAAAAATCTTGTCCGTATCAGCGCCGCCGCTGAGCGCGCGGATGTTTGCCGCCTGAATAACAGGACCTTCGGCGGTGGGGTCTGAAAACGGAATGCCCAGCTCGATTAAATCAGCGCCGTTTTGCGCCATTGCGCGCACAGCCGCCGCGGTTGTTTCCAAATCGGGATCGCCGCAGGTGATGAACGGAATAAACGCCTTGCCGTTTTGAAATGCTTTTGCTGTGTTACTCATAAATGTTCTCCCCTCTGTAACGCGCGATAGCCGCGCAGTCCTTGTCGCCTCTGCCGGAAACAGTAATCACAATGATTTTATTTTTGTCAAGCGCAGGCGCAAGCTTTATTGCGTATGCCGCCGCGTGGGCTGATTCAATAGCGGGAATAATGCCCTCGGTTTTTGAAAGATACTCAAAAGCGTTCACCGCTTCTTCGTCCGTGATCGCAACATATTCCGCCCTGCCTGTATCATAAAGATAAGCGTGCTCGGGACCTACGCCGGGATAATCGAGTCCTGCCGATATGGAGTACACAGGCGCGATCTGTCCGTGCTTATCCTGGCAAAAATATGATTTCATACCGTGAAAAATGCCGGGTCTGCCGGTTGAGATTGTCGCGGCGGTTTCAAAGGTGTCAATGCCTCTGCCTGCCGCTTCACAGCCGATTAAGCGCACGCTTTTGTCCCCGATAAAATGATAAAAACTGCCGATGGCATTCGAGCCGCCTCCGACGCAGGCGATAACCGCGTCGGGCAGTCTGCCTTCCTTTTCGAGCATCTGCGCTTTGGTTTCTTTTGAGATAACCGCCTGAAAATCGCGGACAATGGTGGGGAAGGGGTGAGGTCCCATAACGGAGCCTAAGCAGTAGTGAGTGTCGCTTATGCGGTTTGTCCACTCGCGCATGGCTTCGGATACTGCGTCCTTTAGAGTGGCAGTGCCGCTGTTAACCGGAATCACCTCCGCGCCGAGCAAGCGCATACGGTATACATTGAGCGCCTGCCGCTTAGTGTCCTTCTCGCCCATAAACACCACGCAGTCCATACCGAACAGCGCCGCCGCCGTTGCGGTGGCAACACCGTGCTGACCCGCGCCTGTTTCCGCGATAAGCCGGGATTTTCCCATCTTTTTGGCAAGAAGCGCCTGACCGAGCACATTGTTGATTTTATGTGCTCCGGTATGGTTCAAATCCTCGCGCTTTAAATATATCTTCGCGCCGCCCAAATCCTTTGTCATCCGTTCCGCAAAATATAGTCCGGACGGGCGGTTGGCGTATTCGTTAAACAGAGCTGTCAGTTCGCGGTTAAACTCAGGATCGTTTTTATAGTGATTGTACGCTTCTTCAAGCTCAATCACGGCGTTCATCAGTGTTTCGGGAATATATTGTCCGCCGTGAATTCCGAAGCGTCCGTTTGGATTTGTCATTCTGCTTCTTCCTTTCTTACAGACGCGGCAAATTCTGCCATTTTCACCTTATCCTTCAAGCCGTCAGTTTCAATTCCCGTGCTTACGTCAAGAGCATAGGGATGCAGCTTGCGCATTGCGACGGTTACATTGTCCGGGTTAAGACCTCCGGCAAGAAAATACGGCTTTTTAAAGTTATCAACCAGATTCCAGTCAAAGGTTTTTCCCTCGCCCGTACCCGCGTCAAGAATAATGTAATCCGCAATCGTTTTCCCGGCGGCGGAAACGTCAGCTTCGCTGTGAATCCGGAACGCCTTGATTACCGGCTTGCCGGTTTCTTTTTGTATACGGGTGATGTATTCGGAGCTTTCGTCTCCGTGAAGCTGCGCCGCGTCGATAATGCCGAGGTTTAACAGTGAAATTACCTGTTCTATATCCTCGTTTAAAAATACACCGACCGCTTTAATGTCCTTGTCAAGAAGGTTTTTTAAATCAACCGCCTGCTTGTAGCTGACACGGCGTTTGCTGTTAGGCGCGAATACAAAGCCGATGTAATCCGGCTTTATTTCGTTTGCGGCTTCTATGTCGTGCGGACGTGTAAGTCCGCAAAATTTTATTTTTGTCATCATATACCCCTTAATTTATTTAATTTTCGTCGTTTGTCGGCGGATTTCATCAGGGCTTCACCGATGAGCACCGCGTCGGCGCCGGCTTCGCGCAGGATTTGTACGTCCTGCGGCGTTTTTACACCGCTTTCGGACACAAACAGAACATCCTTTGGAATCAGCTTTCTCAAACGCCGGCTGTTATTTGTATCAACGGAAAAATCCTTCAGGTTTCTGTTGTTTACGCCGACTATCCTCGCGCCGCAGCGAAGCGCTGTATTCACCTCGGCTTCGTCGTGCGCTTCGACAAGCGCGGATAATCCGAGCGTGTCGCATATTTTTATATAGCTTTTGATTTGTTCCTCGCTTAGTATTGAGCAAATCAGCAAAACAGCCGCCGCGCCGAGGCACCTTGCCTCGTAAATCATATATTCGTCCACGGTAAAATCCTTGCGCAGACACGGTATGTGAACTGCTGCGGCAATCTCCTGTAAATAGCTGCCGCTTCCTAAAAACCACTTGGGTTCTGTCAGCACCGAAATACAATCGGCTCCGGCGCTCTCGTATTCCTTTGCGATTTGAAGATAAGGAAAATCCCCGGCAATTACACCCTTTGACGGCGAAGCCTTTTTGCACTCGCAGATAAAAGCGATATCATCCTTTTTCAGCGCTTTTTCAAACGCGAATTCACCGTGCGGCAGCGCGAGAGCTTTTGCTTTTAATTCCTCTGAGGAGAATTTTTGCTTCGCAAGCATAACGCGCTCACCCGCATACTCCGCAAGTCTGTCGAGAATCGTCATTCCTCCACCTCGGGACGGTTGCTCACTTCAATCACCTTTTCAAGCGTTTTCAGCGCGGCGCCTGAGTCGATAAGCTCAGCCGCAAGCGCTATGCCTTTTTTTAGGCTGTCCGCCTTGTCGTAAAGGTACAGCGCTGCTCCCGCGTTCATCAGCACCGCGTTACGCATATGCCCTTGCTTTCCGCCGAGGATATCGCGTGTAATTTGAGCGTTTTCAGCCGGTGTGCCGCCCTTCAAATCTTCTTTGGCACAGCGCGCAAGACCGAACTGTTCGGGTGTAATCGTGTAGGCTTTGAACCAGCCGTTGTTGATTTCGCAAACTTTTGTAGGAGCGCTTAATGATATCTCATCGAGCTTGTCCTGTCCGTAAACGACCATACCTCTTTTTACGCCGAGGTTAATGAGTACCTGTGCCAGCGGCTCAACAAGGTATTCGTCATAAACGCCGAGCAGCTGGCGCGTAGGAGAAGCAGGGTTTGTGAGCGGCCCCAGAATATTGAACACTGTGCGGAAGCCCAGCTCGCGGCGGATAGCGCCTACGTATTTCATAGATGAGTGATACTTCTGCGCAAAGAAAAAGCACATTCCGGCTTCCCTGAGCATCTCAACGCAGCGGTCGGGGCTTTGATTTATGTTCACGCCGAGCGCCTCCAGGCAATCGGCTGTGCCGCTGTTTGATGACGCGGCGCGGTTGCCGTGCTTGGCTACTTTTACGCCTCCTGCCGCCGCTACCAGCGCCGAAGTAGTTGAAATATTAAAGCTGTGCGCGTTGTCGCCGCCGGTGCCTACGATTTCCAGCACATCCATTCCGGTGTTTACCTTTGTAGCATGGTCGCGCATTGCCGCCGCGCAGCCTGCAATTTCATCGGTGGTTTCAGCCTTTGCGCTTTTTGTTGACAAAGCCGCCAAAAACGCCGCGTTTTGTGTAGGAGAAGTTTTACCGCTCATAATTTCATTCATCACGGTATACGCTTCATCATAAGTCAAATCCTCTTTGTTTACTATTTTTACAATAGCTTCTTTTATCATATAATTACCCCCTGATAAAGTTTTCCAACATAATTTTTCCGTTCGGCGTCATAACAGATTCCGGGTGAAACTGCACGCCGAATATCGGATAATCACGGTGCTGAACCGCCATAACCTCGCCGTCGTCCGCCTTGGCTGTAACCTTTAAGCAACCGGGCAGGGTTTCTTCCGCAACAGAAAGCGAATGATACCGCGCGACCGTGTCTGTTTGCGGACAATTGCGGAACAAAAGCGACGCGGTGTCAAGCGTGACCGCCGACTGCTTGCCGTGCATAAGCTCCTTGGCGTAAGTGATTTTTGCGCCGAACGCAGCGCAAATTGCCTGGTGACCGAGACAAACCCCGAGTATCGGGATTTCCGTTCCCAAGGCTTTGACAACCCCGATGATGTTTCCCGCGTTTTCGGGTCTGCCGGGACCGGGCGAAAGAATAATGCGTCGGGGATTTAATTCGCGGATTTCCCGAACGGTCATTTCGTCATTGCGGATAACCCTGATTTCAGTATCTATGCTTCCGACAAGCTGATAAAGGTTATACGAGAAGCTGTCATAGTTATCAATCAGCAGTGTCATATCAATTCCTCCTGCGCCTGCTCAAGCGCCTTAAGCGACGCTTTTGCCTTATTCAGGCATTCTTCGTATTCTTTTTCGGGATCGGAATCAGCGACAATTCCCGCGCCGCTTCTTACAAATACTTTTCCGTTTTTCTTGTAGCAAAGGCGTATGGCAATGCAGGTGTCCATATTTCCGGTAAAATCAATATATCCGATTGCTCCGCCGTAAATGCCGCGTTTGTTGTTTTCCAGCTCGCCTATAAGCTGACACGCGCGGATTTTCGGCGCTCCCGAAAGCGTTCCGGCAGGCAGTACCGCTTCAACCGCGTCAAGCGCGTCCTTTTCCTCCCTGATTTCTCCCCGAACGGTGGAGCCGATGTGCATAACGTGTGAAAACCGCTCAACGGAATGAAACTTTTCAACCTCAACTGTGCCGAATTTGCTGATTTTACCGAGGTCGTTCCTGCCCAAATCAACGAGCATATTGTGTTCGGCAAGCTCTTTTTCGTCCGCTAAAAGCTCGCGCTCCAATGCCAAATCCTCTTCTTCTGTTTTTCCGCGCGGCCTTGTTCCGGCAAGCGGAAAGGTGTGTAAAACACCGTCCTCAAGCTTTACCAGCGTTTCAGGAGAAGCGCCCGCAACCTCCACATCCGTGCCGGAAAAGTAGAACATATACGGCGACGGATTTATCGTTCTCAGCACACGGTAGGTGTTGAGCAGACTGCCCTCAAACGGTGCGCTCAGGCGGTTGGAAAGAACAATCTGAAATATATCGCCCTCGCGTATATGACCTTTGGCTTTCCCGACCATATTGCAGTAGGCTTCCTTGTCAAACAGCGGCGTTACCTCACCGAGAAGTCTGCCGCTTTTTTCGTTTGACTTTTTGCCGTGCCTGAGAAGTCCGGCAAGGCCTTTCAGCTCTTCTTCCGCGCGTTTGTATTCGGCTTCAATGTTGTCAAGCTTTATGTTAACAATTAAAATCAGCTTTTGCCTGATGTTGTCAAAGGCAATCACTTTGTCAAACAACATAAGGTCAACGTCCTTGAAGCATTCGCTGTCGCCGGTATTACAACGCGCGCGCGGTTCGCTGTAGCCAAAATAATCGTAGGAAAAATAGCCTACCAGACCGCCCGTGAAGGTCGGAAGATAATCAAACCCCGGACTTCGGTACTCGCTTAAAATCCGGCGAATAACCTCTGACGGATTGTCTGTTTTCACCGACAGGCTTCCGGCAGTTAGCTCGCCGTTAATGCAGGTTATTTCAAGCTTCGGGTTATATCCGAGGAAGGTGTAGCGCCCCCAGCGGTCGTTTGCCTGCGCGGATTCAAGCATATAGCAGTGCGAAGACACATTTTTTAAAATCCGAATTGTTTCAATCGGTGTGGTAAAATCCGAGAAAATCTCACAGCTTACCGGTAAAACACTGTAAGTCCCCAAAGCGGCATACTGCCTGACTTCCTCAATGCTTGGAATAATATTCATCATAAACCCCCTGTTTTCTGTTTCTCTGACAAAAACAAAAACGCCCTTGACAGAATATAATAATTCTGTCAAGGACGAATATAAAACTATTCGCGGTGCCACCTTGATTCACGGAATGACCCGTGCGCTTAGCGGGATACCAACATATCCCCGGCAATTAACGTCTGCCTGCAACGTCGCAGAATGACTGCGCCCTCCGCGGTCCATTTGACAACTTGTTTCTCACCTGATTCTCAGCATCGCAGGTTCTCTGTAGAGGCATTGTTTGCCGTTATCTCCGCTTCAACGGTTTAGTTAGTTAAATTATTGAATTGATTGCATTATAACACCGATTTTATTATTTGTCAACACCTTTTTTATCAGCAAACAGCAATTTGGTCTTGCGCCTTGAATTGTGCGGTGTTGCCATAACAGTGTTACATATAATCAAAGTGCTCCATGGCTTCAAGTCCCGTCTGACCTGTTCTTACCTTTACAACATCCTCAACGTCATAAACAAATATTTTTCCGTCGCCGATATGTCCCGTGTAAAGGGTTTTCTTTGCGGCTTCAATTACCTTGCCGACAGGAATCGTACATACCACAATATCAACCTGAACCTTGGGCAGAAGATTGGCCTCGATCTGAACGCCGCGGTAATATTCGGGCTTGCCCTTCTGAGTTCCGCAGCCGAGAACGTGGGTTACGGTCATACCGTTAATGCCTATTGCCATCATAGCGTTTTTAAGCGCTTCAAGCCGCGATTCCTTACATACGATTTCGATCTTGGTGATTTTCGGCCTGCCATCGTCAAACGCAGGAATCTTTTTAACCTCAACCGCTTCGGCAACCGGTGTATCTCCGCTGACAAGAACAGGGGCGGAGCCTTCCTCGACATACTCGGGAACCATTGAAAATCCGGCATAAGCCGACGGCATACCGTGTTCCGTAATATCAAGTCCGAGTGTTTCTTCCTCACGGCTGACACGAAGCCCGAAAATCTTTTTAATCAGGAAAAATACGCAGGTCATTGTAACAGCCGTCCATGCGGCAACCGAAGCAAAGCCTAAAAGCTGCAAGCCGAGCAATTCAAAGCCGCCGCCGTAGAAAAGACCTGTGAGCTTTTCGCCCGACGCGTTTGCGACAGAGTAACCGGGAGCCGAGTCTGTCGCGAAAAGTCCTACCGCGAGCGTGCCCCAAATTCCGTTCATCATATGAACCGCCACAGCGCCCACAGGGTCGTCGATGTGCAGCTTGTAGTCAAGCAGCCATACGCCGAATACAACAAGCAGTCCCGAAACAACGCCGATAACAATAGCGCCGAATGCGTCGGTGACATCGCAGCCCGCCGTAATCGCTACCAAGCCGGCAAGCGAGGCGTTAAGGCACATACTGACGTCGGGCTTGCCGTATTTAATCCAGGTGAATGCCATACACACAACCGTAGCCAGAGCAGGGGAGACAGTTGTGGTTAAAAAGATAGAGCCGAGCTGCTCCACTGAGGTTGCCGCAGCGCCGTTAAAGCCGTACCAGCCGAGCCAAAGGATGAAAACTCCCAGCGCTCCCAGGGCGATGTTGTGTCCCGGAAAAGCGCCGACCTTTACAACCTTGCCGTTTGAGTCTCTTTTGAATTTGCCGATACGCGCGCCCAAAATCTTTGCGCCGATCAGCGCCGAGATTCCGCCGACCATATGAATCGCGCATGAACCGGCAAAGTCGTGGAAGCCGAGCGAGCTCAGCCATCCGCCGCCCCAAATCCAGTGAGCTTCAACCGGATAAATAACGGCGGAAATAACGCCTGAGTATACGCAGTAGGATAAAAACTTTGTTCTTTCAGCCATAGCGCCCGAAACAATAGTTGCGGTAGTAGCGCAGAAAACAAGGTTGAATACAAAGCTTGAAAAATCAAAATCAGCGTACGAGGTGAACAAATCAAACCCCGGCTGACCGATAAATCCGAGTAAATCCTCGCCCATCAGCAGTCCGAAGCCGATAAGGATGAATGTTACCGTACCGATACAAAAATCCATAAGGTTTTTCATTATGATGTTGCCTGTGTTTTTTGCTCTGGTAAAGCCTGCCTCGACCATCGCAAAGCCTGCCTGCATCCAGAACACCAGCGCCGCGCCGATTAAAAACCACACGGCAAAAAGCTGTTCGTTTGTCATTTGAGTAACAAGTTCTTTTACACTTTCGCTCATTCTCAATCACTCCTTAATTTTTTTGCATACACAAAGGCGCGCCTCCTGTTCGGAAAACGCGCCTTTGCGTTGTCATATGTTAACCTATCGAGAGATAGCTGTTTGAAAATACTAATGAATTGAATAACCGGTGACGTTATCCGCGCTTTTAAACGCCGAACAGAATTTCACCGTAAGAAGGATAAGGCCAGTATTTCGCGGGCATTTCCGTTTCCATTCCGTCGCCTGCCGCCCTGAGCTCCTCCATAAGCGCAAAAACGGTGTTTCTGTAGTACTTAGCGTGCACAAGATTATCTCCGCTGTAATCCGCCGCCTTTTTAATTGCATTCTCAAGCCTTTCCGTGTTTTTTACAAACGTCTCGAGCTTTGAAGAAAGACTGTTCAGCAATTCTTCCTCGGCATAACAGGATAATGAAGCCGAAACGCTCTTTTTTAACGAAACGGTCTGAGCCAGCTCGTTAACAAACGTAATAACCGCGGGAGTTATATCTCTTTTTGCCATTTCAAGCATAGAAAGCGCTTCGATGTTAAGCTGTTTTACATAGTGTTCAAGCTCAATTTCATATCTTGCGTGGATTTCCTGCTCGGAAACAATGCCGTGCTTAACGAACAAATCAATGTTCTTTTTATCAATATAATGCTCCATAGCTTCGGGCAGGGATTTGTAATTGCAAAGTCCGCGCCTTGCGGCCTCCTCAACCCACTCGTCGGTGTAGTTGTCGCCGTTAAATATGATACGCTGATGCGCTGTAAGAGTTTCCTTAACAAGCGCTTTTACCGCCGCGGTAATATCCTCCGCGTTTTTAAGCGTATCGTAAAAGCCGCTGAGCTCCTCGGCTGCCATTGTGTTCAGCATATAGTTTGGACAGGCGATGTTCAGTGAAGAACCGAGCGCTCTGAATTCGAACTTGTTTCCGGTGAAGGCAAACGGAGATGTGCGGTTTCTGTCCGAATTATCCTTGCGGAAGGTCGGCAGAGCGTCAACTCCCGTTTCCATTTTAAGCTTTGCGTGACTGCGGTATTCGGTGCCGTTAATAATGCTGTCAACCAAAGCGCCCAAATCATCGCCGAGGTACATTGAAATAATCGCGGGCGGCGCTTCGTTTGCTCCCAACCGATGGTCGTTTCCTGCCGAGGCAACCGTAATCCTCAGCAAATCCTGATACTCGTCAACAGCCTTTACAATTGCGGCAAGGAAAAGCTGAAACTGCAAATTATCCTCCGGATTTTTGCCCGGGTCAAGCAGATTTTCGCCTGTATCGGTCGATATTGACCAGTTGTTGTGTTTGCCCGAGCCGTTAACGCCCTTAAAAGGCTTTTCGTGAAGCAGACACACAAGTCCGTGGCGTTCGGCAACCTTTTTCATAAGCTCCATTGTAAGCTCATTATGGTCTGTCGCAATGTTAGAGGTTGAAAAAACCGGCGCGAGCTCGTGCTGTGACGGCGCAACCTCGTTGTGCTTTGTCTTTGCCGGCACGCCGAGCTTCCAAAGCTCCCCGTCCAAATCGCGCATATAAGCCGCGACTCTTGTTTTGATTGAGCCGAAATAGTGATCCTCAAGCTCCTGACCTTTTGGTGCCATTGCTCCGTAAAGCGTTCTGCCCGTGTAAATAAGGTCGGGACGTTTGTCGTACATTTCCTTGTCAATTAAGAAATATTCCTGCTCGGGGCCTACGGTGGTCGTAACTCTTTTAACATCCTTGCCCAAAAGCTTTAATACCTTAACAGCCTCCTGATTCAGCTTTTCCATAGAGCGCAGCAGCGGAGTTTTTTTGTCGAGAACCTCGCCGGTGTATGAACAGAACGCCGTCGGAATATAAAGCGTTGAATCCCTGACAAACGCCGGAGAAGTCGGATCCCATGTCGTATAGCCTCTTGCTTCAAAGGTTGCGCGGATTCCGCCGCTGGGAAAGCTTGAAGCGTCGGGCTCGCCCTTGATAAGCTCCTTGCCGGAAAATTCCATAATTACGCCGTCTCCGCACGGCTGAATAAAGCTGTCGTGTTTTTCGGCTGTAACGCCCGTCATCGGCTGGAACCAGTGAGTGTAGTGTGTGCATCCAAGCTCCACAGCCCAGTCCTTCATTGCGTTCGCTACTACGTTGGCAACGGAAATATCAAGCTGCTCGCCGTTTTCAACGGTCTTTTTCAATGCTTTGTATGTAGCCTTCGGCAGTCTTTCCTGCATCACCTTGTCGTTAAAAACCAAGCTGCCGAACATCTGCGGTACGTTTTTCATATGATTACCCCCGGTATTTTTGACAAAGACAAAGCGCCGACGGAATATGCCGTCAGCGCCTTTGCTGTGTCATTGATGCCAGTATACTACAACTGAATTGATTTGTCAAGTGAAAATTGAAACTTTTTTTATTTAACTTGCAAAAATTATTGATTAAGTAAGCATAATTGCAGGAATATAAACATAAAATGAATTATAAAATTAAAAAACTTGCAAAATGGTATTGACAATTTGAAAAACACGGTAGTATAATAAGACACATAAATTTGCAGAGAGGAAGATGTCATATGTTTCAGCAAAAGAACAATCAGTTCAAACCTGCTCTTTATTCACCAAGCTTTGAACACGACAACTGCGGTATAGGAGCGGTGGTTAACATCAAGGGCAAAAAATCTCACGCAACGGTAGAAAACGCTCTTACCATCGTGGAAACTCTTGAACACCGCGCAGGTAAGGACGCCGCGGGCAAAACCGGCGACGGTGTTGGAATTCTGTTACAAATCAGCCACACTTTCTTTAAGAAGGCGGCTGAAAAGCTCGGCATTAAGCTGAAAAATGAACGCGATTACGCTGTGGGTATGTTTTTCTTTCCGCAAAACGAGCTAAGGCGCAATCAGGCGAAAAAGATGTTCGAAATAATTTCCGGAAAAGAGGGGCTTAACATCCTCGGCTGGCGCGAGGTTCCTCACAATAAAAACGCAATCGGCAAGCGCGCGCTTGACTGTATGCCGAACATACAGCAGTGCTTTATCGAGCGCCCCGACGGAGTGTGCAGAGGCATTGATTTTGACCGCAGGCTTTATGTCGCGCGCAGAATTTTTGAGCAGAGCAGCGAGGATACATATGTTGTTTCGCTTTCCTCGCGCACAATAGTATACAAGGGAATGTTTTTGGTGGGCGATTTGCGCAAATTCTTCCCCGACCTGCGGGATAAGGATTTTACGAGCGCGATTGCGCTTGTCCATTCGCGTTTTTCCACCAACACAAATCCAAGCTGGGAAAGAGCGCATCCCAACCGGATGATTGTTCATAACGGCGAGATTAACACTATCCGCGGCAACGCCGATAAAATGCTCGCGCGTGAGGAAAATATGCGTTCGGAGCACCTGAAGGGCGATTTGGATAAGGTTATACCGGTAGTAAACGCCAAGGGTTCGGACTCCGCAATGCTCGACAACACCCTCGAATTCCTTGTGATGAGCGGAATGGATTTGCCGCTTGCGGTAATGATCACAATACCCGAGCCGTGGGATAAAAACAACACAATTTCACGAAAAAAGAAGGATTTTTACCGGTATTACGCAACAATGATGGAGCCGTGGGACGGTCCGGCTTCAATACTTTTTTCCGACGGCGATATTATGGGCGCGGTGCTTGACCGCAACGGACTTCGCCCGTCAAGATATTACATCACAGATGATGAAAATTTAATCCTGTCATCAGAGGTGGGAGCGCTTGAAATCCCGCCCGAAAAGGTGGTTGCCAAGGACAGACTCCGCCCGGGAAAAATGCTCCTTGTCGATACCGTCAGGGGCGAGCTTATCAGCGACGATGAAATCAAGGAGCGCTACGCTTCAAAGCAGCCCTACGGCGAATGGCTCGACAGCAATCTTGTAAGGCTAAAGGACTTAAAAATACCCAATCTAAAGGTTGAGGAACACCGCCGCGCCGAGCGCAAAAAGCTTCAAAAGGCGTTCGGCTATACATACGAGGATGTTATGACCTCAATTTTGCCTATGGCACGCGACGGCGCCGAACAGATTGCCTCAATGGGCGCCGACAGTCCGATTCCGCCGCTTTCACAGGTCAATCAGCCGTTGTTTAATTACTTTAAACAGCTTTTCGCTCAGGTTACAAATCCGCCGATTGACGCGCTCAGGGAGGAAGTTGTGACCTCAACCACCGTCTATCTCGGCGAATCGGGAAACATTCTTGAAGCAAAGCCCGAAAACTGCAAGGTGCTTATGGTTCACAATCCCATCCTGTCATCGACGGATATTTTAAAGCTTAAAAATATCAGGGAACGCGGCTTTAAATCCGCGGTTATCCCAATACTGTACTATAAAAACACCTCGCTGAAAAAAGCGGTTGAAAAACTGTTCCTGAACGCCGACAAGGCATACCGCGAGGGTGCGAATATTCTGATTCTCTCCGACAGGGGAGTGGACGAAAACCACCTTGCGATTCCGTCGCTTTTGGCGGTTTCGGCGCTTCATCAGCACCTTGTTGTAACTAAGCGCAGAACCTCGCTGTCTATTGTGCTTGAGAGCGGAGAACCGCGCGAGGTTCACCACTTCGCGACGCTCCTCGGCTACGGCGCTACGGCGGTTAACCCGTATCTCGTCCAGGAAACTATCCGTGAGCTTATCCACGATAATTTGCTTGATAAGGACTGCTACGCCGCTGTTGACGATTACAACAGCGCGGTAATTCACGGCATCGTCAAAATCGCCTCAAAAATGGGAATATCCACAATTCAATCCTATTTAGGCTCGCAGATTTTCGAGGCAATCGGATTAAGCTCCGAGGTTATCGGAAAATACTTCACGGGAACGGTCAGCAGAGTGGGCGGTATTACAATCAAGGATATCGAAAATAATGTTGACAAGCTCCACACCGCGGCGTTTGATCCGCTCGGACTCGGAACAAGCTGTGAGCTTCCGTCAAACGGAACCCATAAATTCCGCAGCGGTAAAGAGGAGCACCTCTATAATCCGCAGACAATTCATGCGTTACAGGCGGCAACAAGAACCGGAAGCTACGATTTGTTTAAGCAATATACAAAAATGATTAATGAAGAAATGAGCGCGGTCAGCCTTCGCGGACTTCTTGATTTTAATTTTGCCGAAAATCCTGTGCCGATTGATGAGGTTGAAAGCGTGGACGAGCTTGTAAAGCGCTTTAAAACAGGCGCTATGAGCTACGGTTCAATTTCGCAGGAAGCGCACGAAACCCTGGCGCTTGCCATGAATATGCTTCACGGCAAGTCAAACTCGGGCGAGGGCGGCGAAAGCCCCGAACGCCTTGCGACAAAGGGAACTAAGGAAAACCGCTGTTCGGCGATTAAGCAGGTAGCGTCGGGACGTTTCGGCGTAACAAGCGAATATCTGAATTCAGCCGATGAAATCCAAATTAAAATGGCGCAGGGCGCAAAGCCCGGCGAGGGCGGTCATCTTCCGGGGAGCAAGGTGTATCCGTGGATTGCAAGGACAAGACACTCAACCCCCGGCGTATCGCTTATTTCACCTCCGCCGCACCACGACATTTACTCAATCGAGGACTTGGCGCAGCTAATCTACGACCTGAAAAACGCCAACAAAAACGCGCGTATTTCCGTAAAGCTTGTATCTGAATGCGGTGTCGGAACGGTAGCCGCAGGCGTTGCGAAGGCAGGCGCCGGGGTAATCCTTATCTCGGGCTGGGACGGCGGCACGGGCGCGGCGCCGAGAAGCTCAATCTACAACGCAGGTCTGCCGTGGGAGCTTGGACTTGCCGAGGCTCACCAGACGCTGATTATGAATAACCTCAGGAACAAGGTTGTAATTGAAACCGACGGCAAGCTGATGACCGGCAGAGACGTCGCAATCGCGGCGATACTCGGCGCGGAGGAATTCGGCTTCGCGACCGCTCCTTTGGTAACAATGGGCTGCGCTATGATGCGAGTCTGCAACCTTGATACCTGTCCGTTCGGCGTGGCTACCCAAAATCCCGAACTGAGAAAGCGCTTTGCCGGCAAGCCGGAGTATGTGGTAAGCTTTATGCGTTTTATCGCTCAGGAGCTCAGGGAGTATATGTCAAGGCTCGGAGTCCGCACGCTTGACGAGCTTGTAGGCAGAACCGATTTGTTAAGACAAAAGGACAATCTTTCCGAAAACGAGAGCAAGCTTGACCTTTCGGCAATACTTGACACAAATTTCCGGGAAAAAATTCAGTACAGCTCAAAAAGTCCGTACGATTTCAAGCTTGGCGAAACTATTGACGAAAGTGTTTTGGAAAAGAAATTTGACTTGACGAGACCGGTAAAGCAAAAGGTTGAAATTCAGGTTAAGAATACAGACCGTTCGCTCGGTACCGCCTTTGGTTCAGAACTGACAAAGCGTTTTGGTTCGGCTTTGAGCGACGACACATATACAGTAAAATGCAGCGGCTCGGGCGGTCAAAGCTTCGGCGCGTTTATCCCAAAGGGCTTAACGCTTGAGCTGTCCGGCGACAGCAACGATTATTTCGGAAAAGGTCTTTCGGGCGGCAAGCTCACCGTTTATCCGCCTGAAAATTCAAGGTTCAGCGCCGAGGAAAACATCATTATCGGCAACGTTGCCCTTTACGGAGCGACAAGCGGAAAGGCGTTCATTAACGGAGTGGCAGGTGAACGCTTCTGCGTCCGCAATTCAGGCGCGACAGCGGTTGTTGAGGGAGCGGGCGACCACGGCTGTGAGTATATGACAGGCGGCTGCGTGCTTGTTTTGGGAAGAACAGGCAAGAACTTTGCCGCAGGTATGTCAGGCGGTGTCGCGTATGTTCTCGACGAACACCATCACCTTTACCGCAGGCTGAACAAGGAGCTTGTGGAGTGTACGGAACTTTCGGACAAAGCGGATATTGAAAAAGTGAAAGAGCTGCTCAATGAGCACGTTAAGGCGACAGGCTCAAAAAAGGGCAGGCGCATTCTGGACAGCTTCGATGATTATTTACCGTTATTTAAGAAAATTATTCCGTATGATTATAAGCGCATAACCGGGGAGATTGCCGGCGGCAAGGCTCGCGGACTTAGCGCGGAGCAGGCGGAAATCGCCGCTTTTGATAAGCTGATAAAGGAGGAGCACTAATGGGAAAGCCTACAGGATTTATGGATTATAAGCGCGAGGAAGCGCGTGCCTTCTCCGTCAAAGAGAGAATTAAAAATTACAGCGAGTTTCACACACCGCTCAGCCTTGACGGGCAGAAAAAGCAGGCCGCAAGGTGTATGGAGTGCGGCGTACCGTTTTGCCAGTCCGGGCTTAACATCGGCGGTATGATCAGCGGCTGTCCGCTCAATAACCTGATTCCCGAGTGGAATGATTTGCTTTTCCGGGGTTCTGTGGAACAGGCTTACCGGCGGCTCAGGCTCACAAATAATTTCCCCGAGTTTACGTCACGCGTATGTCCCGCGCTGTGCGAGAAGGCCTGCACCTGCGGCGCGAACGGCGACGCGGTTACAGTAAGAAATAATGAGTATATGATTGTTGAAACCGCGTATTCACAGGGCTTTGCAAAGCCGCAGCCGCCAAAGGCGAGGACGGGCAAGAAAATCGCCGTAATCGGCTCGGGACCTTCGGGACTTGCCGCGGCAGATCAGCTGAATCAGCGCGGACACAGCGTAACCGTTTTTGAGCGGAGCGACCGGATCGGCGGACTGCTTATGTACGGAATCCCGAATATGAAGCTTGAAAAGCGATTTGTTGAGCGCAGAATCAGCATTATGAAAGAAGAGGGCGTTGAGTTTAAGACAAACGTCAACGTTGGAAAAGACATTTCGGCGGAAGAATTAAAAGAACATTTCGACAGAATTATTCTCTGCTGCGGAGCTTCAAATCCGCGCGATATAAACGTAAAAGGACGTGAAGCGGAGGGGGTATATTTTGCGGTTGATTTCTTAAAATCCACCACAAAGTCTCTGCTTGACAACGGGCTAAAGGAAGGAACGTATATATCGGCAAAGAATAAAAACGTAATAGTGATCGGAGGCGGAGACACAGGCAACGACTGTGTGGGTACTTGCGTTCGCCACGGGGCAAAAAGCATTTTACAGCTTGAAATGATGCCAAAGCTCCCCGATAGCCGGGCGGAAAACAACCCTTGGCCGCAGTGGCCGAGAGTTTGCAAGACAGACTACGGTCAGCAGGAAGCCGCCGGGGTTTACGGCAGCGACCCCAGAGTGTACCAAACGACCGTCAAGGAGTTTATAAAGGACAAAAACGGTAAGCTGATTGGCGCAGTGCTTGTAAAATTAGCCTTTGAAAAGGACGAAAAAACCGGGCGGATGAATATGAGGCAAATAGAAAGCTCACAGCGCGAGGTTAAGGCTGAGCTTGTGCTTATCGCGGCGGGCTTTCTCGGAAGCGAAAGCTATGTGACAAAAGCATTCGGCGTTGAAACCGACGCCCGAACCAACATAGCCTGCAATAATAATTCCCACCTTACAAGCGTTGAAAATGTTTACGCCGCAGGCGACGTTCACAGCGGTCAGTCGCTTGTTGTACGCGCAATCCGCGACGGACGCGACTGCGCGCGCGAGGTTGACCTCAGCCTGATGGGCTATACAAATCTGTAAGGAGTAACAAGATGACAAAGTATATTTTTGTAACCGGAGGAGTTGTCTCGGGACTTGGCAAGGGAATCACCGCCGCTTCGCTCGGCAGACTGCTTAAGGCGAGGGGACTAAAGGTAGCCGCCCAAAAGCTCGATCCGTACATCAACGTCGATCCCGGAACAATGAGTCCGTACCAGCACGGTGAAGTATACGTTACCGAGGACGGGGCGGAAACCGACCTTGACCTCGGCCATTACGAGCGGTTTATTGACGAGGATTTGAACAAATTCTCAAACCTTACCACAGGAAAGGTTTACTCAAATGTTCTTGCAAAGGAACGCCGCGGCGAGTACCTCGGAAAAACCGTGCAGGTTATTCCGCACGTCACCGACGAAATTAAGCGGTTTATTTATTCCGTAGGCAAAAAGACCGGCGCCGACGTTGTAATTACGGAAATCGGCGGAACAATCGGCGATATCGAAAGCCAGCCGTTTATCGAGGCAATCCGTCAGGTCGGCCACGAGGTCGGTCAGGATAACAGGCTTTACATTCACGTTACGCTTGTTCCGTACCTGAAAGCTTCGGGCGAGCATAAAAGCAAGCCCACTCAACATTCCGTAAAGGAATTGCAGAGCTTTGGAATTTCACCCGATATTATAATTCTGCGTGTTGACGAACCGGTTACGGATGAAAGTATATTTGACAAGATAGCTCATTTTTGCAATGTTCAAAGAGATTGTGTTATCGAAAATCTGACGCTCCCGGTTCTTTATGAAGCGCCGCTGATGCTTGAAAAGGCAGGCTTTTCCGAAACGGTCTGCCGTAAGTTGAAAATAAACCCGAAAAAGCCCGATTTAAAAGATTGGGAGCAAATGGTCGAGCGTGTTAAGCGCCGTAAAAAAATCGTGACAATCGGATTGGTAGGCAAGTATGTGGAGCTTCACGATGCTTATCTTTCGGTTGCCGAAGCGCTGCGTCACGCGGGATATTACCTTGATTCAAGCGTTGAAATCAAGTGGATTGACTCCGAAAATATTACGGAAGAAAACGCGGTAAATGTCCTGTCGGGACTCGACGGAATTATCGTCCCCGGAGGCTTCGGTCACAGGGGAATCGAGGGTATGATTACAGCGGCAAAATACGCAAGAAAAAACAATGTTCCTTACTTTGGAATCTGCCTCGGAATGCAGGTTGCCGTAATTGAATTCGCGCGAAACGCCGCCGGAATCGAGAACGCGAACTCAGGCGAATTTGCCCAAAACGTTCCGAAGGTAATCGACTTTATGCCCGGTCAAAATGATGAGATTGACAAGGGCGGCACATTGAGGTTAGGCGCGTATCCGTGCGTGATTAAGGAAAACACGCTTATGCACCGCGCTTACGGAAAGACCGAGATCAGCGAGCGCCACCGCCACCGTTACGAGTTCAATAACGATTACCGCGAAGAACTGCAATCCGCAGGCTTAACGCTTTCGGGACTTTCACCCGACGGAAGACTTGTCGAGACGGTGGAAATTACCGACCGCGATTTTTACATAGGCGTGCAGTATCATCCCGAATTTAAAAGCCGCCCGAATAAACCTCATCCGCTTTTTTCGGCTTTCATTAAAGCCGCAATTCGCTGAACTGTTGCATTCGCAAGTTCGGCAACGCGGTATTGCAAAAAATACCGCAAGCACAAAGGCGCGTTTCCCGTAAAGGAAGCGCGCCTTTGTGTTGTCATATATTATACTAATACCTAATAAAAAGTAGCCAATCTTTGCGGTCTATTTTCCGCAATACTGCGTTGTCGTCCTTGCAAGGCGCCGGCCTTGCCGCGTCCTTCTTCTATCAGGAATTAGTATTAAACTGTCGGCTGATAGCGTTTAAAAAATTGCCTTTATTCTACCGTAACAGATTTTGCCAAGTTTCTCGGTTTGTCAACGTCGTTGCCTTTGTTAACCGAGGTGTAGTAGGCAAGTAGCTGCATCGGAACGGTTGCGAGCATCGGCATAAGTGTTTCGTTAAGCTGCGGAATTCTGATTAAGTAATCAGCAGCGTCGCGGTCTATGTCGGCGTGCTCGTCACAAATAACAATTGTCATTGCGCCGCGCGCCTTGACCTCCTTGATATTGGAAACCGTTTTTTCAAGCAGAGAGTTCTGCGTGGCAACGGCGATAACAGGCATTCCGTCCTCCACAAGCGAGATTGTGCCGTGCTTCAGTTCGCCTGCCGCGTAGCTTTCTGAGTGTATATATGAAATTTCCTTCAGCTTCAGCGAGCCTTCCATTGACAAAGCGTAGTCAAGTCCTCTGCCGATATACAGCAGGCTGTCGGCGGTAATAAGCTTGGTGGAAACATACTGGCAGATGTCGAGCACCTTTGTGATAGTTTCCTCAATTTTGGCAGGCATCGAGGTAAGCTGAGATGTAAGCCGTCGGCATTTTTCTTCGCTGATTTTTCCCTTGGCAAACGCCATTTCAAACGCGAGCAAATACATTACCGAAAGCTGAACCATATACGCTTTTGTCGAAGCGACGGCAATTTCGGGTCCGGCGTGAGTGTATATAACCATATCCGCTTCACGGGCGATTGAGCTTCCCTTTACGTTAACAATGGCAAGCGATTTTGCTCCTGTGCCCTTAACAAGGTTAAGCACCGCCTTTGAATCTGCGGTTTCGCCCGACTGGCTGATGATAATAACCAAGTCGTTTTCACCGATTAACGGGTCGCGGTATCTAAACTCCGAGGCGATGTCAACGGTAACAGATACCCTCGCGATTTTCTCAATCACGTATTTGCCGACCATTCCGGCGTGCATAGCCGTACCGCACGCGACTATAAATATGTTGTTGAAGCTTCGCAAAATTTCGGGTGTTATTCCGCATTCTTCAAGATTCGGCAGTCCGTTTTCAATTCGCGGAGTTATGGTGGTTTTTACCGCGGTGGGCTGCTCGTTAATTTCCTTAATCATAAAGTGCGGATAACCGCATTTTTCGGCGCTGTCCTCGTCCCAGTCAGCGGTGTGCAGTTCTTTGTCAATCATTCTGCCGTGAAGGCTGCAAAAGTTAACCGAACCGTTTTTCAGCACGGCAATTTCGCCGTACTCCAAAAGATAATAGTCCTTGGTGTACTTAATAATAGCCGGAACGTCCGAAGCGACAAAAACCTCACCGACACCCTGACCGACAATCAGCGGACTTTCGCATCTTACCGCGTACACGGTTTCGGGACGATCCGCGAATACAATTCCCAGAGCGTATGATCCCCTAAGCTCGTGCAGAACCTTGCGTATACAGCGGATAGGGTTTCCGTCGTAGTAAAAGTCAAGAAGCTGTGCGACAACCTCGGTGTCTGTGTCCGATAAAAAGTCAGTGCGTTCGTTTTCAATTAAAAACTGCTTTAACTGCTTGTAATTCTCAATAATACCGTTGTGCACAATCGTTACGCGCCTGCCCGAATGGGGGTGCGAGTTAACGTCGGACGGTTCGCCGTGAGTTGCCCAGCGTGTGTGACCAATTCCGGCGTGTCCCTTGGGCTTTCCTTCCTTTTCCATTTTGGCTTCCAAATCGGCAAGCCTGCCTTTTGTTTTGGCAACTTCAATTTTACGGTTTTCAAAAACGGCGATTCCGGCGGAATCGTATCCCCTGTATTCAAGCTTTTTAAGCGCCGACACCAGAACATCGGTACAGTCACGCGGACCTACATAACCAACAATACCACACATAGCTAATCTTCCTCCGATAGTTTTTATTAATATATGACTATGACTGTTATATAAAAGCAACACCGCGCAATTCGCGGCGCGTTTTTGCGGAATTAATTTCTGAATTTTTTGACAAAAATATGGGCACTAACGGTATTGTGCCGTCAGCGCCTTTGCTGTCATTGATGTCAGTATACTACGGTCAAAATGATTTGTCAAGTATAAATTGAAGCGTTTGCAAATAATCCTGCAAAAACTTACGGTATTATGATGAACAACGTGCAAATTTCAACTAAAAATGAATCAACTAAACAAAAACTTGCAAAAACAGCGACGATTCTTACTGCGGCGCTGTATATATTGCTGAATAAAATAAAAACCACAGACACCATAAAAGGCATCTGTGGTTTTGGCGGAGGACAAGGGATTTGAACCCTCGCGCCGCGTTAGCGACCTACTCCCTTAGCAGGGGAGCCTCTTCACCACTTGAGTAATCCTCCGTGCGGTAAAGTAGTTTAAAGAAAATGGCGGAGAGAAAGGGATTCGAACCCTTGGTCCCTTGCGGGATCACTAGTTTTCAAGACTAGCTCCTTAAACCACTCGGACATCTCTCCGTAAACGCTGTTGTATCAGCAATATTTATTTTAACACAGCAGTTGTTTTTTGTCAATACTTATTTTTTATATTTAGCTTGTCATACAAAAATTTTCCACGGATTTTTATTAAGGCAACACCGCACAATTCAAGCCGCACACCTGAATTATGCGGTATTGCCTTAACAACGCGTTTTCTGTGCTGTAATTTGCATAGCATACAGGCTGAAATTAATATCTTTTTTGATTTAGTCCGATTAATATGATTAAATAAATTGACAAAAATCATCTTACATTATATAATTAAGCTGTGTTATAATATTTTCGTACAAACAATATAAGTTTGCATTACAGGAGGCTCAAATATGAAAAAAGCCATCTGCGCACTTTTGGCGGCAACATTCCTTTCGGCCGGAATGGCTTCCGGATGTTCGCAGGGAGGGGATAACCCCTCAACAATAGTTTACGGCGAAACCACCGCGGCTGTTAATGCTCCGGTATTTGAAGGAGTTGAAAAACAGTCCGAAAAAAAGCTTAAGGTTAAGCTTTTAGCATCGTTTAACGCCGAGGAAATGATGAAAATAGGTGGTTACGGGGTAACGGATTCAAGCTTCTATTATTATACCGGTCATTCAAAAAACGATAAAGAAGCAAGATTTGGAATTATTAATTCGTCCAACTACAAAGTTGAAAGCCCCGATTATACTTTCCTTGAAGAGGCGAGTTATCAGGACGCCGCAAATGTTGACAAGCATTATTATATCTGTTCAAAAAGCACGTCCGTTAAAGATGTAGCTGATATGAATTCGAACGGCCTGATTTCAACCACTGGCGAAGAGCTTGTGCCGATGCAGTACGCCGCTATTCAGGTTCTTAACGACAGATACGCAAAGGTGGTAACTATCCTCGGCGAAACAAAAAACAAAAAAGAAGTGCTGGTGTATAAAAATCCCGAGACAAGCGACGACAGAAACCCAAACACCGCTATGTCCAATGACGCCACACTTTACAACGGAAGGTGGGAGGTTTACGACCTTAAGAAAAAAGCGGTTGTAAAGAATGTTAACGGTGTTATTCCTACCGAAATCGCAGCAAGAGGCGCAATAATTATAGTAGGGGATAAATACTATAACGCCAAGGGCGAGCTGGTCAGCGGTGTTATCAATGCGTTCAAAAACGGTTACTACAGTGTGGCGGTTGACGCCAACACATCCCTGAATGATATTAACGGCAAATCGCTTTTTCAGTATGACAACCGGGTTACCACGTTATACGAAGCGTTTGACGACAATACATTTCTTGAACAGGAAAAAGGCTCATATTTTATAGTTGACATTTCAGGCAAAAAGGTTTCCGCGGACTTTAACTACGCGGTGGCAAAAGCCGGTTCATATTATTTTGCGTATTCTGACGACGGATATTTAATGTTCGACAAAAACGCCAAGCTTGTTTACGGAGGACAAATAAAAAGCTTTAAATATCAAAAAGACGTCGATGTTTTTTGCCTTTGCGACAACGATGACAATTACACCTATCTCGACGGTTCAGCCAAAGTAATAGGAAAGCTTCCTGCCGCGACTAAATCGGACGGGGACTACGGAATTGCCTACGAGATAAGCACAAGCAAGTATTCCGTTTATAACTTCAAGGAAGGCAAGTTCAACATCGAAACCGACAAGGCTCCCAAAACCTGCGGTATGTTTTCAATAAGCAATAACAGCGCTGTTGTTAATGTGCTTGATAATACCGCGCTTGTTAACGCGGATTATACATCCTTTGCCACAAACGGCAACGGACTTGTAATCGCGCAAAGACCCGATGATTCGGCAGACCTCTATAAAATCATACTGGAATAGTTTCCAAATCATAAATTCAGCGGCGGCAATCTTAAACAGCCGCCGCTTTTGTCTTGACAAAGCGCTTTTCATATTGTAAAATGAATAATGCCGGTGTAAAACTAAATAATATGTCTTCGTAGCTCAGCCGGATAGAGCGTCCGCCTCCTAAGCGG
>ONLA01000080.1 GCA_900318495.1 uncultured Eubacteriales bacterium
CGGGAATTGCCGTATTTAAATACAACCTCGCCGCGGTCGGCGTTGCCGTCCCGGTTTTCAGTTTTCAGCGGCAGACGTGATTCCGCTCCGAATTCGCTCGACATAATTTCGCCGAAATTGCAGGAGCAAAAGCTGACCGCGATAAAAACAGCGCCGAAACACGCGCACAATATTTTTTTCATAACGCCTCCGTGTCAGTTTGCAAAGCTGAGCACTCTTTCCACCGAGCGCGAATATTCCTGCCATTCTTCCTTTTTTTCTCCGAGACGGCGCTCGCCCTTGCGCGTCAGATGGTAATATTTCCGCTTGCGGTTGTCGCTCTCCTGCCAATAGCTTTCAAGGCAGTTTTCCTCCTCAAGCGCGTGGAGTATCGGGTAAAGCGTGCCCTCCTTCAGCACAAAAACATCGTCGCTCCTCAGCGCGATTTCCTTGATTATTTTGTAGCCGTAAAGGTCCTGCCCTTTTAAAACGCTGAGCACCAGAGTTGCGGTGCTTCCCTTCATTAATTCTTTGCTGATTTTCATTTTATCACCCTTATTGTATTAATTCTCCGGCTTCGCCGTCATCTCTGAACATTATAAAATAATCCTCTGTGTAAAATTCGCCGTCGTCGTGCTTTAAAAATGTAATCGGCTTAGGCATATTTTCAACCAAGAACCAAAATTGGATGTGCTCCTCCTCGGATGATCCGTTCTGATAGCGGTAATGCATTACCTGAGTTGCCTTGTCATACCATCCAAGCCGCTTAAATTCAGATAAAGTTTCAAATTCGGGAGGAAACGGAGAGGATATAATTTGTGTTTTAGGTATAGCCCATCCGTCGCCGTTTCGGATTCTAAAGCTTAAAAACGTCCGCTCGTCAGTTTCTTTATAAACCAAAAGCGAGTTGCTGTAATTTCCGCTGTAATTTTTGTCGCCGTAGATGTCCATAAAGAAATTGCTGTCGGCCTCGGCGTAATAGTATTCCTCGGGAAGCTTGCCGCTTTCAATTGTCTTGTACGTGCCGTCCCACTGTTCAACCGAAACATTGTCGAGGTCGGCGTTTATAACCGCGTCAATCATTTGACTGCGTTCCTCAACAGCCAGAGTCTGGTTTTTCTCATAGACAAACGACGCCGAAACTGTGCCGAACGTCATAACAACGATATTCACGGCAAATATGACCGCGATTATTCTGCCTCCGGTTTTTATGACTTTTGCCGGAACACGCGCGTTTTTCATTCGCTCGTTTCGCCAAAGCACGGCAAACTGAAACGCCGGCCACAGCACGAACACGCCGAAAATCACAGCCGAAGCTATTTGATAATATACAGCGCTGATTCCTCCCTGAACACTATTGTAAGCGAAAACGCTGTTAATGTAGCCGTCAAAACCGCTTGTAAAAATCTTTGCGGCGGCATAAGCGACAGGCTGAAACGCGTACAAGGGCGAATTATTGTATTCACTGAATTCAATGAACAGTGAAACCAAAAACGAAACCAAAAGGATTCCGCCGGTTACAGCCGAGTACCACTTCCGCTTTTTTCTGTATGAAATCAGCAAAACCGCGGCGGCAACAGCAATAAACGCCGCCGACAAAAAGTCCATCGCAATGCTGTGATACACAAGAATTTCGTAATCGGCGCCGTAATTCATCCGCCCTTTAAAGTAATGCGCCGCGACAGTTATCAACACAAGCAAAACCGTCAAAACCATACAGATCCGGCTGCGCGACTTATGCAGTGCGCCGAGCGAAGCCGCTATTTCCTCGGCGTCGCCCATTTCCTCCGTGGCTTTTTCAAAAGCCGTCTGCTCATCGTAACCAAGCTCGAGGAAGTAATCCGCCTTTTCCAGAATATGCGATTCAAGCTCTGCCGAAACCTGAGCGCGAACAAACTTGTCGCTTATGGCTTCGCAAGCCTTTGAAATATATTTGTTCTCCATTTCTCTTCTCCTTATGCCTCGTAATTCTATGTATATAGATTATCATAGTATTTTCTGTTTGTCAACTCTTTTTGACAAAACAAAAAAGTGAAAACCGCAATTTCCGGCCTTCACTTTTTCGGGAGATTATTTTGGAGAGATTATTGTGAATTTATGTAAAAGCATTTGAAGCGAACAGGAACATTGTGCCACTTGCCGTCCGGTGTAGCGTACTTGATAACCGCGTTTGTGACTCCGGCGTACTGACCAACCGCTCTGTAGGTGTAGGTCTTTGTCTTAAAATCGTAGGGCAGCTTATTTTAGCGGCTGTGCTGTCTGCTCTGTAGTCCCAGTCATAACCGTATGATGTGCCGCCCTTGAAGGTCATTTTGCAAGCTTTAGCCTTAACACCAGCCGATACAGTTGCCGGCGCTGTTGCCGCGTTGGCGCTTACCGCTGTGATTGCCGCGCCTGCCGAAAGTGCGCAGATTGTAGCAAGTACTGTTCCGATTACTCTTGTTTTGATGTTGTTCTTTTTCATTTTTATTTCCCCTTTATTTATATTTATTTTAATTATTTGTCGTTTGGGTTTGTTCCCTTGACTGTGACTATAGTATAACAGACCGACTGTGACAACATAATGACAAAATCAGGGGATTTTTTATATAATTATTTAAAGTTTTGCATTTCACGAGACAGAATAGAAATTTTGGAAGCTGTTTGTGTTTTTATTGACGCGTATATTATTCAATGATATAATTTTTACAGAAACTTCGACAATGCGGAGGATTTGTAATGAAAAAAATTATCGGCTTATTATTGTGTGCTTTTATTGTCTTTTCGTGTCTTTCAGCTGTTACGGCTTTTTCGGCTGAGCAGGACAACAGTGAACAAAAATTTTCTTTAGGTAAAACCGTAAAAACAAATCATGATATGGGTTACAGCGGAGAATTTGAAATCGGAAAAGATGATCCGCATTACGGCTGGGAGCTTGGAGGCTTTTATGCCGAGGGCTTTACCTCGTCAACAAGTGATGACAAAAACAACCCTGTATTTCTTAAAAAGCCGGATGATAAGGTCAGACTTATTTTCACGCTCAATCAGGATATTAACAAGCTGAACGGCAACGAAAATATGAAATTATCCGAGGACAAGAACGGCTATGATGAAGCCTTTGGAATAAAAAAGACGAATTTTAAGCACGGCGCATTAATTATAAGAAAAACAAATTACGATAACTCTCAAGACGAACCGGTTATATATACGGATTTTCTCGCTCAAAAATGCTCACTAAACACCAACACAGAGGTTGAGCTTTTCGATGAAGGCGACTACGAGGTTGCCCTGGATTATGAAATTGAAAATAACCCGAGAAAAATTTTCGGACTTTCATTTGTCCCAACCTACACAGATTATCGCATTGCATTTAATTTTTCGGTTAGAAACGGCAATTGTACGGTTTTTCCGTTTGATGTCAAAACTAAAGCAGAGCTATCCAACACCTCAATAACCGAAAACGGTTTTTATCTTGACCTGAGCAAATCGAGATACCTTGATATTAACGTTAAGTGTGAAAATATTAATGATGATACAATGGAAACGCGCTTTACCGAGTTTGCCAAAGACGGAGAGGAATACACAGATGAAGGAATTTACACTATAACTGTTAGCAACAAATATACCGGTGAATTAACCACCAATAAAATTTGCGTCGGTAACGACGAAATTGCAAAAGCCGTAGTCGCAACCGGACTCAGTGTTAAGGAAATTAAAGAATACCTGAAAAACGGCGCGACAATTGACAAAAACGGAGTTATTACCCTTTCAACAAAAGAAACCGTTGCAACCTTACCGATTAATTCAGTCAGCACTGAATCCGAAAAAAACGGAACATTTAGTTTTGTGTACGCAGTTATTCCTATTGCCGCTTTAATTATAATTGCAGCAGTTCTTATAATTACCGTAA
>ONLA01000077.1 GCA_900318495.1 uncultured Eubacteriales bacterium
ACGCTCGTTCCGTCAAAACCGTTCTCTGAAAAGAGCGTCAGCGTTTCGTTCAGTATTTTATCTCTTGTCGTCATAATATCCTCCAAAGAAAAAGACTAACAACCGTTAGTTTCATTATAACTAATGGTTATTAGTCTGTCAAGAGGAAATTTATTTATTTCTGCCATAAAACAATTGATTCCGCCGAATAGAAGCTTATCCGGCGGAATCATTACATTAGTTTTTCTTAAGTTTAACGGCAAATACCGCTACTGCGGCAGCGGTCAGCACTACCGCGTAGGCAACGACCCACCACAGCTCAGGGAAGATCGCGCCAAAATCACCTGCCGCTGCCGCCTGAGCCGCTTTTACCGCATGTGAGAAGGGAAGGATATTCGATACGGTCTCAAAAGCGCCGCCCACCATTGAGGTATCAAACCAGATGTTGGAGAACCATGCGGAAAGGTTCGTCAGCAGAGCGCCGCATATACCGCCGACCGCCTTCTCGTTCAGCACGGAGCCGAACATCAGACCCAACGCGATGAATACGATTGCAATCGGGATATTCACCGCAACAGCGGCTAACAGATTCGCCGAAAACGGTAAGCCGAGAAAAAGCGCGCACAGATAGCATACGGTTGATTGAGTCAGCGCAATCGGTATCATCGGCATAGTATAACCGAGAATAAATTCAGAGGGGCGCAGCGGCGAAGTGAACAGTCTTAGGACAAAGCCGGTTGTTCTGTCTTTCGCAATCAGCATGGAAGAGAACAAGGATAAAAAGCTGAGACCGAATACTGTGATACCGGGCGCTAAGTATTGAATCTGAAAATTTGTCGGACCGTATCCCCGGGGGATGGCTTTGTTGATTGCCGACAGCAATAACAGGAGTATGAGGGGAAACGCGATACCGAAAATCAAGGTCAGAATATCGCGGGTGATCTCTTTTGTGTTACGTGAAGCAAAGGTTATGGTTCTCATTTTGTGTTCTCTCCTGCTATCGTAATAAACGCTTCTTCAAAATTATTTGTGTTGGCTTTTGTCTTCAACTCCTCTGCGGTACCCTCGGCACACAGCGCTCCGCGCGCCATGATACCGATACGGTCGCAAAGGCTCTCTGCTTCCTCCAAATAATGGGTCGTCAGGATTATTGTCATTTTACCTTTTAATTCTTCGATAGATTTCCAAAGCTCACGGCGAGCCAGAACATCAAGACCTAAGGTCGGCTCATCCAAAAAAAGAACATCCGGTTGAGTGATGAGAGCCATTGCGATACTCAGCCTGCGCTGCCAGCCGCCGGATAAGGTCGCAGCACGGCATTTAGCTATTTCTTCCATTGAGAAATCCTCGATCATCTTCCGGGCTTTTTCCTTGGATTCTTTCTTGTTGCAGCCATAGATGCGGGCGATGAATTCGAGATTTTCGCGCACACTCAGCTTAGCGGCAACGGCGGTTTCTTGCGGAGAAACATTCATGATCGCCTTGACTTGTTCCGCTTCATTCTTTATGCTGCGCCCCATCACCCATGCTTCTCCCGAAGTAGGCTGTGTCAGGCAGGACAACATTTTGATTGTAGTGGATTTGCCCGCTCCGTTGACGCCGAGCAGACCGTACAGCTCGCCCTGATAAACGGTAAGATCCAATCCCTTCACCGCTGTTTTGTCCTTATATTTCTTTACCAGCTTTTCTGTTTTGATGGCTTCCATATCGATTCTCCCAAAGTATGATAATGCCGTGATTTGTTATGTATAGTATAACATTACGGTACGCTGCTTTCTACCAACCGGGATTAACCAAGTGTGTTAAAAATCGTAGCAAAAAAGCGCCGCCCCTGAGGACGACGCTGAATATGCGGTTGAAATAATAAAGGCAGCACCGCATAAATTTATTCTGTTTTCATATCACCTAAAGAGATTTTAGCCAGCGCAATGCCGCCCCTTGAAGTATCTCCCATCACCATTAGTCTGTCTCCCGCGTGAATATCAAACACCTTGCGGGCATATTCCGGGATTTTGACTTGTCCGTCCTGCGTAACCTCTGTCATACCGAAAATATACTTTCCGTCAGCAGTATTTTCGTTCGCATCCAAACCGTCGAGCGGCACGGATACAAGTACATCGATTGAAAGAGTATAATACTCCGCTATTTCACGGCATTTCAATACATCCGGAACACTCTCTCCGCTTTCCCACTTCGCTACGGATTGGCGCGAGACGCCGAAACGCTCGGCAAATTTCTCCTGACTGAGATTCTCTTGTTTTCTGAGAAAACGGATATTGTTTGCTATCACCGCAATCACCTCTTTACTATGTATAGTCTACCATAATCTCTAAATGATTGCAAGTATCAGCCTGCCAATGGGTTGTTTTATTGCCGCAAAAAAGCTTATCTCTTTTTATACAGCACCAATTCCGGATTTTTACCTTCTGCCTCATAGGTGCTGACCAGAATAAAATCCATATTATCCATATTTGCTAAAACGCCAAAGCAGCGTTCGCCGCCGAATTCCGGTTCAAGCTGATTGCCGAGATATGTCGTATTGTCGTCGAGGAATTTCGCGCTGACACCGCCCGGCAGGGGATAGGCGAGATTGACGAAGCTTCCGACAAGCGCGTTCAGGCGCTCTACCTTCGGCAGTCCCTCGATGTGCAGAGCGTTGATTTCGTCGATCAGCTGTTGCTTGAACCGCTCAAACTCTCCGTTGTCGCTAAGCTGTTCATAGCGCTTCCAATAATCGAGCTGTGGGAGCTTCTCCTTCATATAAGCGCGCGCTTGTTCTTCGGTAAAGCCTTCTTTCGCCATATGAGGAATACATACGTCGATCAGCTCGTCCATATCGCTGTAGGTGTACTGTCCGTCCGCGTAGCACCATTTACAGTAGTTCTCGTTCAGTGCGCCGTCCTTATCCGTGCCGATCAGCTGACGCGGCGAACCAAGCAGCGTGTTGATCGAAACATTGAAAAGATTTGAAAGCAGCTTCAACGTTTCGGTGTTCGGCACGGTATCGCCGTTTTCCCAGCGCGACACCGCCTGCCGTGTCACAAAAATCTTTTCCGCAAGCTCATCCTGCGACATACCGCTCCTTGTCCTCAGTTCATAGATAACGTCCTTTGTGTTCATAAAAACACCTCCCTGTTACCAATACTAACACAAACCGTAATAAAACACAAGCAACCCGCTGTTGCCTTAATTATCAAATGTAAGAAAATCTCCGGCTAAAAAGATGATCGTCAATTCGATATCAGTTGATGTTTACCGCAACTATGAACTGAATGTAGAGCTGAATATGAATATCCGCCAGTTCTTCCTCGGGATGGAGGAAAGCGAGAATATTCCGATTACGGCATAAAAATTCCCCGCCTGTTCACATCGCGTGAGCAGGCGGGTATTTTTACAATAGAAAGAATTATAATCGGGTAAATCAGAATTTGTCTCTCATCTGATTTTTTTGGGGTTCTTTTCCGGAAGCTCTGTATACATACCATCCAGAAGCTCCGTAACAAGCGCAGTATCTTCAAATCTATCAAATACATGCATCAGTGTCTTTGAGCCATCATACGGATAACGCAGTTCGGAATCTGCAAGTAGCCTGTCCGATGTCAGCGTTCTCTTCAAAAACAGTTCATTACCGCAAATGTCACCTATCAGTTTACCATTGAAGTATACAAGAAATCCACCCATCATAGGTTTTATGACAATATCACCGGCTGCGGAAAAAACCTCACGAACATATCCGTTAAATTCATTCACTATGATTACCTCCTTCAAATCCCGATTTATCGGGATGTTAATATAATAGAAATGCCGCCCGAGCAAACTCGGGCGGCGGTGGTGGACCATAGGGGGATCGAACCCCTGACCTCCAGATTGCGAACCTGGCGCTCTCCCAGCTGAGCTAATGGCCCTTATGCTTTCTTTTCACTAAGCTTTATTATATCACACGAATTGCAAAATTACAAGATGTAAATTCAAAAAAATCAGGAAATGTCGTTATAATTCAGGTTTGATGATTTTGCGGTGTTGAATTGGTTAAACTTCATTGCCGCAAAATGCCGGAAAATGTTGAAATGCCGTTGGTTTAATGTTACAATAAAGGCGGAAGCCTGAAATTGAATTCATAACCGAAATTATTGTGGAAGGGCGGTAGTATTATGAAAAAAACAGTTTGCGCGGCGCTGCTCTGCGCTTTTGCGGCTTCGCTTTGCTCGTGCTCGTTTTCGGGCGGCGGCGCTTCCGAAGCCCCTGCCGAAACGGTGCAGGTGACCGACGAAACCCGTGTGTTCAGCACCGACGTTGACGACTATGTTTACCCCGAAAAAAAGGTCAGCAAGCTCTACAAGGGCAGCTTTCAAATAACGGGCGAGGAGCAGGCGATTCCAACCCCTCGCCGCGCACCGATTATCAGGCTTACCTCAACGACAATATTCTGAGCCTTGTCATTGAAACGCGGTCGGTTGACACCCCGAACAGCGGCTTTAACGTTTATAACATCAACGTGGAAACAGGTCAGAAGGCGACGGCGGACGATATTATCGCTATGTCGAGCGCGGACAGGGAAAACGCCGAAAAGCTGCTTTCAGCCGAAATTTCGAAGAAGTACGATTCCCTGAACTCGCTTCCGGACAATATGAAGTCCGCCGGCGCCGAAGCAAAGCGCAAAAGCCTTGCGGGTGATAACATTTCGAACGCTGTTTACTATTTTAACGGCGAACGCAAGCTGACCGCGGCGTACAAATATTATTGGGTGGCAGGCGCTGAAATCTGCGGCGCGGTGTCTGCGCTTGACGCGGAAAAAACCAGAGGATAAAGGCAGCACCGCACAATTCAAGCAAGCCGTGCGCCTTAAATTGTGCGGTATTGCCTAAAATTTTTGACCGCTACAGAATAAAACAAATTTTTCGCTCCATACTAATTATGATTGGTATGGGGCTTTTTTTGCCCGAATCAGGCTGCGGCGCTCAGCCGCGAAAGGAAGATTAATATGCTGCAAACAGATTATCACGACAACGTTCTGACCGCTTACATAGACGGCGAAATCGACCACGACGCCGCCGCAAGGCTAAGAACCTCAATCGACGGCGCCGCACAGTCGCTAAAGCCGCGTCTGCTGTGCCTTGATTTCGGCTCGGTCAGGTTTATGGACTCCTCGGGAGTGGGGCTTGTGATGGGCAGATACCGCCAAATGAAGCTGATTGGCGGCAGGCTCAGGGTTGTGAACATCCCCGACCATATTTACCGTATATTCGCGATGTCGGGACTTGAAGGCTTGGGGGTGCTCAGATGAAAACAAAAAATGAAATGAAGCTCAGCTTTCCGTCAAAAAGCTGCAACGAAAGCTTTGCGCGCGCCGCTGTCGCCGCGTTTGTAATGAACCTTGACCCGACGGTTGAGGAGCTCAGCGACCTGAAAACCGCTGTCAGCGAAGCGGTTACAAACTGCATTGTGCACGGCTACAGGCGCGGAGCCGGCACCGTATTCATCACCGCGAAAATTTTTGAGGACAACAGGGTTGTTGTGAAAATCAGGGACAGGGGCTGCGGAATCGAGGACGTTAAGCAGGCTATGCAGCCGCTGTTCACCACCGCGCCCGACGAGGAACGCGCCGGGCTGGGCTTTGCCGTTATGCAGAGCTTTTGCGACGCCGTAAGAGTCAGCTCGAAGCCGCAAAAGGGCACGACCGTCACCCTTGAAAAATACATAGCCGTATGAGCAAGTCGGAAAACGACCTCGCGCGCGAAAACCTCGGGCTGGTTCACGCCTGCTGCAGGCGGTTTTCGGGCAAGGGAATAGAATACGAGGAGCTGTATTCCGCAGGCTGTCTGGGGCTTGCCAAGGCGGTGAACCGTTTTGACGAAAGCCTTGGCTGCAGGTTTTCAACCTACGCCTTTCCGGTGATAATGGGCGAGCTGAAACAGCTTTTTCGCGGCGGCGGCAGCGTTAAGGTGAGCCGTTCGCTGCGCGAGCTGTCGCTGAAAATCAGCCGTATCAACAACGAAAACAGGCTGAAAAGCGGCAGGGACTTAACGGTGTCCGAGCTCAGCGAAGCCTTGGGAACCGGGGAAGAGATGATTGCGCAGGCGCTTGCCTGCTCACGTCCCGTGGTTCCGCTGAGCGAAACGGACGGAGAGGGGGAGGAGCGCCGCGTTGAAATTCCCTCGCCCGATATCCAGTACGAAATAACCGAACGCCTGACCTTGTATCAGGCGGTTGAGTCGCTCGGCGCGGACGACCGTAAAATTATTGTCCTGCGCTACTTCAAAAACCGCACGCAGGTTCAGACAGCGCGGCTGATGAATATGACTCAGGTTCAGGTCTGCCGCCGTGAAAAGAAAATCCTGCTTATTCTGCGAAGCCGATTGTATTAGCAAATCCAGTCGAGCGTGTTTATTTTGTCGATGTCCTCAAGGTCATAAGACCGCCCGGCGCGCGGTTCTTCGCCGCCGTCGTCAAACACGCCCTCGGCAACGCGCACAAGGTTGTTTTCCTCAAGAAGCCAGTCAAACGAACAGCCCTTCCACTTTCCGCTGCCGCCGTTAAGGAAACAGGACTGCGCCGCCATTTGGAAAAATTCCCTGAAAGAATTAATCCCCAGCTCCTTCAACAGCCTGTCCGCGTTTGAAATAAGTCTGCGGCGCTTGTCAGTCAGCTTTTTAACCCTCGGAAGCTTACCGCGCACCTCGTTATAGCTGTCAACAACTTCAATGCAAAATTCTTCGGAGCGCTCGCCGGCGGCTGTGCCGCCAAAAGCCT